>JACRCR010000185.1 GCA_016218925.1 Deltaproteobacteria bacterium | reverse complement strand
GTGCCGCGGGTTTGCGCGCCAGCGCGAGCACCTTGGCGCCCATCCCGGCCAGTCTCCCGACCTTGAGCACCACTTCCATCGGGATGCGCATGCGCAGCGGCAAGCGGTAGCGGCCCAGGTAGACGTTGCCGCTGCTGACCCCGATAGGTTCGAAGCCGGCGCGCGCCAGCATGCGCCGCAGCGTCGTCGGGTTGAAGTAGTAGACGTGGGGCGGAACGTACAGACGCTCTAGGAAGAACCGGCAGCCGGGACCGCGCATCTGAATGTAGCGGTCGAGCAATACCGTCATCAGGCAGTGCTGGTTCGGTACCGCGATATAGATCACACCGCCGGGCCGGAGCAGTTCCCACGCGCGCCGCAGCGAGGCCGCCGGATCCAGCGTGTGCTCGAGCATGTCGAGCATCGTCACCGCGTCGAAACTGGCAGGCTCCCACGGGTAGTCGTCGAAATCCCCCACCTGCAACGCGATGCCGAATTCGTCGCGGGCCTTGTCGGCACTCTCCTGACAGATGTCGACGCCGAACGGCTGCCACCCGAACTCGCTGGATGCCAGATGCAGGAAGATTCCGGTACCGGGACCGACATCGAGAAGACGCCCCGGCGCACGATGGGCACCGATCCACCTCAGCCCGTGGCGAAACGCGTCGATGACCGGATCGTCGGTGAAATCGCGATGACAGTTGCGAAAGAAGTCGGCGACCTCGGGAAGCAGGTCGCCATCGTACGCGAGACGTTCGATTTCGGCTTTCTGGGCCGGAGTCGGCAGCGGATCGACGAACACGAGGCGGCAATCGCGGCACTTGACCACGCGCCGGTATCCTTGATCGTGGTAGAGGTCGATGCGGTCGCCCGCGCACAGGTTGCAGCGCGGACCCGCGGTCTTCGAGGAGCCAGTCACCAGTTCTCCCGCTCGGCGCCGGCGGCGCCGCGGCTTCCCGCCACGGCGGCCCGCAGCAGCCGCCACTCCTCCACGCCGCACACCCGCAGCAAGAGGATCGCTGCGGCATACGCGGCGAGCGTCGTCGAGACAAGCTCGACCCCGGAAAGCCCGCTGACGCGCCCGACCGCCACCGCCACCGCCACCGCTGCCAGAGCCCGCATCGCCGAACCGAGCACCACCCGCACGTGCTGGCGCGTGGAAGGAAGCATCGCGAGCGAGAGCTGCGACGCCGCGCTGGTCAGCAGCATCGTCCACGCCGCACCGATCCCTCCGAACGCGCGGATCAGGAAGAACGAGGCGACCAGGTTGACGATCGCGAAGGCGAAGGTGTTGCGTGACAGGGTCTTCTCGCCATGGGTGGCCACCAGCAGATTGAGGATCACCGTGCCGGTCGCGGAAAGCAGCGCGGTGAACGCGAGCACTGACAACATCGGTCCGGCCGCGACTCCCTGCTGAGGGAACAGCAGCTTCATGATCTCGTTGCCGGCCACCGCGCACAGCACTACCGGGACCCCGGTGGCGGCGACCAGGTAGCGTGCCGAACGTTCGGCGGTGCGCGCCAGCGCCGGTGACTCGCGCGCGTGCAGCCCCGCCATCAACGGATAGACGCTGATCATCAGCGCCTCGGGCAGCAGCGTGAAGGCTTCGGTGACGCGCGAAGCGGCGCCGAGCACGCCGACCTCGATCGGACCGCGCAGCGACATCAGCAGGATCTGACCGATGCGCAGGCTGACTGTCATCGCGAATGCGTTGAGCATCAGCGGCGCGACGCCGACCGCCAGACGGCGCCAGCGCGCCAGGTCGAAGGCGAGGCCCGGCCTCACCGTCTTGCGCACCGTCCACGCAACGACCAGGAAGGTGATCGCATTGGCCGCCGACATCGACGCGAAGATCGCTTCGAGACCGGCTCCGGTCTCCACCGCGGCGAAGACGCCGAGCGCCAGCAAGGCGGCGCGCAGGCCCGCCTGCAGGCACAGCGTGCCGATCTCCAGACGCGCCCGTTGCCAGGCGCGATAGGCGCCGCCGAGCGCGGTCGGCAGGTTGAGCGACGCCACGATCATCAGACGCAGCGGCGTCTGATGGGCCGAGGCGAGGCCGACGAAAGCCACCGCCAGCGTCGCCGACACCACAGCCATCGTGAACTTGAGGCCGAGTCCCGCACGCAGCAGCGCGTCGCGGTCGCCGGGATCCTGGCTCATGGCGCGCACCAGAACGGTGTCGATGCTGTAGTCGGAAACGATCTGGAAAAATGCCAGATACGCGATCACGAAGCTGTAGATGCCGAACTCGGCGGGGTCGAGAACCCGCGCCAGGTACAGCAGGATCAGGACCGGCAGGATCTTGTCGACGGCCTGCGTGAGCAGCCCGTACCACGCACGGATCGCCACCGGACCGACCGAGTGAAGTTCATTGCCGGCCTCGTGCATCTTCAGTCCGCAACCTGCGCGCCGCGCGCGCCGGCCGGCGATGTCTGTCTCTCGCGACCGGCGGCGTCGCCGCCCTCCGTGACCGAGACGATGGCCGAAGCGAACGCGCCAGCCCGCGGCTCGCCCCCGGCAAGCAGAAGCTCGGCACGCGGGCGCAGCGCCGCAACGTACGGAAGGATCGCGGCGCCGTCAAAATCCCCGGCCCAGCGATGTCGCGACGGCTCGAAACCCGCACCGATCAGTTCCATCGCTCCCATCGCTTCGCGCACCAGGCGCGGGTCCTCGCTGTCGTAGCCCGCCAGGACCCACGCTGCCGCGCGCAGATCGCCGGTGTCGCGCAGTCCGCGCAGGAACAGGATCGCCTGCGCGCGGTCCGGCGGCAGCGACGCCACGGCGGCCTGTTGCGGTGTCAGCGCCGCCATCCAGCGGCGCACCGCCTGACGTCGCGCCGCGGTTTCGGGCTGCGCGATCGCGTCGCGCGCGCCTTCTGGCTGCCAGCGCGCGACCGCGACGCCGGCGCCGATCGCGTCGCGAAGCGCCAGCACGTCGAAGCGCCCGAAACGCGCCACCAGCCGGTAGCGCTCGCGTGCGAACCGCTCGGCCGCGGTGAAATAGGCCGGCGAGTCGATGAAGAAGCTCCAGCCGTGGTTGAGCGTCACCAGGTAGGCGGGCGGATCCGCTTCGAGCTCGGCGAGCATCGCGGCTTCCTCCTGGAGGGAAGGACGACCGTGATACCAGTAGTCGTGAAACACCGGACTGGTCAGCCCGGCCGCGAACAACGCGCCGGTAAGCGCCGGGAACGCCAGCACGCTCTGGCCCGGCCGGGTTCGTTCGGCCAGGTAATCGACGGTCTTGCCGAAACCGATCAGGTCGTCGGCGGCGCTGGCCTCGCTCCAGACTTTGATCCGCGGCGTGTCGAGCACCGTGCGCCGCATGTCTTCGCCGTTGACGACGCGCGCGATCGGCTCCAGATCCAGTCCGAGACGCACCACGAGCACTGCCGCCGCGATCGCGAAGATCAGCGTGCCGATCATCCGCGCACCGCTGGTACTGCCCCAGCTTCCCGCTTCCCACCACGACGCCACACGCGCGAGCAGCGCCAGCGCGACTGCCAGCAGCAGCGGAACTGCCATCAACAGGTGCATGAAGTCGCAGCGCGGGTAGAGCTGCACGTACATCGTCGCGGCCAGCGGAACCAGCGCCGCCAGCGTGCGTTCGCGCGCGCTGGCCGCCGGGCGCGCAAGACGCAGTGCGAGCAGCGCCAGTGCGCCGTAACTGGCCAGCACCGCGAGCCAGAAGGCGGCGTTCTCGAGTTGCGCGCAAAGCCCGCGCCGGAACCCTTCGGGCGCTACCGCGACGGTCGCGAGCAAGATCGCGACCGTCGCCGCGGCCAGCGCCAGTGCCGCCGCGGCCGGCCCGGGCTTCAGCTTGCCGGCCACGATGGCGCGGCCCGCTACGGCGATCGCCAGCACCGCGGCCGCGACCGCCAGCGCGTACATCTGCGGCACCGGGTGGCGCAGATAGTAGAGGTCGGCGGCGCCCGAGCCAATCAGCAACACCTCGCGTGCGAAGCCCTCCGCGCCCAGGCGAGCCGCCACCGGCAGCGCCCACAGCAAAGTCGGCAGCGCGAATGCGAGCGCGACGACGGCCAGCGCGTCCAGCGCCCGAGGATGCGCCGGTGTCGAGAGCGCGCCTCGCCGCGGCCCCGCGCACAGCGCGGCAATCCCACAGCAAGGAACCAGATGCACGACCGCATCGACGCTGATCAGCGTCAGCCCGAGCGCGAACCATACGCCGAGCGCCATCGCCGCGGCGCTCGCCCATACTGCGACGCGGTCGCACGTTCGGTCGCTGCGCGCGAACAGCGCCAGCGCCCAAGTGGTTCCGGCCAGCACGAAGGCGCCGGCGTTGGGCTTGATCGCAAACGCCGCCGCGCCTGCCAGCCCCGCGATCGCAGGGCGCACCAGACCGCCGCGCGCTGCAAAACCGCTGACGGCCAGCGCCGCGATCATCCACGCCAGCGTGGCCGGCCAGGCCGGATACGGAATGTTGAACGCGGCGAAGTCGCCGGGCCTGACCGGCAGGAACGCAACCCACGCCAGCGGCGCAACCAGCGCCAACGCGCGACCGGCCACGCGGCACGCGATCAGATAGAGTCCCGCAGCGGTGGCCGCGTTGAGCAGCGCCACAACCGCGCGCAGCGACTCGACGCGAAAGTCGCAGCGCTCGAGCAGCCACGCCCCGGCGTAGAAGAACCCGGGCGTATAGCCGGTGCCGAAATCGACGTACGGGAACTGACCGCGCGCGACGCGTTCGAGCTGGAACAGCAGCGTGCCCTCGTCCTCAATCTGAAAGCCGTACGAACGAAAGATGCTGAAGTAGCCCGTCACCACCACGAACACGGCCGCGGCAAGTCCCCACGTCGCCAGGCGCGCCGTGACGTCGCCGCCGCCGAGTCTCTCGCCGAGCGCCGAGGCTCCAAGGCCCGAAGCGCGATCACCGGGCTTCGCTGCAAGAACGGAGAAGCGCGCAGCGCCGGCAACCGCAGCGCCAACTGCCGCCATCGCATCGCTCGAGGAAAGCGCGTTCAGCACGTCGACCGGGCGTGCGCGGCGGCGGCGATGTCTTGGAGGTTCTCCTCGTCGCTGCAGGTCGGAATGACGGCGAACTCTTGCATGGGAAATCCGGGCAAGGCTACAGGAAAAGCCGCCTCCCTCCTATCTCAGACCGAGTTCGTCGAGAGGCAGCGGACGACCGGCCAGAGCGTCTCGCCAGCCACGTATCTTGATGCGCACTCCGGCCGCCTCGCCGCTCCAGGCGCGACGCAGAAACTGCAGCGGCAGCGTCACTGCGATGCACAGCGCCATCAACGCAATCTGCCACGGGCGGCCGTGCTTGCGCGCGTACAGCACGCTGTTGCGCGCGGACAGGTACTTGCGAAATCCGCCGTAGAACGCGGCGCCGCCGGAGCTGCCGTGTACGCGGTGCACGACGCGCGAGGCGCCCACGTAGCGGCTGCTCCAACCCGCGCGCCGGGCTCGCGCGGCCCAGTCGACGTCCTCATGGTAGGCGAAGAACGCCTCATCGAAGAGCCCCACCTCGCGCAGCGTGCGCGCGCGGAACAGCAATGCGCAGCCGGGGATCCACTCGACGTCGCGTTCGCCGTCGAAGGCCGGACCGTCCAAGGCGTTCTCGCCTTCGAGCGCGATCAGGCTCTGCCGCCAGGTGACGCGACCCCAGGCCACCCACAACCTGGAAGGATCGTCGGCGCGCAGGATCTTGCTGCCGAAGACGCCGGCGCGCGGCGCGCCTTCGGCCGCGGCGAGCAGCGGCGCCAGCGCCCGGGGTTCGACCACCGCATCGTTGTTGATCACCCACACGAAATCGGCGCCGCGTGCGAGCGCGTAGCGCATCCCGGCGTTGTTGCCGCCGGCGTAGCCGAGATTGCGGCCGGTGAACACGATAGCGACCTGCGCACCCATCTCGCGCAGCGCGGTGGCAGGACACTGGCGCGAGCCGTTGTCGACGACCAGAACGTCGAGCACCGCCGCGCCCTCGAGATCGACGGCGAACAGGCTGCGCACGCACGCCAGCGTGTCCTCGAGGCCGTTCCAGTTGAGCACCACGGCCGTGACGCGCGCGAGTTGACGAGAACTCATCGCGTCGCTCCTGCCGCGGCGCGACCGCCACAGGCGTCGTCCACGATGCCACCGGGCGCGGCCAGCACCTCCTGGTAGACCGCACGCGTTCGCAGCGCGGCCTGCCTCCACGAAAATCGCGCGGCGCGCTCGCGGCCCCTGCGCGACAGTTCGGCGACTTCGCGATCGTCGCTCATCAGAGTGTCGATGACCGGCGCCAGCGTCGCGACGTCGGCCGCATCCACCAACACTCCGGCGTCCCCGACCACTTCGGGCAACGAACTGTTGCGCAGCGCCACCACCGGGCAGCCGCACGCCATCGCCTCGACGACGGTCAGACCGAACCCTTCGTAGGCCGACGGCGAGACCATGCAGCGCAGCGCGCCGAAGAACGGCGCCACTTCCTCGTCGGGCAGCGGCCCGAGGTAGACGATGCGCGGATCGCCCTCTTGCAGACAGGCCGGGCGGTAGCCGGGCCGCAGGCGGCCGGCCAGCACCAGGCGCCAGTCGCGATCGCCGGCAGCGCGCAGGAAAGCGCTGGCCAGTAGCTCCAGGTTCTTGCGCGGCTGGATGGTGCCCAGATAGCCGCACAGCGGACGGCTGTGGCCCGAGCCCAGCCCGCGGCCCTGTCGCCAGTTCTCGACCTCGGCGGCCGAGACCGGTCTGGCGCTGGCGCCGGGGGCCTCGGGAATCGTCCTGACTTTGCCGGCCGATGCCGGGAACCGCCGCGCCACATCGGCGGCGGTGCTGGCCGACGGAACCACTATGGCTCCGGCTCTGGCCACCGCCCGCGGGGTCTCCCAGGCAAGATGCAGGCGCTGGGCCAGGCTGAAGGTTTCGGGCATCACGTAACCGGCCAGATCGTGCACGGTGACCACCGACCGCAACCAGGCAAGCCGCGGCATGACACCCTTGGTGGCGTGGTAGAGGTCGAAGGGCTCGCGCGCAAGCGCGCGCGGAACCTGCACGTGGTCCCACAGCGGCTGCATCCACGCCGACCGCAAAGGCAGGGGGCGAGTCTCGGCGAACGAGGCGAACGACTCGGGGCGGTCGGTCAGCACCACGTAGCGATCCTCGGGGAAGGCCGCAGCCAGCGCTCTGACCAGTTCGACAGAGTAGGTTGCGGGTCCACCGGAGGTTCCCGCGACCGCGCCGATGGCGACCTTCACGGGGCAGCCTCTTGCGCGTCGCCACCGCCGCAGGGCGCTGTCGGGTATCCGGAGGCGGCGAACAGCTCCGGTGGTGGCGGCCCGCTGATTCCCGCCCTGCCCTCACGGGCTCCGCGCAGCAGCGCCTGCACGACCTGCGTGCGCCCACGAATCGCGTACAGCGCGGCGCTGGCGGCAATGAGCGCCGCATAGCCGGCCACGAAGATGGCCGGCCCACTGGCGCCGAGACGCCCGGCCCCCACCAGCCACAGATTGCGGGCCTTGAGGTAGGCGGCAAGCGGCGTCATGCCCGAGACGAAGCCGCGATCGGCCGCATGACCGACCTCGGCCAGCGGCGCCACCAGCGGCACGAAGCCGGCGTCGCGGGCCCTCAGGCACAGTTCGACCTCTTCGTAGTAGGCGAACAGATTCTCGTCGAAGCCACCCAGTCGCTCGAACAGCGAGCGCGAGACCAGCAGCGCGCAGCCGACCACGCCGCCCACCGGGTAGGGCCGCTGGCGCCGCCGCCGCACACGCATCAGCGAGCGCGGTGCCCACAAGACCCTGCGCCAGTAGCGCTCGCCGGCCGACGCGGTCGCGGCGCCGGGCCTGCCCTTGCACACCCGCGGCCCGATCGGTGCGGCGCCGCGCCAGCCCAGCGCGGCCTCCACCAGCGCAGCGGTCGCACCGCGTCCGACCAGAGTGTCGCTGTTGAGGATCAAGACGTAGTCGCAGCCGGTGCCGAACAGGCGCCGCATCGCCTCGTTGTTGCCGCCGGCGTAGCCGAGGTTCTCGGGAAGGGTGACGACCTCGGCATCGATACGGCCGCGCATGCCCTCTTCGAGGGCTTTGCGCTGCGCGGCTACCGAGCCGTTGTCGACGACCAGAACGGTGCGGTCAGGGTAGGGATCGCCGGCCAGCGAGTGCAGACAGGCCAGCGTGCGAGCGGCGTCGTTGAACGCCAGCACCGCCACGCCCACGCGGGCTGCCGCGGCGCGCCTGGCCTCGGGACCGGCCAGAGCCTCGCGCCACGCTCGTCCGAGCGCCGCCTGGCTGAAGCGCTCGCGCATCAGATCACGCGCCGAAGTCCCGAGGCGCCGGCGCAACTGCGCGTCGCCGGCCAGGCGCGCGATGGCCTCGGCCACAGCCCGCCCCTCAGGCTGGCACAGCAGCAGGTCCCGATCCGCCTCGAAGAGTTCGCGCACCGCGGGCGTATCGGCGCTGACGATGGCGCGCCCCACCAGCGCCGCCTCGAACAGCTTGTTCGGAATCACCATGCGCGCCTTGCGCGAGGACCCGAAAATCCCGAGCACAATGTCGGCGCGCGCGATCACCTCCGCGAGGGTCTCGTAGGGCACCCAGTCGACAAAGCGAACCTTGGCGCGGGTCGCGCGCAGGGCCGCTTCGATGCGCGCCCGCAGCGGCCCGGTGCCTATGAACGTGAAGACGAGGTCCTCGCGCCAGGCCAGACGGCCGACCGCGTCGACAATCACGTCGAGGCCGTGCAACGGCAGGTACTGGCCGAAGTAGAGCACCTCCAGCGGAGACATTGAGGCTCCGGCGACGCCGGCCGGAGGGTCGACGGCGGGGGCGGCTGCCGGCGCGGATACGGCGGCCCCCGGACCTGGCGGCCCCACCCCCAATTCGAACGCCGCCGCGTCGGCGCCAAGGTAGCAGGTCATCAGACGCGACGGATCCACGCCCAGCTCTTCGATGAAGTAGCGGCGGTGCTCATCGGTATCGACGACCGTAACGTCCGCGGCCCGGCAGCACAGCCAGTCCAGAAGTCGCAGCGCGCGGGCGGCAACCGAACCGGGGCCGTAGACGCGCCGGTCCTCGATCAGCGTCTCGGTCACCGACACCAGCGGCGCGAACACGATGCGGGGGCCGTACCGCAGGGTCAGCAGCCGTAGCAGCAGGACGTCGAGCTGGCCGTTGAAGCCGACCACCGCCACCGCGGCTCCGCCGCTGGCCCTCCACACGGCGGCCAGACGCCAGGCCGCCCGCAGCCAGGTCAGGCCGTGTCCGATCAGGGCCGCGGGGCGAAAGTAGGCGTCGCCCTTGTCGCGGGTGCGCTCCCACAGCGGTTCGTGGATCTCGACGACCTCGTATCCCGCCGCCCGGACGGCCGCCGCCACGATGCGGTTGGCGCTGTGGCTGCGGTTGTAGGTCCCGAAGAGGGCAGCCCTCATTACTATCGATCGCGAAGTTCGAGGCGCCGCACGCGCAGCAGGGTTTCTTCGAGGATGCGCCGGCTCGAGCCGATCAGGTCGGCGAGCAATCCGATCAGCACGGTCTGGAAGCCCGCCAGGGTCAGGACCGCCGCCAGCAACAGGGACTGCAAGTGGCCGGCCCCGCCATCGGACACGTAGTAGTAGAGGAAGCGCGCGGCGATCATCGCGCCGATCGCCAGCAGGGTCAGCCCGATCAGCGTGAACACGCGCAGCGGCTCGTACAGGGCGTAGATCCGAACCAGAGTGGATGCGCTGTGGAGCACGTAGCGGAAGACCCCGCGAAACAATCGCGAAGGTCGGGTCTCTTCGTTCACGTCGATGTCGACATGGGTGACGAAGAGCTGCTTCTTGCCCGCCTGAATGATGGTCTCGAGCGTGTACGTGAAATCCGAGACCACGTTCATGCGCAGCGCCGCATCGCGCGAAAACGCGCGAAAACCGCTGGTCGCGTCGGGCACCCGGGTTCCCGACAGGCGCCGCACCACCCACGACCCGATCACCTGAAGCACGCGCTTGCCGGGCGAAAAATGCGCGAGCTGGCCGGGGTTGCGGTTACCGATGACCAGATCTGCCTCATGGTGGAGTATCGGGTCGATCAGACGCTGGACCTGGTCTCCCCGGTATTGGTTGTCCGCGTCAGTATTGACAATGATGTCTGCCCCGCGCCTGAGGGCGTAGTCCAGGCCGGAGGAGAAGGCCCGGGCCAGGCCCTGGTGGACCGGAGCACGGATTACGTGCTCGATGCCGTGCTCACGCGCCACGCGCGAGGTCGCGTCGGTGCTGCCGTCATCTATTACCAGCACCTCGATTTCGTCCACCCCCGCCAGACTGCGCGGCAGGTCGGCGAGCGTGGATGGAAGATAAGGTTCTTCGTTGAAGCACGGGATCTGGATGACAACCTTCATGGAATGCGCGCCGGCTGTTGGCGCTGAGGCCTTTATGGCAGGAAAGACCCTCTGGTGCACGACCGCGACGCGTTGCCCCGACGGCGCGGCTCTCGAATCGCGAAAAACGTCCGCAAAAAGTGTTTTGTCTGTTCTTGACAATAACCTGGGCCGGCACCTATAAAGGCGCCGACCTGCCAGGGGAGGCCGGCGCATGGAGCCGTCCAAGCGTCTTGTGCAGAGTCGGGGATGAAGGTCGCGCCCCTGGCAAGAAAACAGAAAAGTACGGAACGATAGGCGGCGGCAAGCGACACCGCTGGGTTTTGAAGCAAGTAAGTTGAACCGTCGATAACCGTTTGGGAGGAGACATAATGAAGAAGGTAATTCTCTCGCTGTCCGCTATCGCTCTCGTAGCCGCCTACGCGAGTTCGGCCAGCGCACAATGCGCTTTTAACGATCTGGCCAAGGCCAAGGGCATCAAGAGCTCGATGGTTCGCGTCTTCGCCGGCTGCCCGTCCACCGAGCACGCGTCGATCAACAGCTCGACTGGCGGCGGCACGCCTGCTTGCGCGCCGGTAACGGTGAAGAAGCTCGAAGGCGACGCCACGCCGTACATTCTCGATGCGCAGAAAGGTAGCTGCGACGTGCAGACCAAGGCGAAGATCGAGAAGGACTGCGCGCTGCTCGAAGACGCCAATGGCGATCCGCTCGGCTTGCCGGCCGGCCCCTGCCACGTCACCTACGTGAAGTCGAAGTGCAAGGGTGTCATGAAGAGCGACGGCGTAACGCCGATCGACGCGCAGAACGACGCCGGCTGGTCGCTGGCCACCTTGACCCGCTCGTCGTTCAACGACGCCACCAACGGCGACGTGACCGTCATCGACTTCCCGGTGACTTTCGCCTACGGCGACCCGAATAACGGCCAGATCAAGGTGGACAGCAACAGCGCCGAAGCGCTGGCCGCGATCCTTGTCGACCCGAATGGCGCTGCGCTGCCGACCTGCTCGACGCTGCAGACCATCAAGATCACCGTGAAGGATCCCGACGGCCTGCCCTTCGCGACGATGGGCGGATCGACCCGCGACAAGGAAGAGTAGGATCGTCGCGTAGACGTATCCGAAGCTTGTAGAAGCAACGGGGCGGTGCAATCAGTTGCACCGCCCCGTTTTTTTTGTGCCCTGCCATCTGGCCCCGTGACATGACGGCGTTCTCTTCGCCCCTACCAACCGCGACTCTGATCGCCAGCATCGTGATGTGTCTGCTGGCCCCGGGCTGGGCCTGGTGGCGCGGCTCGCGCTTTCTGTCACCCGCGTTCGGCGCGGTCGCGCTGAGCGTGATCGTCACCACCGTGGTCGCAACCAGCGCGACCGCGCTGCAACATTTCTCGCTCGGCGCGGTCGTCGCGATCAACGCCGCGATCACGATTGCCGGCCTGCTGGCCGCTCGCAGATCGCGCATGCGCCGGCCAACACCCGGTTCGTCGCCAAGTGCGCCCGGCAACGCGCTCGGAGCGCTGGTCTTCGCGGGATCGCTAGTGGCGTTCTGGCCCGCTTATCCCACCTTCTTCGCCGCCAGCGACTCCACGGCTTACGTCGACAGCGGAGTTTGGCTGGCTCGCTCAGGCACTCTGGCCAAGCACGATGATCTCGGCCCCACGCTGACACCCGAGCTGCGCGACAGCCTCTTCGATTCGATGTCACAGGTATTCGGCGCCGGCCCACCCTATCGACGCATGCCCGGCGCGATGATGCTGCGGTCGCGTGACTCGGACACCGCCTGGCCTGCGTTCTTCCCGGTGCCTGCCGTGTGGGCGGGCCTGTCCAGCGCGGCGCTCGGCGCGCGCCACGCGGGAGCGTACGCCCCGCTGTTCGCGGCGCTGGCGGTGTGGGCGCTGTTCATTCTCGCCTCGCGCTGGCTGGGCGTTGCGCTCGGGCTTTTCGCCGCGTTGCTGAGCGCCGCCAATGGCGCCAGTTACTATGCGGCGCGCATGCCCTTGTCGGAGCCGCTGGCCTGGTTCTTCGCGGTCGGCGGCCTTGCCGCGGCTGCAGCGTGTCAGAACGAGCGCGGTGAAGAACATGCGAGCGGTAGCGACGCGGTTCTGGCCGGCGCTGCCTTCGGCGCCGCGATCTTCACGCGCGTCGATTTCGCACTGTTCCTTGGCGGCGCCTTGCTGCTGCTGCCGTGGCTGCGCGGATCATCGCCGGCGCGACTGCCACGCGCGTTCTTCGTAGCACTGGCGGCCGTCGCGCTGCTCACCGTCATCGAACTTGCCGCGCTTCCGGGCTCCTACATCGACCCGCTCACCGACAGCCTGCGCGGACTTCGTCTGCGCCTGCTGATGGCGTACTGGAACCATCCTGCCGCGGTCGCCGGCGCGACCGCTGGCGTGGCCGTGGTGGCCGCTTCGATGATCGCCTGGCTCGGCGCGGTGCGCGCGCTGCGCGTCGGCCTGCTGCTCGGGTTCCTGATCGCCCACGCGATGGCGGCCAACTTCCTGGCCATGCGCGCGGCAACGTGGCTGTCGTTCTATCTTGGCTGGGCGGGGCTGGCTCTGGCGGCGCTTGGCGCGCTGGTGCTGTATCGCAGCGAACTTCCGGGACGCTCGCTGTTCCTGGCTCTGCTCGCCTCGGTATGTCTGGTCCTCTTCTACAATCCGCACGTCTTTCCGTCTCTTCCGTGGGGATCGCGACGCTTCGTGCCGGTGTTGATCCCCGCCGCGATCTTGACGGCGAGCGTGGGCATCTCCGCCGCGTGGCGCTGGCGCCGCGTGGCCGGATTGGTCGCAGCGGCGGCTCTGGCGGTTTCGGTGCTGCCCGGTGGACGCGCAGTGTGGGGCCAGCGCTTCTTCGACGGCGCACCCGAACAACTCGAGAAGTTCGCCGCGGCACTGCCCGACGACGGCGTCGTGATGATAAACCGCTCGCTGAGCGCGCACATGTTCGGTGCCGCGCTGTGGCTGCTATACGACCGCAACAGCGTGGCCGTGTTCCCGGACTCGACCAAGGCCGGACGCCTGGAGATGGTCTCGGTAGTGCAGGCCTTCGCCGACAAGAAGCCGGTTTACTGGATCACCAACGCGCTGGAAACGCCGGTGAAGATTCCCTTCGTCGCGCGCCAAGAGGTCGCGCGCGTGAACATCGCACTGCCGCTGCTCGAGCAAACCTACGATCGGGTTCCCGAGCGCCGCGAACGATACCTGACGCCGATCGCGATCTTTCGTCTGACCCCGAGCCTCGACGGTCGCGGCGCCGCGATTCACTGAAGATAGCCGAGACTGCGCAGTTGGCGTTCGCTATCGGCGTCGAGGCCGGCGTCGTCGTGCGACAGTACCGGCTCTCGATGCACGTCGATGCCGGCGCGCCCGGGCGCGGCGGCCAGTTCGCGGATCACGCCAGCCAGCGCCGCGGGGCCTGCGGCTTGGAGCGACGGCGGCGGCCCGACGGCCTTCTCGCCGGGATCGGCGCTCGAGTCGAAGAGCACCGTGGCCTGCGCCTGATCCTGCGCCTGATCTTGCGCCTGGTCTTGCGCCTGGTCTTGGCGAAACAGCGCTTTGAACGGCGGCATCCGCACTGCGTAGCGAAAATCGGTCGGCGACTTGATGTATCCGCAGATCGCCACGCGCGAGGCAGCCTCCGCCGCAGAAGGTGCGGGCTGTGACACCAGCGATCGCAGCGACTTGCCGTCACGGGCCAGCCTCTGGTCGGCGCCGGCGACGTCGAGCACCGTGGCCGCGATGTCTTCGAGACGAACCTGCGATGACACGCGCCGCCCGCGCGCGAAGCCGCCTGCGGATGCCGGCGGAACCACCACCAGCGGAACGCGTACGAGTTCGTCGTAGAGCTGGTGACCGTGGAGGAACCCGCCGTGATCCCAGAACTCTTCACCGTGGTCGGAGGTGACGATGAACCAGGTGTCATCGAGAAGTCCCTGACCGGCCAGCGAGTCGTAGAGTTTCCCTAGTACCGAGTCGGTGTAGCTCACTTCGGCGTTGTAGCGCAGGCTGACCTCGAGGCGCGCCATCGGTCCGGGCGCCTGGTAGGTCAGGGCGTACAGCGAATCGCAGGTCGGGCACGCGTTTCGCGGCATGCCGAACCCTTCCACCGGCTCGTACGGCCAGTGCGGATCCATCACGTGCAGCATCGCGAAGAACGGCCGCCGGCCGTGATCGGCGAGCCACTCCAGCAGCAGCGCCGCGCCATCGGCGGCGCGGCCGTGATAGGGACGAAACAGCAGATGCCCGCCACCGAACCCATAAAATGGGCGCAGATACGGATTGTGAACGAACGCCGCGACCTCGTAACCGAAGTCGCGAAGCGTGGGACCGAGGTAGGAAGCGGCCGGATCTCCCGGCAACACTCCCCACGAAGAATTGCTGCGACCGGCTCGATGCCGGTGCGGATTCCACCCGCTCAGGATGCTCAGCGTACTCGGCAGCGTCCACGGTGCCGGCGCGATCGCCTGCGTGAAGCGCGTGCCGTCAGCGGCAATGCGATCGAGCTCGGGCATCAACGGCGAGTCGCCCGACGCGCTGCGATCGGCAACGTCGGCGCGAAGCGTATCGATGACCACCAGCACCACCGATACACCTGGACCGGCGCCTGCGGCTGCGGCACTGCTCGCGCCTTTGGCGGGCGGCGGCGCCGGGACGAAAGGCGCGAGCAGCGCCGCAGCCAGCGACGCCGCGAACAGCCCGCGACGCAGTCGCGGCCTGCACCCGCGCAGCGCGCGATACATGGCGAGACCGAGCATCGCGCAGCCGACCGCGATCGCAGCGGCAGCAATCGCGCGACGACCGCTCTCGACCTGATCGAAAGCCCGATAGACGCGGCCACCGCCGAGCATGAACGAGGCGGCGATCCCCATCGAGAGATCGGTCGCGAAGACGGGCAGGCGCAGCACACTGGCCATTGCCGTGATCACCGCGCCCGCCAGCACGCCGATGCCAAGCAGCCACCATAGCGCCTGCTCGCTGCTGACCGTCAGATCGGCGAGCGTGGCGTGCGGCTCGACCCACCACCAGCCAAAGCCTCGAAAAACCAGCGCTGCCTGCGCCAGCACCGAAACGCCGATCAACAGCCGCTGGTAGCGGCGCAGCGGCGGCGCGTTTCGCGCCAGAGCCGCAACCAGCGCGACTGCCGCCAGCGGCGCGGCGGCGCGCGCCGCATCGGCCAGTACCACCGGCGCGAACCGAGGTCCGGCGTAGCCATCGACGAGGGCGATCGCGACCGTGCAGACGAAGGCCGCCAGTGCGGCGATCAAGTTCGCGTCCCCCGTGCATCACGGGCCGTGCGGACCGGCGCCGATGCAGCCGCCGCCGGCGAGGAAGCCGCAGCGGGCGCTGCAGTCGCAGCGGGCGCCGCAGTCGCAGCGGGCGCCGCAGTCGCAGCCGGCGGCGCAGTCGCAGCGGGCGCCGCCGAAGAGGCCGCGGGCGCCTGGGCCGCAACGGGCAGCCGGGCAGCCGCCGCCGGCAAAACTCCCACCTTCGGCGCCGCAGCGGCGAACTCGGGCAGCGGACAATCCCGGCCGACTCCCTCGATGCTCGCGAACTCGGCTCCGAGCGACAGCGCCCGCGTGAGATCGCGGCGCGCCGCGACCGGCCTTCCCTGAGCGCAGCGCACCACGGCGCGCCCCACGTAGGCGGCGACGAAGTGCGGCTGGCCGTCCAGCACCAGGCCGAGATGACGTGCGGCCTCGCCGTAGCGTCCCTCGGCGGCGAGCACACCGGCAAGGTTTACGCGCGCGCGCGCCGCGCTCGGCTGCTCCGCCACCGTGTGCGTCCACAAGGCCCGCTCGCTGCGCCAGAACTGCATCTGCTCGCGAGTCGCCGGCACCAGCGCAAGCAGCGCCGCACCGCTGAGCGCGAACGCAGCCACACGCGCATTCCCGGGCAGACGTGTCAGCGCCAACGCCGCCGCTACGCCGGCCACCGGCAGCACCACCAGCGCGTGGCGATCGACGCCGGGCTCGTGCAGACCTCCCCAGATCGCCAGCGCCGCAGCGCCTAGCGAGGCCCACGCCGCGATGAACCTCCATGCAGCTATCGCCGCACTCGCGTCATCGCCTGCGTTGCCGCCAGGGCCGTTGCTCGGTAGCGAGCGGCCTCGCACTAGTGCAATGCGACCGCCGCCTCGCTGCGCCAGCACGGTCGTCGCGATGAGCGCCACCGCGATCATCAACGTGACCGACATCCACGCCGGCGCCGCGCCGGCAAGATCGCCGCCGCGCACGCGCTCGACGAAGCTCACCAGATCGGGATATTCGGTGCTCAGACCGGCGCCGGCCAGCAGCAGCGGCCGCAAGAGATGGTCCGCGTAGTGCGCCAGCACGCGCCCCGGCAGCGCCAGCCCCGCCCACTCCGGCGCCGGCGCCCACGGTCCGATCGCACCGTACGCGAGCACCAGCGCGACGGACGCGGCGCCGCCAAGCAGCAGCAGACGCCGGTCGCCGCTACGACGCGTGGCCACTCCGCCAAGACTCGCCAGCATCATCACCGGCGCGATCAGCAGTGCGCTCTCCTTGGCGCCGGCGCCGAGCAGCAGCAACGCGATGGCCAGCGCGCGGCGCGCATCGATCCAGGCCAGGATCGCGCCGAGTCCCAGCACCGCGCTCAGCAGATCGCGGCGTCCGGCAACGTAGGCCACCGCTTCCACCGCCAGCGGATGAGCCGCAACCAGCAGCGCTCCGGCCAGCGCGCCTGCGGCGCCGGCTCCCAGACGCCGCGCCAGCCGTGCTACCAGCGCCGTCAGCAACGCGAACAGCAGCACGCTGTGCGCGTGGTACACCAGCGGCGAACCGCCCAGCGCGGCGTCGATCCGGTAGCTCGCATAGCGCACCGGCCGGTACGCGAGCGTCCCGCCAAGCGCGATCGGATTGCCGCCTGCGTCGATCAGCGCGTGGTCATCGAAGACGAACGGAAAGCCCAGCGACGGAAGGTACAAGACCAGCGCGAACAGAGCGCCCGCCACTTCGGCGCTCCATCCACCGAGCCACCATCTCGCATTACGCAGGCCGGGCGATTGCCCTTGGCCGGCTCGCGCCGCTACCATCGGCGGATGATAGCGATCAAGCGCCGCGCCTTCCAAAGCCCGCCGCAAACACGACGAGCCGAAAGGTCCTGGACGACACCGCACAAAGCCTGCGGGCGCACGCCCTGATGACGAGCGACCAGGCCAACTCGAACGGCGCCAGACAGACCTGGGGCACGCGCTGGGGCATCGTGCTGGCGCTGGCCGGCAACGCGATCGGACTCGGCAACTTCCTTCGCTTCCCGCGCCAGGCCGCCGAGAACGGCGGCGGCGCGTTCATGATCCCCTACTTCGTGGCCCTGCTGGTCATCGGGCTGCCGATGATGTGGATGGAGTGCGCGATCGGCCGCTACGGCGGCAAGCGCGGCCACGGCCATACCGCCGGAATGATCGACTCGCTGTGGGACCACCCGGCCGCGAAGTACGTCGGCGCGCTGGGGATCTTCCTGCCCTTCACGATCGCGACCTACTACATCTACATCACGTCGTGGTGTCTGGCCTTCAGCGTGTTCTCGCTATTGGGGACCTACAATGGCCTTCAGTCGCGCGAGCAGATGGGCGCCTTCCTGAGCGCGTTCCACGGTGTGGTGCCCGATGCCCACTTCGCCTCGGTGCTCACCGCCTACGGCTTCTACGTCGTCACGATGGGGCTGACGATGGCGGTGCTGCTCGGCGGAGTGGCCAAGGGCATCGAGCGCCTGGCCAAGGCAGCGATGCCGACCCTCTTCCTGATCGGAGCGTTCCTGGCCGTTCGCGTGCTGATGTTCGGAACCCCCGACCTCACGCTGCCAGACCGTAACGTCTGGGCCGGACTCGGGTTCGTGTGGAACCCTCGCCTCGACGTGCTTGCCGACCCGCAGGTGTGGGTCGCGGCGGCCGGCCAGATCTTCTTCACGCTGTCGATCGGCTGGGGCATCGTCCACACCTACGCCAGCTACCTTGGCGAGGACGACGACGTCGCGCTGACGGGGGCGGCGACGGTGGGCCTGAACGAGTTCGCCGAGGTGATCCTCGGGGGCACCATCGCGCTGACCGCCGCGGTGGCTTTCTTCGGTGTCGATGCCACCCGCGACATCGCTCACAGTGGCTCCTTCGACCTCGGTTTTCAGGCACTGCCGGTGATCTTCCAGCGCACGACAGCCGGGGGCCTGGTGGGCTGCCTGTGGTTCCTGCTGCTGTTCTTCGCCGGCCTGACCTCAGCGGTGGCGATGGCCCAGCCGCTGATCGCGCTGCTAGAAGAGACCTGGAACGTCCCCAACCGGCGCGCCGTACTGCTCGTGTGCGGCGCGCTGTTCGTGCTGACCCAGCCGGTGATCCTGCTCAAGGGCTACGGATTCCTGGACGAGCTCGATTACTGGGCCGGCGAGGTCGGCCTGGTGGTTTTCGGGTTCCTGGAGGTGGTGATCTTCGCGTGGATCTTCGGCATCGAGCGCGGATGGCAGCAGATTGAGCATGGAGCGGCGATCCGCCCCAGTCGGGTATTCATGCCGATCCTCAAGTACGCCACTCCGCTGTTCCTCGGCGGCATCCTGGCGCTGTGGGCCTGGCATGAGGTCCCGGCCAAGCTGGCCATGACGGATGTCCCCGCCGAGGTTCGCCCCTACTTGATCGGCGCTCGGGCCATGATGGTGGGACTGCTGGTGGCAACCTTCTGGATCGTACGCAAGGCCTCGCTGAGCTGGGGCAAGGGCGCGTCGCGGTTTGTGAAATGACTACGGCTGGGTCTATCTTCATGGCCGTCTCTTGGGGAGCCATCCTGGGGCTGAACATCTACTGCCTGTGGCATTTGTTCCGCTCCCGGTAGAGCCTTCAAGACGAATGACAACGGTGGACCGTGTGGATTCTCGCACGGTTCTGCAACACAGCGGGGGCACCAGCCCGAAACAACGCCACGAAGGAGCGAAAACCAACATGAATGTGAAGTACGCGATTGCAGCATTCGCCGTCGCCGCGCTTGCGAGCGGCTGCATGTGTCAGGGGGACGACTGCGGGAACAAGATCGCCGAGTCCGACCTCCAGCGCATCGAAGAAGCGGCCAACCGCGCAGAAGCGGCGGCCAACCGTGCCGAGGCTGCGGCAGATCGCGCCGCGACCGCATCCGAGAAGGGCGAGGCGGTGTTCCACAAGGGAATGCGAAAGTAGTTCCTACTCGAACTCGACGATCGTCTTTAACGCTTCGTCGACCCTGGCGGCGGTCTCGAACGCATCCGCGATGCGTTCGAGACCGAACCGGTGGGTGATCAGGTCTTCCTCGGCAACGAGCCCACTCGCGATCGCTGCCAGTGCCTCGCGCGTATCATCGGGTCCGCACGAGTAGCTCGGCACGATCGAAATTTCATCGAAGTACAACTGGTAGGGCCGCAGCGGCAACACGCCGGCGGGCTGCGACGCGGTGAACAGCACCACGGTCCCGGCCGGTCCGCACGCGGCTATTCCCGCTTCCATCGCCTCTATGGATCCCGGACCGACGATGACCGAGTCGGCCTTGCGACCGTCGTTGGCTGCGAGGATCCCCTCGGCCAGCGTTCGATGTCTCACGTCGATGACCGCATCGGCGCCGAGACGCAGCGCCGTCGCCAAGCGAAAATCGACCAGATCCGCGGCAACCACGCGCAGCCCCGCGGCCTTGCCCAAGAGCACGTGGAGCTGCCCCATCACGCCGAGCCCCACCACCAGCAGGGTTTCGCCGGTGCGCAGAGCTGCGCGGCGCAGCGACTTGACCACGCACGCGGCGGGTTCCACCAGACTGCCCGCTGCGTAGCTCATCTCGCGCGGGAGCAGATGCGTATCGGTGCGAAGGTTGTGGCCGTCGACCAGGAAGTATTCGCTCATCCCGCCCGGCACCAGATTGGTCTGCCGCCAGGTAGCGCAGTGCACGTACGCGCCGCGCATACATTGGTGACAGCGCCCGCACGGCGCGTGGTGGTGAACGAAGACGCGATCGCCGACGCCGAACCCTTGCACGCCCTCGCCGAGTGCGACGATGTCGCCGGCCGGCTCGTGACCAAAGACCAGCGGAGCCTTGCGCTCCAGATACCATCCC
>JACRCR010000182.1 GCA_016218925.1 Deltaproteobacteria bacterium | reverse complement strand
GCGCCGAAGCGAGCTTGCTCGGCACGCTTACGGAAAGTTTGGCGGCGGGCTCACCCATGTGTCGATTCCTACCAGAGTAGGAGACGGCAGGGAAGGGCCGGAAGCCGCGCGTTCCACGTGCTCCGCGGTCGGATGGCAACGATTGCGTGAGCGGCTGGCGCGAGGTGCTCTGACCGCGGCAGGCCCATTCATGCCGGCCCGCTCCAAGCACTTGTCATCCATTGGAGGAGCGGGGGCGCATCTCGTGTCCTGTCGGATCTGTTTCGAGAACGGACTCGTGGAGACCGATGATGGGTTCCAGAGGGCTACAAGCGTCATCGACTCGAAATCGCGCCCACGCGACGTCAGCGACATCGGATTCGACGACGCGAGTGTCCGCCAGCAGATAACAAAGCGAGAACAGCAACTGGGCCTGGATTCCGCGCACGAGGTCGGTGATCTCACTATCGGCGACGTCGCGAGCACGCACTTTTTCGAGGAGGTTTCCGATATCTGCGTCGCGCTCGGCTACGAGGACGCCAACGATGCCGACCGGCTGCGCGGCGATGCGATGGTGCGGCTGTTGGTGGCAGGCGGCGCGACCAGCGACGAGCTGGTACCGCAGCCTGCGCTGTCGCGGTTCGAGAGCGCCACGACGATCGGCGGCCCGTACAGGATGGGAGCGACGCTGGCGACCAAAGTATTCGACTACCGCCGCAAACGTCTGGGGCGCCGAGTACGAAAGATTACGATCGACATGGACCCGACCGACACGCCCAATTACGGCGAGCAGCAGCAGCTGAGTTTCTACGGCGGCCAGTACGACAACTACGGCTCCCTGCCGATGCTCTGCTTTGTCAGCTTCGAAGGCGAGCCGGACCAGTAGCTGTTTGCCGCCGTGCTTCGACCCGGCAACGCGACTGCACGAGAGGATGCGTGCGGTATCCTGCGTCGAACGCTCGCGATGGTGCGCGAGCGGCTTCCGAAAGCGCCGGTGCTCGTGCGTCTTGCCGGCCGCGAGCCGCGCGACAATGCCCGCTTTGTGGTGACCAACCTGCGCTCGCACCCCGAGCGTGTCTATGAGATCTTCCGCGTGCGCGGCGAGAGCGAGAACGGGACCAAGGGGCTCCAGTACGGACTTCGCCTGGACCGTACGAGCCGCACGAAGTTCCGCGCCAATCGGCTGCGCGTGGTGATGACGGCGGCGGCGTACGTGTTAATGCAGACGCTCCGGTGCCCGCTGGCCAAGACCTCGCTGGCACGCGAGCAGGTAGAGTCGCTACGGCTGATGCTGCTCGAGATTGGCGCGCGTGCAGTCTCGTCAGGGCGCCCGACGGTCGTCCACATGGCCGGTAACCGTCCGTGGTACAGCGAGTGGCTCGTCGCGGCACGGCTGCGCCGCGACGGTCAACTCATCGCGTGAGACCGATCAGCGCCACCGGGTCACCAGGCAGTCCAACTGTTGGGACACCAGGCAGAGGTGCCTCGGCGCAGCCGAGCTTCGCTGTCTTGCGAAGCTGCTTCCTGTAGTAGGCGCTGACCTTCAACAGGGCCGCGTCGTCGCCCACCGCGGCGCCTTCCGGGGGTAAGCCCGACAACCGCCTCTTCAGTGTGCGGGCTCGTGCCAGGTAGTCCGTCCCAACGACCTCAGCCCAGCTCAGATTGCCATCCCCGTCACGGTCGAGCTCCGCCAGGATGAGAGCAACATTGGCAGGATCGCTCACGATCGCCTGTGCGTCGGCAATCGCGCTCGCCGCTCCGAGCCTGTTCAGCTTCTTGATTGCGACGATGGCCACCTTGGCGATCCTGTCAGGCTGGGGGCCTGCCAGGGTTAGAGTGCGACGCGGGCCGGCGACCGGTGGATCATCGGCGGTCGCGCGGTGGTCGGAAGAACGGACGATCCCGGTTTGATCGACATAGAAGTACCGGTCGCCCGTATAGAACAGCGAGGTCGGCTTCGCCTCGGCCTTCCACAGGTAGTAGATGACACCATCTCTATTGCAGCACCCGATCGGACACATCTCCCAGGTACAAGTGTCGCGATCGGTCACCACGCAATCGCAGGTTGGACTCGACGAGCCCTCCATGTCGAAGGTGTACCCGGACTTCAGGCCGCTTCCGAGCGAATCGTCGATGTAATGCACGCCGCCGTCGGCCTCAGCGGCGAGCTCGGCAAGTGACGTGGCGAAGTCCACAATGGCATCCGAGTCGGCATCGATGCTACTGAACCCATTCTGGCCGGCGACGATCGCCTCCAGGTCGGCGATCGCAGCAGCTTCGTTTGCTCCCTTGCGTGCCTGCTCCAGATTTGGAACGGCCAACGCGCCGATGATCCCCATGATGGCGATCATGATCGAAAGATCGATCAGCGTGAATCCCGCGGTAGCGGAGGATCCGCGGGCACGCGAGGACTCGGCGGCTGATGAAGCGGCAAGCTTTCCTGGCGGGCATTGGAACATCATCGTATTCCCCCTTTCTGCTGTGAGAGATCCAATAGTATCACCCGAACCGCGGCCAGGAACAGAGTCGTCGCGACAAACATCAGGGAGCCCAACGATTGAAGTAACCGGCGGCCGGCACTGACGCTAGCCGGAGCGACGACGCCGTTCCGGCCGTCCGGTTGAGTGAAGAGTTGGATCCCGAATCGGCGAGCTCTCGCTCTTGGGATGGGGCTCGTGCCCCACGCCAGCGCGTTTGGCAGAGGGCCAGACCTCCGCTGCCACAAAACGGATGTCCGACATAGCTCACTCGCAACTCGCCGCGGCAGGATCCCCCTCTTCGAGCAGGCGAAAGTCGCTGGCAACCACTTGATAGATACCATTCGGCGACGTGGATATCTTGCGAGAGCCGTCGGGATAATTCGGAGTGACGCGCGTCACTGCCGCGCCCCAGACAGGAACCGCACGCCACGTCCCCAACGTCACGTCCCGCGCGCCACGGACGGCCGACGATGCGACGGCACGGGATCGAGACCGGAAACAAACGGCCAGCGAGCTGAGGACCGCGGTAAGCATCGAGCGACGGGTCACGCTCACGCGGCAACCGCGCCGCCACCTGCGCCAGACGTCGCCTTTCGCGCGACCCCTCGGTGAGCCTCACCCAGTCTCACCCCCATCGTCTTCCTCGCTGAACAGCGCCTCGAAATACCGCTCCGGCGCGTTGAGGAAATCGCGCGTCAGTCGGTAGTGCTCCGTCTCGCGATAGTCGACCTCCTGCATCGAGTCGCCGTCCAGACTGTACAAGACCGCTCCGGGGTAACTGAGGATGATCGGCGAATGCGTGGAGATCAGAAACTGCGCCTGGTTCGGTTTCTCCAAGTCGTGAATGATCTTGAGAAACGAAAGCTGGCGCTGCGGTGAAAGCGCCGCCTCGGGTTCGTCGAGGACATAGATCCCCTGTTCGAAACGGTTCGCGAACAACGCAAGGAAGGACTCGCCATGCGACTGTTCGTGCAGCGACCTGCCGCCGTAGCGGCGCAGGTCCGAGACCTGCTCGATGTAGGAGGCGAAGTTGTAGAAACTTTCGGCGCGCTGGAAGAAACCGTCGGTGACCTTGGGCAGCCACGCCAACCGCAGCGCCGCCGCCAGTGCCGAGCGCTCGCCGAAGGTCGCGTACTGATGGTCTCGGCTGCCGCCCTGCGGATCGAATCCGCAGCACTCAGCAATGGCTTCGAGAAGGGTGGACTTGCCGCTGCCGTTCTCTCCGACGAAGAAGGTCACGTTGCTGCGTAGCTGGAGATCGATGCCGTGCGAGAACGCGCGCACGTTGAAGGGGTACTGCGATGCATCGATGAGCTCCGGACGCGCGGTCACGCGGCGCAGGAACGGCCCGGATCGGCCTATCCAACTGCTGCGAGTGGGCTGTCGTCGCGATGCCATTGGTCTGTGCTGCCGGCGCCGCCTCGGCTCGGCGCTGAAGTCCGGTCCCGCCGCCGGGGGGCGCTACGGGTCCTTGCATAGTCGCCACGGCCCACTACTGCGCGCGGCGCTGTAAAGGAAGGCTGCGAGGTGCGTCGCCACCGCCTCGCGGGTTCGCCTCCAGCCTACCGCGACCCTTCGTGCCCCGACCTCCCACGCATAAGCCCCCGCACAGGCATCGCGCCTGTCTCATAACGTATCGTTGCCTTCGCGGCCCGCGTGCGGTACTCGCGCTATGCCGCCTGAAAGTCCTTCGACGGTGCAACCCCCTGGCGGGTTTGATCAAAGTGTTTCGCCAAGCGTCAGCACTGTCGCCGACTTACGTATTGGGGCCCAGCCACGCCTATGTATAAGATCGTTCGCCGAGAATCGTTCTCCGACGTCACCTTCCTGTGGGAGGTAGAAGCTCCCGACGTCGCCGCATCGGCCGAGCCCGGCCACTTCGTCATGGTCCGTCTTCACGAGGGCGCCGAGCGCGTGCCTCTCACCGTGGCCGACTACGACCGCGACAAGGGCACCATCACGATGGTGATCCAGGCCCTCGGCAAGACCACCAAGGAGATGCGCGACGCCTACAAGCAGGGCGACACCTTCTCGGACTTCGTCGGTCCGCTCGGACTCCCACAGCACATCGAGAAGACCGGGCACGTGGTGCTGGTTGGAGGCGGGCTCGGTGTGGCGCCGGTCTACCCGCAACTGCGAGCGTTCAAGCAGGCTGGCAACCGCACCACCGGCATCATCGGATTTCGCAACAAGGACCTGGTCTTCTGGGAGGACAAGTTCGGCAAGTACTGCGACCAGATGATCGTGTGCACCGACGACGGCAGCTACGGCAAGCCGGGCTTCGTCACCGCGGCGCTCAACGAAGTCCTCGAGAACGACAAACCTGACCTGGTCATCGCCATCGGTCCGCTGCCGATGATGAACGCCTGCGTCGAGACCAGCCGTCCCTTCGGCGTCAAGACCATGGTGTCGCTCAACGCGATCATGGTCGACGGCACCGGCATGTGCGGTTCGTGCCGCGTGACGGTCGACGGCGAAGTGAAGTTCGCCTGCGTGGAAGGTCCGGACTTCGACGGCCACAAGGTCGACTTCAAGGAACTCATCGCGCGCCAGCGTCGTTTCAACACCAAGGAGACTCTTGCCGACCAGGACTACGCGCACATCTGCAACCTGGAGAAGCAGCTCTTCGACGAGGGCAAGCGCAACTACAAGAAGATCAAGGAACTGCCGCCCAAGCAGACCGCGATGCCCGAGCGCGACCACGTCGAGCGCGCCAGCAACTTCAAAGAGGTAAACCTCGGCTATTCGCTGCAAGACGCGATGCAGGAGGCCGAGCGCTGCATCCAGTGCGCCAAGCCGACCTGTATCTCGGGGTGTCCGGTGGAGATCGACATCCCGCGCTTCCTGCGACACCTGGTGGTGCGCGACTTCGACGGCGCGCTGGCCACTATCCACGAGGCCAACCTGTTCCCGTCGATCTGCGGCCGCGTCTGTCCGCAGGAGTCGCAGTGCGAGGCCCAGTGCATCATCGCCAAGAAGGTCGACTCGGTTGGCATCGGCCGCCTCGAGCGCTTCGTCGGCGACAACGCCCACGCGCCCAAGGGCCGGCCGCCTTCATTCGCCGGCCAGCTCGGCAAGGTGGCGATGGTCGGGTCGGGTCCGGCAAGCCTCTCGGCCGCTGCCGACCTCGTACGCTTCGGCGCCGACGTGACTGTGTACGAGGCGCTGCACGTGGTCGGCGGCGTGTTGCGCTACGGCATTCCGAGCTTTCGGCTGCCGCGCGAGATCATCGACCGCGAGGTGCAGTACCTTCGCGACCTCGGCGTGAAGTTCGAGACCAACAAAGTCATCGGCAAGACCTTCTCGGTGCCGCAGCTGCTCGGCGAGAAGGGATTCGACGCGGTGTTCCTCGGCGTGGGCGCCGGTGCGCCGACCTTCCTCGGCATAAGCGGCGAGTTCGCCGGACAGGTCTACTCGGCCAACGAGTTCCTGACCCGCGTGAACCTGATGGGCGGCGACAAGTTCCCGTACGAAGACACGCCGGTCAACATCGGCTCGAGCGTGGTGGTGATCGGCGCCGGCAACACCGCGATGGACTGCCTGCGCGTGGCCAAGCGGCTTGGCGCTCCCACGGTTCGCTGCGTTTACCGCCGCTCGGAGGCCGAAGCGCCGGCCCGTATCGAAGAGATTCGCCACGCCAAGGAGGAGGGAATCGACTTCTTCTTCCTGCACACTCCGGTGGAGATCTTCACCGACGAGGGCGGCAATGTACGCGGCATGCGCGTGGAAGAGATGGAGCTTGGCGAGCCCGACGAGAAGGGACGTCGCAAACCGATGGCCACCGGCAGATTCAAGGAACTCGAGTGTGACACGGTGGTCTACGCGCTGGGGACCAAAGCCAATCCGATCATCACCAAGTCCACGCCGGGACTCGACCTCAACAAGTGGGGCAACATCGTTGCCGACGACGCCGCTCAGGCGACCAGTCTGCCGGGCGTGTTCGCCGGCGGCGACATCGTCACCGGCGGCGCCACGGTGATTCTGGCGATGGGCGCGGGGCGCCGCGCCGCCAAGGGCATCGCAACCTATCTGCAGAACCACAAGAAATGGCCGGTTACCGCCGAGGATCTCGCTGCGTTCGTTTCGCCCGCGGACGCGGCAGCGGGCCAGTCCTCTCTCGTTGCCGCCACCAAGGCGCATGGCAGTCACGTCTGCCCCAAGTGCCATCAGCCCATCGAGGACGGCGAAGACTACATCTGCTGCGCCGGAGCTCGCATCGAGTGGCACTGCAAGGACTGCGGCAAGGTGAGCGAGGGCTTCGCGTTCCCGTACGGCATGTGCCCGGCCTGCGGCGGCAAGCTCGAGGTGCGTGATCCGCTGAAGGTGGAAGAGGCGGCGGCGCTGGAAGCGATCCGCGTGGCGTTCGAGATCGAGCTTGGGGGTCAGGCTTTCTACAAACGCGCGGCGGCCGACTCCAAGGACCCGGTTCTGAGCGAGCTCTTCGGCAAGTTCGTCGGAATGGAAGAGGAGCACATGGCGACGCTGTCATCGCGTTACCACATCGAGGTGCCCAACCCCTCCGAGGATTTCCGCATCGACCGCGCTGCCGTGTACGCGGGGATCGCCGATCGCCCCGAGGATCCGGGCAACCTGTTCCGGATCGCGATCGCGTTCGAACAACGCGCGGTGAAGTTCTTCGGCGACAGAGGCGCCGTGGTCGCAGACGACTCGGCGGAGAAGCAGCTCTACAAGGAACTGGCCGCCGAAGAGTCCGAGCACGTCGCGATCCTCACCACCGAGTTCGAGCGCTGGAAGCAGGGCAAGCCGGGCCTGCTGTAGTAGTTGCGCTGCGGCCGGGACTGACGTAGCAAGGCGCGGATGGCTCGAAGGTTGACCCTTGCCGGCAGGTTGCGTGCGCGACGCGGCCGCCGTGCCAGCGTGCGCAGCGGACTGCGGGGCGTTGCTGCTGCGGTCTTGTTCCTTTTCGTTGCCGGAACGTTTTCGGCCACGGCGAGCGAGGCTCTGCGGTCATCGGCGAGCGTAGACCTGACAGGTCACTCACAGAGATCACCTGGTCCATCTTGTCCCGATCCGAATGAGGACGGAGGCCCGTGTACCTCGACCTGCCCGTGCGCGTGCTGCCCCGGCCACTTGGCTGCCGCCGCATCGGTGGCGGCGAGTTCTTTGCTCGAGGCTCCGCTGTCGGACGGTCTCGAAATCTCGTTGCCCGACGACCTTCACCCGAAGGACATCGTCTACCGCATCTTCCACCCACCGCGAGCCTGAACATTTCCCGTTGAGAGAACGCCGGCATGCTCACGTCTCGTGAGCGTCCGGCAGTTGCGCAACGTGGGCGTCCGTCGCGGACGTCCCTGAAAGGCAGGTGTTCGAAGATGCGATGCACTTTCGAGCGCGTCTCTGGTTGGAGGCGCGGTCGGCTATTTTGTTTGGTTCTGTTGTGGACGTGTTCGGCGGCCGCCGACCCTGATCGGCCCGCTTGCGTTGGTGCACCGGCCGCAAACTCGAATGGGAGTTCGGCAACGACCTTCGACGTGACGTGGCCGGACATAGTCGCGACCGTCGACAGGCACCCGCGACTGGCGGCCGGCAGGTTCCAGGTAGAGGCGGCTCGCGCGGGCGTGGACGCGGCCGGGGCGATAGCGAACCCGACTCTGGAAGCGACCGGCGGCGAGGGATTTGCGCGGGTCGGCGACGACTCGCGCGGCGAGTGGGGCTTGGCGCTCAGCATTCCGCTTGGATGGATCGCGCAGCGAAGCTCGAAGCTGAGCGCGGCCGCGGCCGACGTAGAAGCTGCCGTTGCCGAGAGCGAGTCATTGCGGCGCGACGTGCTGCTGCAACTGCGCACATTGTTCTGGAACCTGGTGTACGAGCAGGCCCGCGTCGACTCGTTGGAGACCCTCGAAGAGCAGACTGCGCAACTCGTGTCGAGTGTCACCAAGCGCGTCGAGAAGGGAGAGAGCCGTCCGGTCGAGGCCACCCGCGCCGCGATCGAACTGGAGAAAGTCGCCGGCGAGCTCGAGGGGGCGCGAACCTCTTTGCTGGGTCGTCAGGCACAACTCTCGCTGTGGCTCGGCGGGTGTGCGGGAACGACGCCGGTTGCGGCGGGCGATCTCACTTCGCTGCCGGCGACGTTGGACCGTGATACGGCATTGGCCGGCGCACGCACGACAAATCCGGCGCTCACGGCCGCGCAGGCGCGAACTCGCGCGCTGGTCTCCGAGGTCGATACCGAAAGGCTGGCCCGCGTTCCGTCGTTCGCGATCACCGGCTTTACCACCTCGGAGCTCGACCGCCAGTCCTACGGTGTCGGTGTGGCCGTCGATGTGCCGCTCGGCAACTGGAACTCGGGTCGCATAGCTCAGGCCGAGGCCAGGTTGGCACAAGGACGCAAACAGGCCGAGGCCACGGCTCTGGAGGTCGAATCGAGCGTCATCGAAGCCCAGGCCGCGTGCCGCGCCGCAGTGGTTGCCGCCCGACGGATGACCGACAAGACGGTTCCGCTTTCCGAATTCGCGGCGTCCACGATGGAGAAGACCTACCGGCTAGGCGAGGCAAGCCTGCTCGAAGTCATCGACGCGCGGCGCACTCTGCTCGAATCGCGCCGTCTCTACTTGGGCGCGCTGGTCCAGGCCCATATCGACTGCAGCCGGCTCGATGCTCTGGTGGGCGAGGAACCCCGATGAACAACCGCAAGCTTGTGTCCCTGTTGCTCGCGCTGGCGACGGCAGTGACGGGCGTTTCCTGCAACAGCAACGATCGCACGAAGGTCTCTGCGGCAATCGAGGCTGCAGAGCGCGCCAACGCGGAAAGCGGCGCCGAGTCCGGCGACACGCACGACGCGGTCGCAGAAGCGCGCGCGGAGGAACAGGAGGAAGAGGAAGAACTTCCGGATCTGGACCGCCCGCTCGATGAACTGGTCGCGGTCAACTGTCAGCACGACAAGAAGGCGTTCGAGTGCGATCAGTGTCGTGCCGAAGTCGGTTTCGTGCGCGTGCCGGCGAGTCTTACCGAAGGCGGGCTGGTAAGGACGATCAAGGTCGAGCACCGCAAGATCGCCGTGCCGATCGTGCTCACCGGCGAGATCCGTTTCGATGAACGCTGCGTCGGCCACGTCAGCTCGCAGGTGGAAGGTATCATCAAGCAGGTCAATGTCGCGCTCGGCGACAATGTCGAGCAGGGGCAGCCTTTGGTCGAGATCGAGAGCGTAGCGGTGGGCGAGGCGCAGACGGCGTACCTGGAGGCTCAGGGTCTGGCCCGGCTGGCCAACCGAAACTTCCAGCGAGCCTCGGAGCTGCGAAAGGAGAACATCTCCTCGGAGAAAGAATTCCTGCAGGCCCGCCAGGAACTCGAAGCAGCCGAGATTCGCGCCGAAGGAGCGCTCGGCAAGCTGGCGCGACTCGGCACCGATCCGGCGCAGGTATCCGCTCTTGCCGACGGTAAGAGCCCGGGACGCCTGGTGCTGCGCGCGCCGTTGGGCGGCGCGGTTCTGGTGATGCACGCGGTGTCGGGCGAGGTAGCCAAGACCGACGAGTCGCTGGTTACCGTAGGCGACAACTCCACGGTGTGGGTGTGGGCGGATCTGTACGAACGCGACATCGCTGCCGTCAAGCGCGGGCAGGCGAGCGAGAAGCTCTCGGCGTCGGTGTCGGTGAAGGCATATCCGGGCGAGGAGTTTCCCGGGACGGTCGACCTCGTGAGTCCGGCGATGGACGAGGTCTCGCGTACGGTGAAGGTGCGCGTCGAAGTGGACAACGCCGATGGTCGCTTGCTGGCGGGCATGTTCGCCAGCATCAAGCTGTTCCTGCCGGGCGGCGAGGAAACGCTTGCGCTGCCACGCGACGCGGTGCTCGAGGACGAAGGACGCTCGTTCGTGTTCGTCCACCACGACGGTGAGTACTATGTGCGACGCCCGGTTGTGGTCGGACGCGCATGGTCGGGATGGGTTGAGATTCGCAAGGGCCTGGAGCCCGAGCAGATCGTGGTTGCCGAGGGCGCCTTCTTGATGAAATCCGACGTGCTGCGTTCGAAGATGGGCGCGGGCTGCGCGGACTGACGGGTGAGCACCGTGAAATTCGTCACATTCCTGCTCAGGAATCGTGCTCTGGTACTGTTCGGCACGGCGCTCCTGAGCGCCGCCGGCGTTCTGGCGTGGCTGCGCCTGCCCATCGATGCCTTCCCCGACGTGACCAACACGCAGGTGATGATCCTCTCGAAGGCGCCCGGCCTCGCCGCGACCGACGTCGAGCAGCGCGTGAGCTATCCGATCGAGCAAGTGATGCGCGGGCTGCCCCGTGTCAGGCAGGTGCGGTCGCTGTCGAAAGCCGAGCTCTCGCAAGTGGTCATCGTCTTCGAGGACGGCGTCGACACCTACTGGACGCGACAGGTCGTCTTCGAGCGCTTGAGCATGGCTCGCGAGCAGCTCCCGCCGGGCGTAGAGCCGGAACTCGGTCCTATCTCCACCGGCCTCGGCGAAATCCTGCAGTACACGCTCGAAGGCGAGGCCGCCAGCCCGATGGAGCTGCGCACGGTGCAGGATTGGATCGTCGCTCCTCTGCTCAAACCGATTCCCGGGGTCAACGAGGTCAACAGCTTCGGAGGCGAGGTCAAGCAGTACCAGGTCCTGGTCTCACCCGAGAAGCTGCTCGCGTATGACCTCACCGTGAGTGACGTCGTCGAAGCAGTGGAGCAGGGCAACGCAAACGCCGGCGGTGGCGTCGTGGTGCGCGGCTGGGAACAGCTCTATATGCGCGGCGTCGGGTTGATCGCCGACATCCCCGACATAGAGCGCATCGTGCTGAAGGCCGCCGACGGCTCGCCGGTCTACGTTCGAGACGTCGCCGAGGTGGTGATCGGCGCCGAGCCTCGCCAGGGCGCGGTCTCGCGCGACGGAGTGGGCGAAGTCGTGGCTGGCATGATCATCATGCTCAAGGGCGAGAACTCCAAGGACGTCGTGGGTCGCGTCAAGGAGTCGATCGAAAAGATCCGCGGGACGCTTCCGCCCGGGATGTGGCTGCGCGTCTTCTACGACCGGACCTCGCTGATCGAAGCGTGCATCAAGACCGTCGTGGATGCGCTGCTCGAAGGTGGGATCTTCGTGATCCTGGTGTTGTTCCTGTTCCTGGCCGAACTGCGCACGGCGCTGATCGTGGTGCTGTCGCTGCCGCTCACTTTCCTGATCAGTTTCATCGTGATGGCCTCGCTCGGGATCACCTCGAACCTGATGAGCCTGGGCGGGCTGGCGTTCTCGGTGGGCATGGTGGTGGACGCTTCGATCGTGGTCGTCGAGAACATCCGGCGCCACCTCGCGCAGTCGGACGGGAAGCAGAATCAGCGACGCATCGTGGCCCAGGCGCTGATCGAGGTCGCCAGGCCCGTGGCATTCTCGGTGCTGATCATCGCGATCATCCTGGTGCCACTGTTCACGCTCCAGGGAATCGAGGGCAAGATGTTCGCTCCGCTCGCGGCGACCATGTTGGTGGCGCTGATGGTTTCGCTGGCGGTGGCGCTGGCCATCATCCCGGTGCTTTCGGAATGGTTGCTGCGGCAGATTCCCGAAAAGCAGTTCGGATTCATCCGGCGCATCCACGATGGGTACCTGCGGTTGCTCGCACGCGCCGTGCGGCGCCCGGTCGTGACGCTCGGGATCTCTGGTGGAGCGCTGCTGGCGTCGCTGGCGTTCTTGCCATTCATTGGTACCGAGTTCATGCCGCCGCTCGACGAAGGATCAATCGCGGTCAACGTCGTGCGCCTGCCCAACGCCTCGCTCGAGGGATCGGTCAAGGTCGCCGACTTCATAGAGAAGCGCCTGCACGGGTTTCCCGAGGTCGAGACCGTGGTTACCAAGTCCGGCCGCGCCGAAATCTCCGAAGACCCGATGGGACCCGAGCAAAGCGACGTCTTCATCATGCTCAGGCCGCGCAAGTTGTGGACCGCGGGTAGGGACAAGGCCGCGCTGGTCGAGGCCATCCAGAAGGACCTCTCCGAAATTCCCGGCCTGCGCTACTCGTTTTCGCAGCCGATCGCGCTGCGGGTCAACGAACTGATCTCCGGCGTCAAGAGCGATCTGGCGGTGAAGATCTTCGGACCCGACCTCGACGTGCTCAAGAAGTTCGCCGATCGCGCGGCGAGCTCGCTGCAGGGGATCGAGGGCGCGCGCGACGTCAAGGTGGAGCAGGTGTCGGGCATGTCGCAACTCGACGCGGTCATCGACCGCGAGGCGGCGGCCAGGCACGGCATCAAGATCGCCGACGTCAACGCCACGATCGAAACGGCGGTGGCAGGCAAGAAGGCGACGACGCTGATCGAAGACGAGCGCCGGTTCGCGGTTGTCGTGCGCTTCCCGGAGTCGGCCAGAAGCGACATCCCCGAGCTCGAGCGCCTGCTGGTTTCCGCGCCGGGCGGGGAGCGTGTGCCGCTATCGCAGGCCGCCCGGTTCCGGGTAGTAGAGGCACCTGCGCAGGTCAGCCGCGAGAACGGCATGCGGCGCGTGGTGACCGAGGTCAATATTCGAGGACGGGATCTGGGCGGTTTCGTTTCCGAAGCCCAGGCAAAGCTTGCGCCGCTGGTGAAGGAACTTCCGTCCGGCTACTTCGTCGAGTACGGTGGACAGTTCGAGAACCAGCAGCGCGCCATGCGCCAGCTCTCCGTGGTGGTACCGGTGGCACTGGTACTGATCATGGCGCTGCTCTACATCGCGCTCGGGTCGGTGTGGAATGCGCTGCTGGTGCTGCTCAACCTCCCGTTCGCGCTGGTCGGCGCAGTGGTGGCCGTGGTCGCGTTCCAGATGCCGGTCTCGGTCTCGGCGGCGGTCGCGTTCATCGTACTGCTCGGAATCGCGGTGCAGAACGGAGTGGTGCTGGTCGCGTTCTTCGGTCAGCTTCGCGAGCGGGGTGAGTCGGTCGCCGATGCCGTGACCAAGGGCTGCGATCTGCGCTTCCGGCCTCTATTGATGACGGCGCTGACCAGTTTTATCGGCCACCTGCCGATGCTGTACGCGACCGGTTCGGGCGCCGACATCCAGAAGCCTCTGGCGGTAGTAGTGATGGGCGGGCTGATTACGTCGACACTGCTGACGTTGATCGTGCTGCCGACGATCTACTCGTTGTTCGCAAACCGCTTCGCCGCTACCAACGCGGAGGTCGAGCTGTAGGGGAGGGGGATGAAAGAAATCAAGGCTATCGACCAGCGCTTCATGGCGGACAAGGTCATCGACGACCGCTTCGGGAACAGGCGCGTGGTCGCTCGCGGTATCCAATGGGTTCGGTCGCAGACGGCGTCTGGCCCGCTGCGGACGCAATGGTTTGACAGCCGCCGATTCCAGTGTACGGTTGCGAACTCGCCCGGTCGCCGATGCGGCCACGACAGACATGATCCGTAGCCGCCGACATACCTTGCGCTGCCAGCCCCTTTCGCCGGGCTGGTGGATGCGCTTGGTCACGGCGGCGCTGTTTGTCGTCTTTGTCCATGGCTCAGCCGTCCACCTGGCCGCAGAGAAGCATGTCGATGATCTGGTGTCGTGCCTGGCTGGCGCGGCGGGGCAAGAAGCCGCGCTCGCGCAGGCGGATCGCGAAAACGCCGGCCATCATGCGCCGCACCTGGCAGGCGACCACGCGTGCCGCTTGGCGCCGCGGACCCAGTCCCTGGTTGTGTCGTGCGACCTCGTTCTTACTCTGGTCGCCGCGGTTGCCGTCGAACCGCGAACGCAAGTCCGCCTCCTCCTCGTTCAACGCGAGAATCCAGCCGGTCTGGCCCCGCCTGCGCCGCTGGCGGCTCGCGCTCCTCCTCTCGCCTAGCAGCCCTCGATCGAGTTGTGACGGAGTCCTCTTTGCGAGGATTCTTTGTCCTTTTCACGGCGCGTTGCCGCGTCGTGTTCCGCATTTCGCTGGTTGATCCGCCATCTCGGTGAAGCTTTGAACCATGAAGCAAACATTCTCGTGTGCCGTAACGTCGGGAGTTGCCTGTCTCGCCATCTTGGGTGGATGCGCGACAATGCCGTCCCAGACGACCGAATCGTGGACGCAACCGCGTCCACTGGGCGGAGAGTTGAGCACGTATCGGCCACCGCGCGACGGCTCGAGCGCGCCTGTCCAACCGCCAGCTATCGAGGAGCCGACTGGCGCGCTGACTCTGCACCAGGCCTTGGCGCTGGCGCTGGCAAGGAATCCCGAACTGGCCGCGTTCTCCTGGGACGTGCGCATCGCGGAGGCGGGGCAGCTGCAGGCTGGGCTGCGTCCCAACCCGGTGGTGACACTCGAACCGCAGGACTTGACAGGCAGCGGCGGTTACAGCGGAGGCGGACGTTCGGAAATCACGCTGCAACTGGGCCAGTTGATCGAACTCGGCGGCAAGCGCTCGGCACGGATGAAGACCGCCTCGCTCGCCCGTGATCTTGCGGGTTGGGATTACGAAACCAGACGCATTGTCGTCTTTTCGCAAACCGCGCAAGACTTTCTCGACGTTCTTGGCGACCAGCACCGATTGGCGCTGGCGGAGGAGAGCGTCGGGTTGGCGCAGCAAGTCGTGGGTACCGTCGCTGCTCGCGTGAAGGTTGCCGCAGCCCATGCGGAGGAAGCCACGAGAGCGGAAGTGGCGTTGGCCTCGGTGCGGATCGAGCGCGACCGGATCGAGCGCACGCTGGTAGCTGGGCGGCAGCGGTTGGCAGCGAACTGGGGAAACACGCAGCCGCGTTTCGACCGGGTTGAAGGTGAACTGGACTGCGTCGTCCAGATCCCCGCATTGGAGCAGTTGTCGCAGAAGCTCGCGCAAAACCCCGAACTGGCTCGCTGGGCCACGGAGATTTCGCAGCGCGAAGCGGCGCTGGAACTGGAAAGAGCGAAAGCCAAGCCGGACATCACGGTCGGCGCAGGCTATCGCCGGAACGAGGAGAGCGGCGACAACACGCTGGTGCTGGGCGTCTCGATCCCCCTGCCATCGTTCAACCGGAACCAAGGCAACATCCAGGAAGCCGAGTATCGGCTCGCCGGCACTCAGGAGGAACGGCGTGCGTCCGAGCTGCGCGTGACCACTGCGTTGCAGCAATCGTATCAAGCATTGGCGGCGGCACAGGCAGAAATCAGCGCGCTGAAGCAGACAGTCTTGCCGGGCGCTCAGCGTGTGTTCGCGACCGTCAGCGAGCACTATCGCGAAGCGCGCTACAGCTTCCTGGAAGTTCTGGACGCGCAGCGAACGCTGTTCGCGGCCCGATCGCAGCTTCTGCGCAGCCTCGTCGACTATCACCGCGCCGTGCTCGCCATCGAGCGGCTCATCGGCGAGCCACTCGTCGTCGCAACCGAGCGACCATAGACCACCCGACCGAAAGCAGACCAGGCTGACGTGTTTCACATGAAGACAAGACAAATCATCGCCGCAATTCTGGTGCTCGTCGTGGGTACCGGCGTCACGGCATTCGTTCTCCGTAACGCCGAATCCGGCACCACAGTCGACGCAAAGGGAGGTCACGCGGATGAAGCGGCGGCGTCCGAACCGGCTGCGGGTCCGCATGGCGGCCGTCTCCTCGCCGACGGTGACTTCGCCGTGGAAGTCACCATCTTCGAGCGCGGCGTGCCGCCGGAGTTTCGCGTCTACTCTTACGCACATGGCAAGTCGCTCGACCCGCCGGGAATTCAACTGACCATCGAGTTGTATCGTTTTGGTGGGCAGGTGGACCGAATCGGTTTCACGCAACGCGACGACTACTTGCTAGGCGACCAGGAAATCACCGAGCCGCACTCATTCGACGTGAAGGTCATCGCCGAGCGCGACGGGAAGACGCATCGCTGGGAGTACAATTCATACGAAGGACGCGCGCAGATATCGGCGCAGGCAGCGCAAAATGCCGGCGTTGTCATCGAGACGGTCGGCCCGGCGAAGTTGAGACAAACGCTTCAGGTGCACGGCCGCATCGCGGCGAACGAGGACCAGATGAAGCACGTCATTCCGCGCTATCCCGGCATCGTGAAGGAAATTCGCAAACGTCTTGGCAACCCGGTGGCCAAGGGCGAAGTGCTGGCCATCGTGGAGAGTAACGAGAGTCTGCAGCCTTACGAAGTGAAGTCCGAACAGGCTGGCACCGTGATTCACAAAGACGTCACCGCCGGCGAATTCGTGAAGGAAGGCAAGGCGATCTATGTCGTCGCGGACTTGAGTTCGGTGTGGGTAGACTTGAATGTCTACCGGAAAGACTTCTCTCGAGTCAAAGTGCGGCAGTCCGTCACGATTGACGGAGGAGAGGGCATGCCGACTGCGGAAGGAGAAATCGCCTACGTGTCTCCGTTCGGCGCGAAGGACAATCAGACCATGCTCGCGCGTGTGGTTCTGCCGAACCCCAACGGCGAGTGGCGGCCGGGGTTGTATGTGACCGGCAAAGTGCTGACCGAGGAAGTGACCGTGCCGGTCGCCGTGAAAGCGGCGGCGCTGCAAACGTTCCGGGACTGGGACGTGGTATTTCTCAACGAGGGCAATCTGTTCGAAATCGCCATCCTGGAACTGGGCCGACGCGATGCGACCTGGGTCGAGGTATTGTCCGGTGTGACCGCCGCAAAGAAATACGTCGCGGAGAACAGCTTCATCATCAAGGCGGATATTTTGAAGTCAGGGGCTTCTCATGACCACTGAGTGGGGGAGGAACTCGCGATGAAGGAAATCACGGTCATCATCCGGCAAGCCGCCCACAGTGGCCGTTTCGGTGGCGGCAGCATCACCGGCACTGACCTCGCCGAGCTCATCCGGAGCTACACCGGCGAGCGGCAGGAGAGCGCGGCCTGAGGATTTTCATGCTCGAACGAATTCTCCATTTCTCGGTCCGCCAGCGCTGGCTGGTTCTCATGGTCACGATCGGCATCGCCGCTCTCGGCGTCTACAACTATCAGCGCCTGCCGATCGACGCGGTGCCGGACATCACGAACGTCCAGGTGCAAGTCAACACCGAGGCACGCGGCTACTCGCCGTTGGAAGCGGAGCAGCGGGTCACGTTTCCCATCGAAACCGCGATGGCCGGTTTGCCGAACCTCGACTATACCCGGTCGATCTCCCGCTACGCCCTTTCCCAAGTGACGGTCGTGTTCAAGGACGGGACTGACATCTATTTCGCCCGACAGCTCGTCAACGAGCGCATCCAGGAAGTCAAAGGCAAGCTGCCGCCCGGCGTTGAACCGGCTATGGGGCCGATCGCGACGGGGCTGGGTGAAATCTACATGTTCACCGTCGAGAACGAAGAGGAGGTGCGCGGCTCGGATGGAAACGAGTACACGCTCACCGACCTGCGCACGATTCAAGATTGGGTGATCCGTCCGCAATTGCGCAACGTCCCCGGAGTCGCGGAGGTCAACAGCATCGGCGGCTTCGTGAAGCAGTACCACGTGACCCCACATCCCGACAAACTGCTCGCCTACAACCTCAGTTTCCACGACGTGATGGAAGCGCTGGCACGCAACAACGCGAACGTCGGCGCGGGTTACATCGAACGGAACGGCGAGCAATATCTCATCCGCTCCCCCGGGCAGGTGATGAGCCTCGACGACATCAGTTGGATCGTCGTGGCCAATCGCGACGGTGTGCCCATACACATCCACGACGTTGCGGACATCTTCCTCGGCCCGGAGCTGCGCAACGGCGCGGCGACCGAAAACGGCAAGGAGGTCGTGCTGGGCACGGTGTTCATGCTCATCGGCGAGAACAGCCGCACGGTTTCCGAGCAGGTGGACCGGAGGATGAAAGAGATCAACGGCACGTTGCCGGCGGGGCTGGTCGCCAAGACGGTCTACAACCGAACCGACCTCGTCAACGAGGCGATCAAGACCGTGAGGAAGAATCTGGTCGAAGGCGCGGTGCTGGTGATCGTGATCCTGTTTCTGCTGCTCGGCAACATCCGCGCGGCGCTCCTCACCGCGCTAGTCATCCCCCTCTCGATGCTCTTCACCATCACGGGCATGGTCGAACGAAGAATAAGCGCCAACTTGATGAGCCTCGGTGCGCTTGACTTCGGTCTCATCGTGGATGGGGCGGTCATTATCGTGGAGAACTGCATCAGGCGATTGGCCGAAGAGCAGAATCACCGTGCGCGCTTGCTCACCCGGCCAGAGCGACTCGAAATCGTCACCGAGGCATCCAAAGAAGTCATCCGCCCGAGCTTTTTCGGGGTCTTCATCATCACGGTGGTGTACTTGCCGATCCTGACGCTCGCCGGTGTCGAAGGCAAGATGTTCCACCCGATGGCGTGGACCGTGATCATCGCGCTGACCGGCGCGATGCTGTTCGCGCTCACGTTCGTGCCCGCCGGTCTGGCGTTGTTCCTCACCGGAAGGATTGCGGAGAAAGAGAACTTCGTCATGCGCGCCGCCAAGGCGGTTTATGTTCCGGTCCTGAGAGTCTGCCTGGACTTCCGCCTCGCCGTGGTTCTGGCGGCCGCGACACTGGTCGTCCTCAGCGGCGTGCTGGCTTCGCGCATGGGGACTGAATTCATTCCCAGCCTCGACGAAGGCGACGTGGCTTTGCACGCGCTGCGCATCCCGGGCACGAGCCTGACTCAGGCGGTCGAAATGCAGCACGTCCTGGAGCGCGCGATCAAGGAGATGCCCGAGGTGAAGAACGTCTTCGCCAAGATCGGCACGGCCGAAATCGCCACCGACCCCATGCCGCCGAGCGTGGCGGATGGGTTCGTCATCATGAAATCGCGCACCGAATGGCCGAATCCGCGCAAAACGAAAGCTCAGCTGGTGAGTGAACTGGAAGTCATCGTTCGCCAGGTGCCCGGCAACAACTACGAATTCATTCAGCCGATACAGATGCGTTTCAACGAGCTGGTCGCCGGTGTGCGCAGTGACGTGGCCGTCAAGGTGTTCGGCGATGACATGACGATTCTGGCGCAGGTAGGAAAGGCCATCGAAAAGATCCTGCCCACGGTGCCGGGCGCGTCCGACGTCAAACTGGAACAAACGACGGGTCTGCCTTTGATGACCATCGGATTGAAGCGCGCGGCGATGGCCCGCTACGGCCTCAATGTGTCAGACGTGCAGGACGTGATCGAAGTCGCGCTCGGCGGCAAGGCGGTGGGCGAAGTCTTCGAGGGTGACCGCCGGTTCGAGCTCATCGTGCGCCTGCCGGAAAATCTACGCACCGATATCGAAGCCATCAAGCGCATTCCTGTTCCGCTGCCGTCGACGGACGGTGAAAGCTCGCGTGGCGCGTTCGCGCACAGCTCGTATCAGTCCTCCGCGCCGGGCAACGGACATTCTTTCGTGTCCTTCGGCGAACTCGCCGAAATTGTCATCGCACCCGGTCCGAACCAGATCAGTCGCGAGAACGGCAAACGCCGCGTCGTCGTCACAGCCAACGTGCGTGGTCGCGACCTCGGTTCATTCGTCCGCGATGCACAGCGAAAAATCAGCGAGCAGGTCGAACTGCCGGCCAGTTACTGGACGGAATGGGGCGGGCAGTTCGAGCAATTGATTTCGGCCACCAAGCGGCTGGAAATCGTCGTGCCGATCTCGCTGCTGCTGATTTTCCTTCTGCTATTCACCGCTTTCGGCACGGTCAAGGACGCGGTTCTTGTCTTCACCGGCGTTCCACTCGCCTTGACCGGGGGCGTGGCCGCTCTTTGGTTGCGGGACATCCCATTGTCCATTTCGGCGGGCGTCGGCTTCATCGCGTTGTCCGGTGTGGCGGTCCTCAACGGCATGGTGATGATTTCTTTCATCAACAAACTCCGGGCCGAAGGTCGCGCGATGGATGACGCGATTACTGAAGGCTCGCTAACCCGCCTGCGTCCGGTGCTGATGACAGCGCTGGTGGCGTCGCTGGGATTCGTCCCGATGGCGGTCGCGACCGGCACGGGTGCGGAAGTGCAGCGTCCGCTCGCCACCGTCGTTATCGGCGGCATTCTCTCATCCACCGCCCTGACACTGCTGGTGTTGCCGGGTCTGTACGGCATGTTTCATCGGAAAGAGGACGGTCCTGAGACGCCGCCCGCACCAGCGCCCTGCGGTGGACCATCGCCGAGTCCTTCGCCCGAAGCTCGGTAGTCGAGGCCTATCCCACCGCGTGCAGTGGCTCGGCGGCCCCGGCCGCTGACGCCGCAGGAACGCTCTTGGCCAGCAGGTGAGCGGCCAGCCGCTTGCCCAGGCCGAGAATGGTCAACACCGTGGGCCGGTCCAGCGCCTCCGGGAAAGTGCTCGCGTCGCAGACGTAGAGGTTCTTCACTTCGGTTTGCAAGTTCGCGTCGAGCATCTCGCCGATGCGCACGGTGCCGCTCGGATGCGTGCCGCGCAGCGGCGTGATGAAGACCGAGTCCGGGTCGGCGCCGGCGCGCACCAGGATCTGATTGGCGACGATTGCGCCGTGGTTCATCCGGAACAGATCCTGGTCGGTCATCGGCTTGGAAATCTCGCCGTCCAGAGTGATGCCTCCCGAGATGTCGTCTTTGATCTTGATCATCACGCCGAGAGTGCGTCCCCACGCCGGCCATTTCAGCGCGTGGCGCGGGCTCTTGAGCGCCGCCATCATCGGGAACAGCAGCCACGGGTCGATCAGCGTGCTGAGCATGTAGCCGATCTCGTCGTTGGCATATGCCCACGTCATCGGCGGCTCCTCGCCGGTGCCTTTCTCCTTCGATACGCCGCACACCATTACGGTGGTGTCCATCGTCATGCCGTGCCCGGCTTCGAAGAACCCCGCGCGCTGCAACAGCAGCGGCGTGCCGATGCCGCCGGCGCTCACCACGACCTGGTCGGCCTGAATCTCCAGAGGCTGCCCGCGCACTTTGCCGCGCACGCCGCCGACCTGCCGGTTCTCGATGATCAGGTCGTCCGCGCACGCCTCGGTTAGCAACTCGCAACCGGCGGTCACCGCCTGGTCGACCCACTCGGCGGCGTTCCACTTGGCTCCGCACCGACATCCCAGCATGCACTTGGCGCCGCAGTCGAAGCGCGTGGAGGGAACCGGGCGCATGAACTTGTCGAGCGGCTCCCAGTGGTAGCCGAGTGAGTTGGCGGCGTCGGCGATACGGGTCGATGCGGCGCCGCGCAGGTGCGGCGGCAGTGGAGCGATGCCGATCTCGGTGATCGTCTCGTCGATGTACGAGTCCAGGTCGATGCGGTAGCGCTCTTTGAGCCACGCCGGCGGGCGCGCGGCCGAGCCACAGTACATGCTGGTGGCGCCACCGAGCATCAACGGCCGGATGATGTTGAGGCCTTCCTTGGTGAACAGCAGGCTGTGCTTGTCCGCGTAGGTGAGCGCGCCGAGATAGGTGCCGTAGTAGGCCTTGCCGCGGTAGTCCTTGCCGCGTTCGAGCAGGATCACCCGCTTGCCGGCGCGCGCCATCTGTCGGGCGACCGATGCGCCGCCGGGTCCGGACCCGACCACCACTACGTCTGCGTGCTTCTTGATGGGTTCGGGGCTCATGGGTTCCTCCGTAGTCGCGGTCGCACGATCAGGCAGCCAGCCCGCAGCCTCACCTCGCGGCCTTTACACCCGTGTTAGCCCCAAGCACAATCGGCTTACTCGAGGACCGAGGCTTTGGCGCACGGGGTGAGACCATCCGACGGCCCGAACGAGGCGCGATGCGCCCGCCGGCTCAGCGCAAGACCGCTGCGGATGGCCTTTCCTGTGCGCACGTTGCACCTCTATGATGCCGATCGGCTGACTCGTCGTTGCGAGCGGCGAATGCTACTTGGCTATCGGGGCAGGCTGCAGAGCACTGCATACTGCCTCCGACGAGGCCGGCACCGCACCATCGAAGCGGATCTTCCCGGCGTGCTTTGGTTCCCGTGCATGTCGCAGTGATCAGGGGGGACAGTGATGGACAAGCGCATGGCCGGACATCTTGCGAGAGCCGTTCTCCTGGTCGCGCTGGCGGCCGGCTCGGCGTCCGCCGCAGATCCGTTCGAGCGCGCGCGCGATGCGTACTACCGCGGCGACTATGCCAAGGCGGTGGAGGGGTACCGCGAGGCGGCCGAGCAGGGCAACGTCGAGGCGCAGTACTTCATCGGCCTCAGTTACGCCAAAGGGCAGGGCGTG
>JACRCR010000180.1 GCA_016218925.1 Deltaproteobacteria bacterium | reverse complement strand
GGCAGCGCCGGCACGGTTCGCATGCACCTGCTGGGCGCCGGCAACACGATGATGGAGTGCGGCACTTGCCACTCGGTCCACAACAAGGGGAACACCGGCGAGAGCCTGTTGTGGAGGAGCGACGTGAACAGCCAGCTGTGTCTGACCTGCCACGACAAGGGCACGGATCCGGGCACCGCTACTCCGTGATCTGGTAGAAGACGTCTCGCGCACGAGGCGGGAGGGGAGTGTGAGCCATTCCCCTCCCGCCTTTTTTTGTGCGCCAGCTGCGGCGCGCGCTGCTCAGTTGGCGCCGGCCGCTTCGCTCGCCTTCGCGGGCTTTCTCCCAGGACTGTCGCGGTCGTAGTACCGCGGGTTGTGACATCCGGGTGAGCAACCGCCGCCGCTGTCGGTCTTGACGAACTTCATCTGCATCTTCCACTGTCCGAACTCGACGGTGTCGGCGATCAGCTTGGGCTTCTTGCTTCCGTGCCAGGAGTGGCAGAGCCGGCAACTACGGCCTTTCTGCTTATTGTTCACGTGGATGTAATGGAGGTTCTTCTCGCCGTCGCGGAAGTTGGTCGCGAACGAGGTCTGCGGGTATTGGAGCAGGTCGCGCTTGTGACAGCCGAAACACAGCGCGTAGGCCGTGTCGGTGTACGGCAGGTACGCGTCGGCCGGGAACTCGCGAACCAGCAGTTTCTCCAGCTTGCTGCCATGCGGCGCGTGGCAGCGACTGCACTTGCCGTCGTTGTCGGGGCCGTGCAGCACCGGCATCGTCGCCGAGGCAACGGTGTCGTGGCAGGCCAGGCAGACGTCTTTCTGGGGTTGTTGCAAGAGGGTGTCGTTGTCGCTCGAGTGCGGCGAATGGCACGAGACGCAACTCTCCGGCATGTCGAGCGCGGGATGGGGGACCTTGGCTTCCTTGATGGCGTCGTCGATGTCGGTGTGACAGGTGAAGCACAGATCCGGTACCGGCTCGCTCAGCAGTTTGGCGTTCTTGGATCCGTGTGGGTTGTGGCATGAGGTACACCCTGCCTCGACTGCCGCGTGCACGGTCTTCTTCTTCAACACGTCCTTCATGTCGGTGTGGCAGCCCATGCACAGGTCCGCACCTTCCCTGAGCAGCAGGGTCGCGGTGTCGGACTCGTGAGGGGTGTGGCACGCGGTGCACTCGCCGTTGGAAACCGGCCCGTGCAGCACCTTGAAATCGACGTGGTCTTCGTGACACGACTTGCACAGCTCGCCGACCGGCTGAAGCAGGAGCTTGGGCTGCTGCGACGAGTGCGGGTTGTGGCAACTGGTGCACATCCCCGCGTCGACAGGCACGTGGACGAGCTTCTTCTTCCCGAACGCGTCGTGGCACGAATTGCAGAGTCCAGGCATTTCCTCGGTGAGCTTGAAGGTTTTCTTGCCTTTGGCGGGATGCGGTGAAGTGACTGCCTCGTGGCAGGTCTCGCAGTCTTCGGCCACGGGGTGAAGCTCCGCACCGGCCAGCAACTTGGTGTGGCATGCGGCCGTCACGCAGGAGCTTACCGGCTCGGCGCTCGGCTCGGGCGTCACGGCTGCCGCGACCTGCGCGCTCGCGGGTGCCGCCTCGGTCTTTGCGGCCGCCGCTGCCGGCGCGGAGGCCGAGGCTTCGGCGGCGCCGCCCTCGGCCGACGTCGGAGCGACGACCGTGCCCGGCTCACCCGATACGCGCATGCCGGCGTTGCAGGCATAGAAGACCTGAGTCGTGAAGAGCAGAGCGAGAACGCCGGATGTCCGGCGGCTTCGTTGAGTCATATGCGGCCCTCTCGTCGCGGATATGTCGTGCGCAAAATGGTGTTCACGGGTATGTCGCGTTGTCGTGGTCCACGCCGTGGCAGACCAGATCGCAGCTTCCCGAGAACGTCCCCGTGTCGCTGAAGACCGGATACTGATTGCCGGTCCGCGGCGACACGATCGTCGTGTCGAAGTTGATCAGGTGCGTGTGCGAACCGGTTCCGGTCTGGCCCGCTGCGGCGGCCTGTCCGTCCAGGCCCGGCTGGCGCAGCAGGCCGCCCTGGCCGCTCACACCTTGCATGCCCCAGTCGCTGACTCCGTGCGGGTCGTGACAAGCCGAGCACGGAGCGCCCGCCGCCATGTGCCCGCCGTGGCCTCCGCCCGATGATGTCGTGCGCATCGTCTTGGTCCGAAAGCTCGCGCTGCCGAGGATGCTGGTGCGGTCATGGCAGCGATAGCACAGCGCGAAATTCTCGAAACTCTCGGGGGTGTTATCCGCAGTTTCGTAACGCTCCCTCAGGATGGGTGCGAAAGAAGAACCGTGAGGGCCATCGGAACCGCCTTCATCGTCAGCGTGGCAGGTGGTGCAGTACATGAGCGTCGACGGACTCATGGCAGGCTCGAGATTCGACGGGATGCTGGGGATGTTCATGTTCTTCCCCATGCTGATGACGGGATGGTACGAAGCGTTGCTCGGATCGAATACCCGGCGCTTGTTGTTGTCGCGCAGCACACGCGGAACGAAGCTGAAATCGGTGGAATTGTCTGCGTGACACTTGAAGCAGACCTCGTACTGGTAGCGTACCGTCGGGACGTTCATGCCGTTGCGGTCGACGCCATCCACGCCCTGCAGCGCGCCCGACGCGTAGGGCGCCTCGGCTGGTGCCTGCGTGCCGAGGTGGGGATTGTGACAGTCGACGCAGGTGACACCCGAAATGCTGCTACGCCGTGCGCCGCCGACCGAGCGCGTTGCGGTCATGCCGGCGAGTTCGCGATGCGCCGAGCGCTTGCGAGTCTGTGAGGCGATGTCGCTTCCGGCTCCGGCGCTCGAGACTGATGCACCCACGCCCGCAGATGGTCCGGTGGCGAAATGGACCGGGGGTGGGGGCGGGTCTGCGGGACTGTGGCAGCCGGTGGTGGTGCACGAGAACGGGTCCGGCGGCGCGAAAGTGAAGTTCAACAAGTGCACCGGAGTCGGTGCGAAGTGGGGGGTGTGGCAGACCTCGCATCCCCATTCGTTCAGTTGCGTGTAGGCCGGCCAGGTCTTGGGCGGCCTGGGAAGGATGCCTACCACCGAGGCCGTCGAGGTCGCGTGCGCCGACCCGGACCAGCCGCTTATCTGATGGCAGGTGGTGCAGATCGCCGAGTAGCGATTGTCTTTCAGGAGGAACTTACCGTTCACGTCGTTATGCGGGTCGTGGCACGTCGTGCAGTGAACCTCGTCGGTATTTCCGAACACCAGATCCGATGGCGGGGTCGGCACCAGTTCCGGATTGGGCAGCGAACTCTGGTACGAGAACGAGACCGGGTGGTGGTCGGAGAGATCCAGCGCGAAGTTGGAGAGGCTGTCGGAGGGCAACGTGTCAGCACCGGCCATCGTGATCCCGGCGGCCGGGTTGACGACACGGCCCATCGCGATGGTTCCGTCATGGCAGCTCAGGCACAGCTTGGTCGGTCCCGAGGGCTGGGGCAGGGGATCCGCCCCGAGCGTCGGGCTCGTGTAGAGGGTGTAGAACTGCGGTTCCAGTTCCTTGTTCCACAGCGGCGACGACGGCGTGGCGTTGTGGGGCGTGTGGCAGAAGATGCAGATGCGCGTTTCGGTCATTGCGCGGATCGTTCCGGTGCCCGAGACCGACAGGTTGTGCGCGGTGTGGACGATGTCGGCGGGCTGTTGTGCGCGCGAGGCCGTGGGCAGGCCGAGGCCGAGCAGGACGACAGTGCCCACGAGCGCGGCTACATGGGCGCGAGGAGACTCAGGCTGCACGTTGGGCATAACCACTCACGACCCGAAAGACCTGGATGCGGCGATTGTAGGTGTCGCAGACATAGAGGTCGCCATGTTCACTGAGGAACGCCCCCGAGGGAAGCCAGAACTCGCCAAACCCGACCCCCCTGGCGCCGACGGTAAGCAGGAATTCCCCCTGGCGCGAGAAAAGCTGGACGTTGTCGAACAGCGCGTCGACGACGTAGATCACACCGTCGCGGTCCACCGCGATGCCCTTAGGCATCGCCAGGTCTCCGGAACCGTCGCCGTGATGCCCGAATGAGCCCAGCGCGCGGCCGTTCTCGTCGAATGTCGAGACGCGAAAGTTCAGCGCGTCGGTCACGTACAACTCGCCCGACGGCGCGCGCGTCACGTGGGTGGGGAAGTTGAACTGCGCCGGGCCGGTGCCGCGATCGCCGAACGAAAACATGAACGCGCCGTCGGTTCCGAACACGTCGACCGCGTGGGCAAGCGTATCGACGACGTATAGAGCCTTCTTGGTCGGGCTGTAGGTGATGCCGGTCGGACGCTGCAGAGCCTGAGGGCCTGCCTTGGTGAGTACGAAACGGATCTCGCCTTCAGCGTCGAAGCCGAAGAGACGTCCCACGGAATCGGTGACGTACAGGCGCGAGTCATCGTCGAAAACCACGCCTACCGGAGCGGCCAGCGGCTCGCGCTCGGATCCGGAGAGGCAAACATAGCGCGCCGCCGACGGGATGTAGAGATGGACACATCCGCGCCCCATGTCGGCAACTGCGATGCGGCCGTCGCCGGCGGTCGCCACCGCAACCGGCAGGACGAAGCTGTCGCGATCCTCCATCTTGCCGAAGACCACCGACTCGAGGACGGTGGCGGCGCTGGTGTTGCGAGCCAGGCCGGTGAGCGCGTGGTCGTAGGTCACCTTGGCCGCACTGGGCAGGTACGGCCATTGGAGCACTGCCTGGGGGCGCGCCGTTTTCGGCGTCCAACTCGCCGTGCATCCGAGGGTGCAGGCCACGGCCAGGCACAGGGCCATTCCCACGCTCGCGCGTCCGTCTCGGGCTTGCATCACCGGTATCGACACTTCACTCCTGCTCGCAGCCGGCGTTTCTACAGCAACTGTCGCCGCAGACTCACGTAGAAGAGTTCGTGGTCACGGTCGGTCGTGAGCGATTGTCCGCTCGAACTGTCGGCTCCATAGGCGCTCAGTCCGATGCTCAGATCCACTTTGCCGATGTGCCAGACGAATGCGGAACTGACCGACCACGCGTTGCTCTCGACCAGGCCCTGTATGTGCGAGTAGGAGCCGCCGATCGAGACCGACATGTTGCGGAACGGGAGTTGCCGGGTGAGGTTGCCGGAGGTCGTGACGGTCTCCTCCTCATACTCGTCCGAGTAATAGATTCCCTGGCCGCCGAGGTAGTGCGTATTCAGATACGACGCGGTGCCGTAGGCATTGGTAGCGCGGTCGATCGAACCGACGTACTGGAGTTCGGTCTTCCACGCGCGCCGCGGGTTCACCTCCCAGTCCAGGTACTGATATTCGCCTCGCGCGCGAAGCGGGCCGTAGTGGACGAGAAGACCCGTCGCGTAGGCATTGGAGTCGACCGGGATTCCTGGGAACTGCCCCGACAACACGTCGGAACGCAGCGCCAGGTACCTGAAGAACGGGGTCAACAGGTCGTCGAACAATTCGAACGTCACGTTGGTGCCCAGCGTGTCGGTCCTGAGTTCGAAATCACCGCCGAGCAGCGAATAGCTCACGAAGAAATCGTAGGTGCCCGGGATGACGAACTCGGCTGGAAGGCCGAACACCTGGATCTCGAACGGCTCGATCGACGTGTTCGTCTGGTAGTGAACGCCTTCGACCAGAAGGATCGTGTCGAAGGGCGGGAGCGGGGATTTCAAGAAGACCACGATGCTCTGCTGATCCACGTTTTGTTGCCGCAACGCGAACGTTCCGGGAACGGCGGTCGCGATATAGGGATCGTTCACGATGTCGGCGAAGCCGGTGTTGTCGGTATCCGACCGTCCCAGACTCAGGCCGGTCGCGAACCTGCCGCGGGGAATCCGCTTGTTGTAGTCCACCGAGAGGCTCTGCCCGAGCAGAGTCGTCTCTCCGCCCGCCGAATTTCGCGAATCGTGCAGCAGCCGGTAGGTGGTATCGAGGCTGTCGTAGAGCCTGTGGATGACGTCCAACTGGACGTTGTTGCCGTCGTCGGAGAACTTGCGCTCGGGCTGCCAGGCGTTGGCCACCGTGCTCTCGTTGTCGTGATACCGGTAAGTGAGATTGGTCCGGAAGCCCATCGGCAAGTAGACCGACATCATCTCCCACCACTGGAACTGATCGGCATCGTAGCTCTGGTCGGGATCCTGGTCTTCCTCGAATGAGTTCTGGCTGATACTCGAGTTCAGCCGCACGCGCTTCAGGTTGACGAAATTACCGAGAAGGTACTCCTCGGAGGTGCCCTGCAGGCCTTCCGAATCGTCGTACCACGAAGGTTTGACGGCACCGTTCATCGAGACTTCGTAGCCGTTGCCGAAACGCTTGAAGTACTCGCCGTCCAGGCCGAGCCGCTTGACGTTGGAGGACGACCCCGAGGAATCGAGGGTGGTGTCGATGAAGCTGGCATTGAAGAAGTAGGGCTTGCGTCTGTAGCGGAGGAGGGTGCCGTAGGTGTCGGCGACGCTGTCGTGCCGGGTGGCGGCCTGCTGCTTGAACATCGGCTCGTAACGCGACGCGAACAGTTGCAGGTTGTATGGATGCTCGGGGAGGAAGAAGAGTCGAGCGTCGTATTCGAACGCGCCGCCGTATTCCCAGCCGTCGTCTTTGATGGCCGACGAATCGTAGCCCTCTTCGGTCGCCGCCCCGGACACTGCGACCTGGTACTGCATGAAACGCGGACTGTACGAGTAGCCGAGCGACTGAAGGGTGAGTCTCTGGCGCAGAAAAGTGTCGTGCCAGGTGACGTCGTCGTAGCCGCCGCTCGCCGAATCGCGCTCATAAGAACTGTACGTGTCGATGAACGCGTGGTTCTCGTAAGGGACCGGGATGAAGTCCTTCCATTGTGCCGGTGCAAGTCGCGGGCACAGCGAGGCGACGGCACAGGCCAGCAACAACGCGTATGTTCGCCGGCGCGGCGTTGGTGTGGCTGCGCCGGAACTCATCGCAAGAGGTACTCGTTGTCGGACATGTGAGGGTCGTGGCACTCGGTGCACCGTTCGCCGACATCCTGATGCACCGGGTTGCTTTCTATCGCCGTGCGGTCATGGCAGCGGAAACAGAAGGTGTCCGATTCCGCGACGAGAAGGTACCTGTACTGCGAGCTGTGAGGATCGTGGCACGCCAGACACCCGCCGGACGCGAGCGGCCCGTGGAGGTATTTCTTGTCGAGCTTGAAGTCGTGACACTGGAAGCAGAGTTGTTCGCGCGGTGCGACGAAGGAATTGCTCGACGTCGACTGGTGGCAGGCGTTGCAGGCTTTGGCCGCGTACGGACCGTGTTCGGTGTAGGTGATCTTTCGGGATGCCGCGGCTTCGTCGGTCTGTCCCGGTGGCGGTTCGGGCGGCTTGGGCGGCGGGACGCCGTCGAAGAAGAACGTGAGCGCGGCGTGACGCGCCGGCGGATTGCAGGCCGGCCCGACCAGCAGAAGAGCCGCCACATATGCTGCGAGTGTACTAACCCTCATCGAACTGAGAACCGCGGATACCTGGATGCCTGTGACTTCAAGGTGCTTGCTGGGCGGCTCGCTCCTTGGCTCGTCGTTCTTCGATCTGGCTGAGCAGTTCTTCGTCGGTGGGGTAGTGCTTGCCCTCTTCGTGCCCGTAGGCGAAGACATTCACCCGGCGATCTCCGAACTGGCTCGTGACGAGAATCAGGTACTCCGCGGTAAAGCCCGGCTGGAGGTATTTCTGGAAGTACTTCAAGTTGTCGTAGTCGATTGCGACCTTCGCGGGCAGGACAAAGCCCCCCGGTTTGTCCGGGGCCTCGCCGAAGAACATCGCCAGCCGTCCTTGCTGGTTGAAGATCTGGACGTTGTTGAATGAAGCATCCACCGCGTACAGCAGGCCCTGTCGATCCACTGCGATGCCTTTGGGCCGTGCGAAATGCCCCAGGTTGTCGCCGAGCCGGCCGATTGCCGTCTGAAAGTGACCGTCGCGGTCGAACTTGACCACCTGGAACCGTCCTACATCCGTGACGTAAAGGTAGCCCTCGCTGTCGAAAGCAAGATTGCTCGGCCGGTCCAACCGCTCGGAGGGGTCGCCGGTGTTGCCGATCGACTTGAGCAGTTCTCCGCTCTGCCGATCGAAGATCGACACGAGCCCGTGGCCCATGTCGGCGACGTAAAGACGGTTGTCGAACGGCACCGCGTCCACAGGTTTCCAACCGCCCGGCGCGCCGAAGGCCAGGAGGAACTCGTCGTTACGATCGAAGGCAACGACCTGACCTCGCACAGGGTCAGAGACGTACTTGGTTCCATCGGCCGCAACGCTGATATTGACCGGCTGCTGGAGAACTCCGCCGCCGCTGGTCGCGCCCTTCATGAAGGTGAGAGACTTCGCCTGAAGGTCGAACACCGTGACCGTCGCGTTGACGTCGCAGACGTAGATCTTGCCGTCGTAGAGCGCGATACCGTAGGGCTTGTTGAGCTGCCGGTTCTCCTTCTCTCCGACGATGAAGCGATTGAACGAAGACTGCTCCTCGATGTCTTTGACGCCTGTGAAATAGGTCAGATATTGGATGCGTGGGAGCGCCGGCGGCGGCGGGAAAAATACCGGCGCCTCCCTCTTCTGGGTCGTTTGCGTACAAGCCGTCGCGACGAATGTCAGCGCGAGCGATGCTGCGATGGCCCGCCATGCCCCCAAGTTGTTCATGGTCGGCGGTTTCCTCCTACGCGAGTTCGGTAGAGGCACAGCACTTCCTGTGCCACTCGTTAGTCTTACCGGAGCGCACTCGAGTGCCGACCTCCATCTCTTGGGACCGCCCGACCGTCGCGGCCGAACGAGCCGAAACGGCCGAGGGGATGCATCTTCGGGCCCTTGCCCCTGTCGTCTTCGCGCCGCCGGGTTGCGCAACTTCCTGCGTTACGGATGCCGTCACGCAGGTGATTCCCCTTCCCCCCGTTTCTTCGCCGGTAGTACGCGGCTTCGTCTGGCGCGATGTGTAAGAGCTACGAGCGCGCAATGAATTTATATACTGGCCCGCTCCATTTATGAAGCGCGCGGTTGCGAGCATCGAAGCTGAGCACGGGGTCGCGGGGGTGCTGCACGGGATCGCGACCATCCGTGTTCCAAAGTGCGCCGCGCGCTTCCCGGGTCGGCGCGCACGCGCGTCGGGATGCGGATCTGTAGTGTCGCGGTGGGTAGGTCCCGCGGCGCCTCCGGTGGATGTAGGCGTTCTGGAGCGGTGCTCGCCGTGGGTGTGACCGTGGGTCGCGCCGAGCGCGACGAAGGAGACGAAGGCGGTGCTGCCCTCGGCCGATCGTTCGGGATCCCCGTGAGCATGGCTCTACCGCGAGTTTCCGGGGCTGCCACGCGCCGCCGCACGGAGCGACGGGCGAATCGATCGCTGCGCGCCGAACCCCTGGAGTCGCCCTTTGCTCTCCCCCCCGTCGGTTGGCGATCCTGGACACGGGGGGGGCAGGCGGGAACCGAGGCTGCCGGCGATTCAGCGTCCATATCGTCGGAGCGGGTCGCACCGCTGGGCGCCGCTCGTCTCGGCAATTCGACCAGCCCCACTTGGGGCGCAGGGGCCGTGTTCGTCATGATCTATACGAGAGGGGGGAACATGCGTGTTTCTCATTTCGAGTACGCGACGGCCCGTTCTGTTCCTAATCCTGGAAATAGAAGCGCTTTACAGGAGCGCGCCGCCGGCTTGGAAGCCCGATACGTTCCGACCGGCGCGAATTCTTGCGCCCGCGGGCGCCCTGCGCGCACGATTACGACCGCTAATCCTGTAGGACAACGTACCCATATATGGCGTGACGACGAAACGGGGGGCCGGCCCGCGGTCGTTTCGGTAGCTGCGAGCGAGCCGATGGTAGCGATATGGCGGCTCAGTTCTTGCACGGTGGGCGCGGGGAATTAGCCGAGCCGCCGCAGCGGCCGATCTGCGTGAGCGGTGGTCGGGCGACCGGCGGGCAAGCGGCGAGACGTGAGGAGCATCGCCGGCGAATGAGGGTGAGGGCCTCTATCTTCCCCCGAAGGGACGCAAGTTCGGCTGAAGACCTCTCGAGGAGCACCGGGGCGCGTTGGGTCTCGAGGACGGGGACAGAGCACGGTGACAACAGAGGAAGTGGTTTCCAAACGTCGGGCGAGTGCCAACCTCGCGTGAAGGAGTAAAGGAGTAGTGGCTATGACAGGAAAGAAGAGAACCCGTTTCGCAGGCGCCCCGCTCATCGCGGCGCTATCCCTTCTGGCCATACCGCTGCTGAGCGTGAGCCAGGCTGACGCCATGTACCTCACGGATGGGTCGAGGGAACCCTCGCCGGGCGTGTACTCCAACCCAAGAGACGGCGTCTGCGTGGTGGGTCTGGGCCTGCCGGGTACGGCGAACGAGGGAGTCCTGGACGTCAATACCGCCATCGACAACCAGAAAGATTGCATCGTGTACACTACGCCGGCCATCAAGGCGCTGGGCCAGACGGCGTGCACCGGCGGAGCCGGCAACGACGGTTACAGGCACGCGTGGTCCACCAGCATCTGCGTGGACAACACCACCGACAAGAACCCGATCTCGCGCGTGGATCTCGACAACACGGTTCCGATGTGTTCCGCCAAGGGCGGTGTCGTTCTGACTACCGGTCTGTGCGTTGCCCATAGCTGGCAGTACATGAGCACCAAGACGGGCGAGGCGATCCCTTACAGAGGAACCATCACGCCGGCCGGCTACAAGGGTCGCACCTCGGCCGACCAACTCGGCTTCTGCTACGCGGCGATGAGGATGACCAGCGTGGTTGGCCCGCCCGCGTGGACCACCGCCAACAATGGCGCGTGCCCCTCGTATCACAACGTCGCCACCACCGCGTCGCCGGGCGAGTGGGTCGCCGGCACCGACAACGTCATGTACCAGACCCAGGCGTCGTATGATGCCGGATTGGGCTTCACGTTTGCCAGTTCACAGTGCGTGTACGCTTACGGCGTCAAAGGGTATCTCAACGCGAACCTCACCGCTGCCACCGGCTCGACGGCGACCGCGCCGCTGTGTGCGGGCGGCACCGGATCGGCTACCGCGGGAACTTGCGTTGACCTGACCGGCATCAGCACGCAGGGCGACTGCCTCGCGATCGGCGGTTCGTGGGATAACTGGCTGCCGACACTCGGCGGGGCTGCTCCGGGCGCGAGCTCTGTGGCCGTAGCCACCGTGCCCGAGGCATCGAGCATCATGAAGCTCGACGCAACTACGGCGATCGCCGACGGCGGCGGGAAATTCTACAGCGGCACCGGAAGCTCATGCCTGAAGTGCCACAGCGACCAGTCCCGCAGCTATGCCGAGCGCTACAAACCCGGTTATGTCGACACAGGCCACAAGCTGTCCGGCGACGATCCGGACTACGCTACGGTCGGCGACGACTGGGGACTCTCGGGCGTTCAGTGTGAGATCTGTCACGCCACCGGAAAGCCGACGGCTCAGGATCTCGGAACGATCATCTATCAGACGAAAGTATGTGTCGGTGGCACGCTGACAGCAGCCACGCCGTGCGTCGACGACACGCCGTGCACCGGCGGCGGGGTTTGCACCGCGGGCGTGCCTCGCGCCGCCTCGGGCCACAACCAGACCGAATACGGCTCGCACGTAACGGGCGTCTGTTTCACTTGTCACGGCACTGCCGGCATTCCGGAGAGTGTCAATCCCGCCGGAGCCATTCCGGTGTCGTACGGCGAGCTCGCGCGTACGTCCAAGAACCTGGCGCCGATCGCCAACATGTTCCTGAACAGCCCGCATGGGCAGTACACGGGAGACAGCAACAAGCTGAGCATCATCACCAAGACCAACTACGGCAGTCCCTTTGTAGGCTACGTGTGTCGGACGTCGCCGAATCCGAGCGGCACGTGGAACGCCACGACCTGCCCGGCCGCGGGACACTACTGGGACGGTACTACCTGCCGCTATACGCAGACGTCGTGTCTGGCTGGCCCGGCGACCAACGAGTGGAGTACCACGCCTGACCTGGTTGCATATCCCTTTGCCGCCGTCACTGGCGGCGTGTGCGGAGTCGTAGGCAGCGGATCCATCCTCACCACCGTGTATCGCGATGGCGTGGCCGAGAAGATTCACAACGCGGACGGACCCGAGAATGAAGACTGCACCAACCCGTCCAACGGCACGCCGAGCGGCGCTGGCGGAGTGTGGGTGCAAGAGGGTGAAGCTGCGGGCACGACTGGTGGTGTGGCCTATTCCGCCAGTAACCAGGGCAACTGCATGACGTGCCACGACGTGCATTGGTCGCTCGAGTCGGCCGACCCCGAGGCCGAACCGCTGCGGCGCGAGTGCACCACTTGCCACGGCAAGAACCTCGCGGCGATGGCGCATCCCCAAGGCGCCGGCACTCCTCTGGAAGAGATGGCCACCGATCCGGCCGTGGCGTGCGAAATCTGCCACATGCCGGGCCGCGAGCACCTGTTCCGCATCAGCACCAGCGCGACGTACTCGGCCTTCCCGCTGGCTTCGCTTACCGGCACCGCCAACATGAACACGGCGGCGGACGGCAGCTACACCAACGCGGCGTGGGTGGATCTCGACCAGGCCTGCGGTCAGTGTCACGGCGGCGGAACCGTCCAGGTGTCCAATGCAGGCGACTCGACCAGTGGGTCGAAGATCGTTGCCAACGTGGGCAGTACGACCGGCTTCGTGGCCGGCGCGAGGGTTTCGGTCGCGGGCGCCGGCGCTGCGGGCGCGGACCTCGAGACCCTCGTCGCTTCGGTCGATTCGGCCACTCAGCTGACCTTGGCCGCTACCGCCGAGACCACTGTGGCCGGTGCTGCGGTGAAGCAGAATCCGACCAAGAACGGCGGCGCCTACATGACCAAGACGCAGCTCGCAGCTCTGGCCAGGGGTATCCATGGCGACGCGCCCATCGTGTCGTTCGGCTACACGCTGGGCTCTCCCAACACGCTGACTGTAAACGTCGACGGATCGGCGAGCTCGTGCAGCGGCGGCGCCTGCGATGCTTACGACTGGGATTGGGGCGACGGCACGGCTCATGGCTCGGGCGCTGCCGCTTCGCACACGTTTGCGGCGCCGGGCGACCAGGTGATCACGCTGACCGTCGAGGAATTCGGCGTCAACGAAGGATCGCTGACCAAGAAGGTCACCGTTTACGCTCCTGACCTGGGGCCGACGGTGGGTGGCACGTGCAGCTTCGACGCGAACACCTGGACCGAGACGGTCACCGATACGTCGAGTGACGACAACGGCATCGCTCAGGTGACGGTGAACTGGGGCGACGGCAGCGTTCTGTCCAGTGACAAGGTCGCTCCGTACGGACCGTTCAGCCACGCCTTCACCAAGACGGGCACGTTCACGATCGCCCACAAGGCGATCGATACGATCGGCCAGCAGAGCTCGACGACGTGCACGGCATCGCCGGCGTACTTCTCGATCAGCGGCACGGTCAAGAACAAGCTCGGGACCGCGAACCTGGCCTCGGCGGTCGTGACCGTCAAGAAGAGCGGAGTCGTGGTCAAGACGGTGTACACGTCGGCCACCGGTACGTTCTCGGCTG
>JACRCR010000179.1 GCA_016218925.1 Deltaproteobacteria bacterium | reverse complement strand
TTCGATCCAGTCCTCGCCGCTGCCAGAGGCCGGGCCTCCGGCCAGCGGCAGCCGCTCGCCCTTGGGCGCGGCGTCGAGGAGACTCGGCGCAGCGCCTTCTTCGCGGCGCGGCGGCGCGGACGAGGACGCTTGCTGCGCGCGAGGCGGCGGCGCGGTCGCCGAAACGGATGCTTGTTGCGAGCGGGGCGCCGCGGCGCTCGTCGATGAGTCGCGCGCCGGGGCAGCCGAGGCGGCTCGCGACGCCGCGCCCGCTCCGTCGGGACGCGAAGCACCGGCACTAGCAGACGCAGTGCGTGCGGCCGGCGCAGCAGAAGAAGAAGAATACGCCGGTCGAGCCGCAGCGCCCGCGCCTTCGGAACGCGTGCCAGCCGCGCTCGCGGACGCCGGTCCAGAAGCCGCCCGCGCAGGCCCCGCCCCCGAGCCCATCGCGTCGAGCTTGGCCAGGATCTGCGCCGCGGTTTCGACTGGTTCGAGCGAGGCCACCTTGAGCAGTCCCATCTCCAGCACCAGATCCGGATGCGCACCGCGCCGAAGATCGCCGGCCGTGCCAAGCAACGACGCGAAGATGCGCTGCAGGTCGAGCGCGCTGCGCGCGCCGCGAAGCTCGGCGGCCAGGTTGCGGTCGGCCTCGCCCACGCTCGGCCCCAGCGCGTCAACGCCCGCCACCGCCGCAACAGTGATGTGGCGCAGCGTCTCCAGCAATTCGCCGATCAGTTTCTCGGCGTCGTAACCGAAGCGGCGAACCTCACCGATGAACGCGACGATGCGCGCCGGTTGTCCCGCCAGGATCGCGCGCACACAGCCCGACACCAGTTCGGACCCGGCCACACCGAGCAGCCGCGCCACCTCGTCGGCGTCAATGCTCTCGCCCACCCCGGCGCCGGCCCCGGCCAGCACCTGCTCGAGCAAGGATTGCGCATCGCGCATGCTGCCATCGGCCTCGCGCGCCAGCAGCGCCAGCGCATCGCGCGAGATCACCATCTCGTCCTTCTCGACGATGCGCGCGAGCTGGTCGCAGATTTCCTCTTCGCCCAGGCGCCGAAAGTCGTAGCGCTGGCAGCGCGACAGGATCGTGGCCGGAAGCTTGTGCGCCTCGGTGGTGGCCATCACGAACTTGACGTGAGAGGGCGGCTCTTCCAGGGTCTTCAGCAGCGCGTTGAACGCGTCGCGCGAAAGCTGGTGGACCTCGTCGATGATGTAGATCTTGAAGGGGCTGGAGGCCGGCCGGTACTGCGAACTCTCGATCAGCGCGCGCACCTCGTCGATGCCGCGGTTGGAGGCGCCGTCGATCTCGATCACGTCCACCGAAGCGCCGGCCAGGATGCCGCGGCACGACGGACATTCGTTGCAGGGCTCGGCGCCCTGGCGGGCAGTGCAGTTGAGCGAGCGGGCCAACAGCCGCGCCACCGTGGTCTTGCCGACCCCGCGCGTGCCGGTGAACAAGAAGGCGTGCGGCACCCGGCCGCGCTTTATGGCGTTGGCCAGCGTCGTAGTGACATGGGCCTGCCCGATCACACTCGCGAAAGTGGGCGGGCGCCAGCGCCGGGCTACGACTTCATACGACATTTCAGCAGGGCTCCGGAGGGCTGTCGCTACCACCGGACGCGACCCCGGGCAAGGCGGCGTTGGGCGGCGCGCGTCGGTGCGTCATGGCGGGGATTTCTGCTGGTGAATCGCGGGGGTGTCGTCGGCGGCGGGGCTCGCGGCGGGCGCTCGACGCGCGGGTTTCGCGTTGCAAGTCTGCCGCGGGGCGGCTACGTTCCGGGCCTCACCCGCTGTGCGACCGGCCTTTCGGGGCAAGGTCTGAGCGACTTTCTTGCGGAGAGGTGTCCGAGCGGCTTAAGGAGCACGCCTGGAACGCGTGTGTACCTTAACAGGTACCGTGGGTTCAAATCCCACCCTCTCCGCCACTTCACTTTCAGCGAAACGCCGGTTCCCGAACGAACTCGCGACAATCGCGGGATTGCCGGGGGATGCCGACGATCCGGTGGGCATCGGCGTTTCTCTCTGGTCCGGATTCGGGCCGACATCGGCGGATTTGGTCGGAGATTCTCCAAGCGCGATTCGGGCGGTTCCCGAAGGGTCGGTGGTGAGGCGAAAGTGCGGGGACTGCCGGCTGCCAGAGAGAGCGCGAAGGCCCGACAATAGCCGACTTTGCCACCGCCGTATCCTCTACGGCTCGCGAAGCCCCGCGACGGAGAGTTCTCGGCAGCGCCGCGCTCAGCGGTCAGTCAGCTCGAACATTCTTCTCTAGCGACGACATCGCGAAGCTGCGGGGTAACGGAGTGATCTGAGCCGTGGCGCAGTGCACGCGGAGCGATGAACGGCACAGTTTGCGTCAAGTCGGGACGAGAACGGCGTGCATGTCGCGAGACATGCACGCCATTCGTTGGCTGAGAAGGCTTACTTCTTCACGAGCCGGGCACGCACCAGGCCCTGGACCAATGTGCAATTGCTGGTCAGGGCATTGACACGCACCGTAATGTTGAGCGGCTGGTTGACGAAATTGCCGGGACTGTTCGTCTCGGCATCGTCGAGGTCCAGGTACCACACGCCCGTGCCAGTGCGGAAATCGGTTGGCAGGGCCGGAATGTACATGCTGTAGGCCACGCCGGTTGTGTTCACGATGACAGCGACATTGACGCGCTCGTTCGAGCATCCGAGCACGCCCAGCATGGCATCCACCTCGAGCACCCGCTTCTTGGCTCCTTTCGCAATCGTGACGTCGTAGTCGGCGAGCATGCCGACGAATGGGACACTGCCGCGAGCGTAGACGGCCTTCTTGCCGGGCGAACTGGTGACGATCTGGGCGTCCGCAGGAAGGACGGCGGCGAGCATGGCAACGACAGCAAGAAATGTTACGGCGAACTTCTTCATGGATTGTTTCTCCTGTGGCCGAGCGGGCGTCTCGATTCGAGACGGCGATTGAGAACGAAAAAGGCCAGCGATCCAACGTGCAGGCTTTCGTGGCTGCCGAACGACGGCACGGAGCATCCCGCCCTGCTGAAGGAAAGGGAAATTAGGCGGGCACGGGGAAGAAGCCTCGCGCTTGCCTACTCCTCACATCTACGTCCGACAAGACGCTTTCTGACAACTCGACCGCGCGCCGGGGCTCCGGACCCCTCGAACCGAGCCTTACTTGCCGGACTGGCCGGGCCAAAACAAGGTTCGCGGCTGCCTCCGACGTGATTGCGGCCAAAGCCGTTTCCCGCGGCCGTCGAAGCTCAACCGCCGCCAACTCGAGATCGTCGATTATCCGTCGTTCGACCGGGGACTGCGGCGTCTACGCAGCCGACCCCGTAGTGTGCCGAAACTCGGCCGACCGAAGAGGCGAGCAATTCCCGACGGCTCCCGTTGCGAGGCGGACGGGCCGATCAGCGGAATTTCTGTACGCCAGGGCTTCCGGCCCCTGGGTCGACTGGACGGACGCGCCCCCGAGGCATACCTGAGCCGTCCAGGATCTGGTCCACCTACCGAATTTTGTCACAGGGGCGATGCGCGCATTTCCCGTATCCGGGTTCCGCGAAGCCGGTGAAACAGGCCCCGCCCGTCCGACGCCTGTGCATCGTCAAAACCTCATCCGACGGGGTCAGTGCCGTCGGAGCCGTCGCGGGATCCTACTCGGATCGCCAAGAGCACCTACGTGATGAAGCCAAGAACGGCGCAGCCAGGAGCAAACGAAGACGCGCCAGACCGACCGTCCCGCAAAGGTTTGCGGTATCGGCTCGTTACTGTGGCTGTGTCGTCAAGGTGCGGCGCCGAGGTCGGTCGATGTCGCCGCTGGTGTCTCGCGCCGACTCGGATTCTCGCCGTTGCCTCAGGCAGCCTCGCGCCACACGTATCGGTGATGTAGCCCGCCCACACGCGGCAACGCCACAACCTTCGCGCGAGGTGACGGCCTCGACGTAACGGGTCTTCGGTCCGGCGTGTCCCTGTCGAGCCCCAGGTGGCAGCGGTCTTCGTGATAGTAACGGAGAAACGAAGTGACGAGCGCGACGAGATGTCGCTGGCTGAGAACTACTACGTGGTCGAGCAGCTCTCTGCGTATGGTTCCAACCCACCGCTCGGAGACGGGATTTTGCCAGGGACTGCGGTAGGCTGTACGGTTGGGCTCCACGCCCAATGCCTTCACGAACTCCACGATTGCAGGGCAGAAGATCGAGTCGCGATCGAAGATGAGATGTCGGGGCGCAGACTCAAACGGGAACGCCTCGCGCAGTTGCTGCATGACCCACTGGGCCGTCGGATGGTAGGTCGCATTGAAGTGCAGGATGTGGCGTCGGTCGTGATGAACAACGAAGAACCCGTACAGGACGTTCATCGTGGCAGTCGGCACCGTGAAGAAATCCATGCCGGCAATGGCGGCCTTGTGATTGCGCAAGAAGGCGACCCAGCGGCGTACGACATCGGGGTCGGGATTGCGGTCGCGCAGACATCGGACGTAGCGGGAAACGGTCGCCTCGGAAACCACAAAGCCGAGCTTGTGGAGTTCGCTGAGGATGCGAGGAGCGCGCCAAGTGTTTTCCCGGACCATCCGGCCAATGAGGTCACGGATCTCGGCGTCCACCGCCGGACGGCCGGGACGCCCGCGCCGTTTCGAGATCCTCGTCCAGTAGCGGCGAAAGCGCCGGCGCTGCCAGTCCAACACCGTCTCCGGCTTCACGACCACCAGCCGGCTGGCCCAATTCGGCCAGGACCTGCGCAGCGCGACCCAGAACGCGCGGTCGGCGTCATGCAGTTTCGGCTTGCGCCTGCACAAGTTCAACGCGGCGACCTGCTGGCGCAGCGCGAGATTCTCGAGGACCAACTCGTCCCTGGACTTGCATACCGCTCGGATCAGGTGAACCAACACAATGAGGAAGAGAATGATGGCGCGCCACATGGCAGGAGTCTTACCTCAAGGCGCCGCCGTGGCCACCGGTCAGCTTGCTGCCGGGGCCGCTTCGGGCCTCCCATGCGCTGGTTCGGCAGTTGCGCCAAACGCGTGATTCTTAAGCTCGACGGAATATTGACGGGGCACGGCCTCAGCACTCTCCGATCCCCCGTTGTTCTCTTTGACAACATGCCCTAGGTGTTGGCATTATTCCCAACATGAGAGCCGTCGAACTCGTACGCACGCGTATCAGCCTTTCAGAGACCGCGTTCGCCGAGTTTGTGCTGTGGCGTGTTGCCAAACCGGTGACGGGTTCGACTCATGGATTCAAGTATCGACTGGCTTACATGGTCGATGGGGTATGCGTGCTGCGTTACGACAACGAGGCCGGCAAGGGCGATCACCGGCACTTCGGCAAGAGGGAGAGCCCATATGCCTTCGAGACCGTAGAGAAACTCATCGCCGATTTTCGGCGTGACATTGCGAGGTGGAATCGTGAAAACCGTAACTCTTGACGTTCGCGCGCCGAACGAAGCAATGGACGATTTCGTGCGCGTGTGGAAGACAGGCAAGGCGGAGAAATCGGCGCGCATCACGTTTGCCACGCCGGAACTCCTCTGGAAAGTCCTCACCGCCAAACGCTGGGAACTGCTCAAGGTACTTTGCGGCGCCGGTCCTGTCTCCATCCGTGCGGCGGCACGTCGCGCCGGTCGAGACGTGAAGGCGGTGCACAGTGACGTCACCGCGCTACTGAGCGCCGGGGTACTCGACCGCGCAGAAGACGGGAACATTGTCTTCCCGTTCGAGGCTGTGAAGGTCGAGTTCTTGCTTCGCGCAGCATAGCGTGGCTGCGCGACACGCGGCTGGCGTCCTGAGGATCCCGCGATG
>JACRCR010000184.1 GCA_016218925.1 Deltaproteobacteria bacterium | reverse complement strand
ATGAGCGCGATGAGCGCGATGAGCGCGATGAGCGCGATGAGCGCGATGAGCGCGATGAGCGCGATGAGCGCGATGCCCCACCCATCTACCCGACGAATGACGGTACGTAAAGGGGGGAAAGTGAAAATCTGTGCGCGGTTGCTCTACCTCGTATGGGGCGCAACGCTCGCGCACAATAGGCGTGGCGGTGTGAACTGCGTCACACGTCGATCAAGTCGGAATTCGCCGCAACGCTCGCATCTTCTCACCGCTTCAGCGTCACCTGATTGACCTCCGCCGACACCCGCGACGCTTTCACCACCGGGATGTCGGCCTCGGCCAGCGGTGTCATCCATCGCTTGCGGGTCAGTGCCTCGTCCAGGTAGGGGCGCAGTTCCGCTTCCTTTGCAGCTTCACGCGCGGCCACTTCGATGCGGAACGCCGGCAGCACCTTGGCGGCGAACAGTTCGAGCGACTGGCAGATGTGGGCGTGGCGGTTGTGGCCGGCCTGCTGCAGGAAGATCACCTGATCGACTCCCGCTTCCGAGAACTCGCGCAGATGGCGGTGCATGTCCTGCGGGGTGCCGATGCCGCTGCCCTGGTAGTCGGGATCGTGGGCGGTCGTCAGCAGCTCCTGGGTGCGATCACCACGTTCGACGCGGAAACTGTCCCACAGATGAGAGCGGCCCGGCTTGGCGTCGTGCGCGACCAGCGCGTTGATCGCGTAGTAGAAGAACTCGAAGCCGTCTTGACCGCGGCGGATCGCTTCGCGGCGGTCTTCGTGGATCGAGAACGCAGAGACCATCGCAAGGTTGGCGTTTACCGCGTGGCCGAGCGGCACGCATTCTTCGCTGCGGATGATGTCGTAGTAGATGCGGCTCCAGTTGCGCGCCTCTTCGGGATCGACGAACGCGAACGCCAGCGCACCCAGACCGTTGCGCGCGGCAACCCGGATGGTGTCGCGGTTGGTGCACGCCATCCACATCGGAGGATGGGGTTTCTGCAGCGGCTTGGGCAGCACGTTGCGGCACGGCATCGAGAACGACTGGCCTTGGAACCCCGGGTAGGGTTCCAACACCATCATGTTGGCGATCTGCTCGGCGGCCTCGAGCGCCATTGCACGCTTCTCTTTGGTCGGGATCTCGAAGCCGCCCAGTTCCAGCCGCGTGGCGCCTTCGCCGATTCCGAAGTCGACGCGCCCGCCCGAGACCAGGTCAAGCATGGCCAGAGCTTCGGCGGTGCGCGCCGGGTGGTTGTAGTTCGGGATCACCTGGCGGATGCCGTGCCCGATGCGGATGTTCTCGGTGCGCGCGGCGGCGGCGGCCAGGAAGACCTCGGGAGCCGAGCAGTGCGAGTACTCGTCGAGGAAGTGGTGCTCGACGCACCACGCGTAGTCGAAGCCGAGACGGTCGGCCAGTTCCACCTGCTCGAGCGCTTCTTCGACCAGCCGAAGCTCGGAGAGGTCGTCCCAGGGTTTGGGAAGCTGTAGTTCGTAGAAAACCCCGAATCTCATGGTTCGTGCTCCCCGGACGCAGCGGCGCCGCGAGTGTATCGAGGGAATGCTTCCGAGGAAACGAACGCCGGGCGCGCGCGATCCGGCCCGGCCACCACGCACTGGCTCACAGCCAGCGGCGCTTGCGGAACCACAGCATCAGCCCGGTCGGCAGCGTCGCCATCGCGGTCAGCGCGGTATAGAGCAGGCGATCGTCCGCGAACGGCAGATGGGCGAAGTTCATGCCGAAGAAGCCGGTCAGGAAGTTCAGGGGCAGGAAGACCGTCGAGATCACCGTCAGGCGCTTGATGATCTGGCTCTGCATGCGCTCGCGAACCGCGAACTGCACCTCGATCACGCTCTGGGCCAGCTCGCGCAGTGACTCGACGGCTTCGTACTCACGCTGCACGTGGTCGGAGACGTCGCGGAAGTACAGCAGCGACTTCTCGGAGACCAGCGAGTGCTCGCGCCGGGCAAGCGCCGACAAGACGTCGCGCTGCGGCGCCAGCGCGCGACGAAAATGCACCAGCGAGCGGCGTACCGTGATCACCTTGTCGACGGCGTCCTGTTCCGAGTCGTGGGTCACGGAGGCGCTGAGGCGTTCCAGGCGATCCTCGAACGCCGTGAGCACCGGGACGTGGCCGTCGACGATGTGATCGAGGATGCGATAGAGCTCGCCGTCGGCTCCGGCCGGGGGTCTTGCATGACCCCGCACGAAGTCGCCCCATGCGGTCTCGATCGGTTGCACGGGCACGCCGTCGACCAGCGTCACCAGCCAGTTCTTGCCGAGGATGCAGTGTACCTCGGCGGCGTTGTGGCGCAGGTCCAGGCTGGCGAACCAGTGCAGCACCAGAAACAGATAGCCGGGATACTCCTCGAGCTTGGCGCGCTGATTGCGGTGCGAGAGGTCTTCGACGGTCAGAGGGTGGAGCGCGAAGGTCGTTTCGATGCTGGCGAGTTCCTCGGCGCTCGGTGCGGATGCGTCGATCCACACCACCAGGTCGCGCGGCGGGTCGGGCGCCATCGCGGCCGCGATGGCTTCATCGAAGCCGACGATCAGCGCCGGCTCGCCGTGAGCCGAAGAGATCGCGCTGCGAATCATCGTGAGCCGCCCGCGACGAGTATCCGCGCGGCGCCTTCGCTTGCCGGGCGGCGCGCTGTCGCCGCTCCGATTCCGGAGGCTGCCCCTGTGATACGCGCGACCTTGCCTGCGAACCGATCCGCCATGGTGGTGCTCCCCGCGCGCGGCGCAGCGCAAATCGAAAGCCGCGACTTGACCCCCCCTGACAGCAGAAGCGCGAGGGGTCAAGTCGCGGCTTGCGACTTGTCTGTCGGTGCGTTGGCGGCGGGGCGGGAGGCTCGCGGCCGGCAGGAAACGCAAGAGACGAAGGCGAGTGCGGAGCCAGCCCGCACTCGCCTTCGCCGTCGATGCGGGTTCGAGGCCGACCGGGGACCGAGGCCGACCTTGAACCCGCGTCTGCACGCGGCTGCTAGATGCTGCCGTGCTGGGCCTGATCCGGGTAGGCCACGCAGCCGACCTCGGCGAAGTCCAGACCTACCATTTCATCGGCCGCGCTCACGCGCAGCGGTGTGATCTTGTCGCTGAGCTTGAACCAGAAGTAGCCCATCGCGAAGCCGAACACCGTCACCACCACAGCGCTCAGCAACTGCGCGCCGAGTTGAGATGCGTCGCCGTACAGGATGCCGCGCACGCCGTCGAAGCCGTACTTCTCGACCATCTCCGGGCGTACCACGCCGTTCCAGCCGGCGCCGTAGTCGCCGTTGGCGAAGATGCCGAGCGAGATCACGCCCCACAGACCGTTGATGCCGTGCACCGAGACCGCGCCGACGATGTCGTCGACGCCGTGGCGCTCGAAGAAGAACACTCCGTAGACTACGAACACACCGGCGAGGATGCCGATCACGACTGCCGCCCACGGCGCTACGAAAGCGCACGGCGCAGTGATCGCTACCAGGCCGGCGAGCATGCCGTTGCACAGCATCGTAGGGTCGGGCTTGAGGCCTTTCATCGACAGCACCAGGTGGGCACCGGCGGCGGCAGCGACGCTGGCGAGCATGGTGTTGACGACCACGAAGCTGATGCGCAGATCGGTGCCCGACAAGGTGGATCCGGGATTGAAACCGAACCCCCCGAACGCCACGATGAAGGGACCGAGCACCACCATCGGGATGTTGTGGCCCGGCATCGCGGTGGGTTTGCCTTTGACGAACTTGCCGATGCGCGGACCGATCACGAGCGCGCCGGCCAGCCCGATCACGCCGCCCATCGCGTGCACGACGCCCGAGCCCGCGAAGTCGACGGCGCCGTGGCCGAGCCCCCAGTTCAGCCCCGCCTGTGCGAGCCAGCCTCCGCCCCAGACCCAGTTGGCGTACAAGCAGTACGGCAGCGCCACCCACAGGCCGTACAGACAGAAATTCCTCCAGGCCCAGCGCTCGGCCATCGCGCCAGTCGGTATGGTGGCGGTGGTGTCCATGAACACCATCATGAAGAAGAACAGCGCCATCACGCTGACGTCGTCGACGCCGCTCAGAAAGAACGCCTTCATCCCCATCAGGCCGTACTGGAAGACGCCGGTGGCGTTACCGGCCGCGTCCACCGCTGCGCCGATGCCGATGCCGCCGTTGAGCACCGAAGTTCCCGGACCGAGGCTCGAGTACCACCCCGGCGCGACCGGGCCGTTGAACCAGTTGCCCCAGCCGATCGCGAAGCCGTAAGCCCAGAAAGCCAGGCAACCCAGTGGATAGATCAGGAAGTTCATCGCGGCGGTGTGCGCCGCGTTCTTGCTGCGACACAGCCCGGTCTCCACGAACATGAAGCCGGCCTGCATGAACATCACCATGAAGCCAGTGATCAGGACCCACATCATGTTGATCGAGAAGAGGTTGTGAGCGACGCGGTCGTAGAGGTCGGTGAGGCTGAGACTCGCCGGCGCGTCGCCTTTGCCGTCGCCGGCGGGTGTGATCCAGATGCCAGCGGCTGCGCCGCTGGCATCTGGCCAGGTGGGATTTTCCGGATCTGCGTTGGCTCCTGAAAAGTAGCTTGGGAGAGCAGGCGCCTGCGTTGCTTCTTCCGCTGCGGCTGCGGCCGCGTTTGCAACGACGACCGCCGTCAGAATCAGCGCCAGCAGGCTCTTGCCACCTATCATTTTCATTGGTTCGGTGCTCCGTTTCTGTCTCCGGTGCGCGGTTGGAGCCGGCGTGCGTGCCGGCTTCGATGCGATCGCCGAACGACTGGTGTTGACTCGGGCAGAGCAAGGGGCTTGCCAACCGCCAACTGCCCGTGCAGTGACGAGTTCCTCACTGCCCAGGGGCTGAGTTGCGTAGAAGGTGGGCAGTTGATTGCCCATTGCTCGGGCAATTGGCACTTGAACGGGCGGGCAAGGTCCGCGTTCCAGTGTAGAGGTCGCAGCCGGCGCTTGCGTGCGCTGCTGCGCGGGATTCGAAGCCGTCTGTGGCGCGGTCCGCAGGCCTGGCGCCTTCGCTCAGGCCCGGCGCCGGCCGTCGATAGCTCCTGTGGCCGGTCGTGCTATGGTCGCGGTCTTTTCCCCATAGGAGCCCCAGCTTTTCCGCCCTCCACCGCGGAAAGGCAGCCATCGCCATGCAAACATTCAGTGCCCGTCGCGACGATATCCGTAACGTCGCCATCATCGCCCACGTCGACCACGGCAAGACCACCCTTGTCGACGCCATGCTCAATCAGAGCGGTCTGTTCCGCGCCAACCAGCACGTGGTCGAGCGCATGATGGATTCGAACGCGCTCGAACGAGAGCGCGGCATCACCATCCTGGCCAAGAACACCGCCGTGCAGTACGGGAAAGTACGCATCAATATCGTCGATACGCCGGGTCACGCCGACTTCGGCGGCGAGGTCGAGCGCACCCTGGCGATGGTCGACGGGGTCATGCTGCTGGTGGACGCCTCCGAAGGGCCGCTGCCCCAGACCCGCTTCGTACTTCAGAAAGCGCTGTCGCTAGGTCTGGTCCCGATCGTCTGCGTCAACAAGATCGACCGCCCCGACGCGCGCATCCAGGAAGTGCTCAACGAGATCTACGACCTGTTCATTGATCTGGACGCCAGCGAGGAGCAGCTCGACTTCCCGGTGGTCTACACCAACGCGAGGGTCGGGACGGCCACCCGCGCGCTGGAAAACCCGGCCGAGAACCTCAAGGTCCTGTTCGACACCATCGTCGAGGGGTTGCCGGGACCCGACGGCGACGAGAACGCGCTCGTCCAGTTCCAGTGCAACAACCTCGACTACAACGACTACGTGGGGCGGCTGGCGATCGGCCGCATCAAGAACGGACGTCTCGACAAAGGTGCGGTCTACTCGCTGTGTCACGAGGACCGCGCGGCGCGGCCGGTCAAGATCACCCAGCTCTACTCGTGGAAGGGCTTGCAACGCCTCGACATCGACAGCGCCACGGCCGGCGACATCGTCGCGGTGGCGGGCGTCGAAGACATCAACATCGGCGACACCATCGGCGACCGCGAGAACCCCAAGCCGCTGCCCGCCATCCGCATCGACGAGCCGACCATCTCGATGATGTTCGGCGCCAACACCGGTCCGTGGTCGGGCCGCGAGGGCGAGTACGTCACTTCGCGCAAGCTGCGAGAGCGGCTGTTCCAGGAACAGCGCCGCAACGTCAGCATGCGCATCGAAGAGACCGAGACCACCGAAACGCTGCGCGTGGCCGGTCGCGGCGAGCTGCAACTGGCCATCCTGATCGAGACGATGCGGCGCGAGGGCTACGAGATGAATGTCTCGCGGCCGGTGGTGATCACGCGCGAGATCGACGGCGTCAAGCACGAACCGGTCGAACTGCTGATGGTGGACGTGGCCGAGGACTATGTCGGGGTGGTCACCCAGCTCCTGGCCCTGCGCAAGGGCAAGATGACGAAGATGGCCACCGCCGGCACCGGGCGCGTGCGCATCGAGTTCCGGGTTCCCTCGCGGGGCCTGATCGGGGTGCGCTCGCGTTTTCTGACCGACACCCGCGGCACCGGGATCATGAACGCGCTGTTCGACGGCTGGATGCCGTGGTGCGGCCCGATCCAGGCCCGCGTGAACGGGTGCATGGTGGCCGACCGCGATGGCGTCGCCACGCCGTACTCGGTGTTCCACCTGCAAGAGCGCGGCACGCTGTTCATCCCGCCCGGCACCAAGGTCTACGAAGGCATGGTGATCGGCGAGTACTCGCGCAACAACGATCTCAACATCAACATCGTGCGCGAGAAGAAACTGACCAATATGCGCGCCTCCGGTCACGACGAGGCAGTCATCATCACCCCGCACCGCGAGATGTTCCTGGAAGCGGCGATCGAATGGATCGGCGACGAAGAGCTGGTCGAGGTGACGCCGAAGTCGGTGCGCATCCGCAAGCGCATCCTCAAGGCGACCGACAGACCCAAGAAGCGAGGCGACGAGGAGGCCTGACGAGGTCGGTCGCCTCCCGCAGCCGCGCCGTCAACTCCCGCCGTACTTGCGCAGCTTGTACCAGAACGTTCGCTCGTTCAGGCCGAGCAGCTCGGCCGCGTGGCGTTTGACACCGCCCGCTCTCGCGAGCGCCGCAAAGATGGTGTCACGCTCGAACTGGCTCACCATGTCCGACAGCGGTACCGCCGCATCCTCGGCGTCTGGCGCGGCTTCGCTGTCATGCGACGCAGCCGCAGCTTTCTCCTCGAGCACGATCCCGAGATCGAACAGCGACGTCTCGAGTACGTCGCCCCGTGCAAGCACGACCGCCCGTTCCACCGCGTTGCGCAACTCGCGCACGTTGCCCGGCCAATGGTAGGCCTCGAGCAGGCGCAGGGCCTGCTTGCTAACGCTCATCGGGCCGCGTCCGAGCCTGCCCGCGAACTCGTCGACGAAGTGAGCGGTCAGCGGCAGGATGTCCTCCATCCTTTCGCGCAGCGGCGGGACGCGGATCCCGATCACGTCGAGGCGGTAGTAGAGGTCGGCGCGGAAGGCCTTTTCCTCGATCAACGCTTTCAGATCGCGGTTGGTGGCCGATACGAGCCGCACGTCGACGCGTCTCTCGCGCGTGCCGCCGACGCGGCGCACGACGCCGTCCTGGAGGACGCGCAGCAGCTTCGGCTGCAAGTGCATGGGGGCCTCGCCGATCTCGTCGAGCAGCAACGTTCCGCCGTCGGCTACCTCGAAGAGGCCCGGACCGCTCGCGGTAGCGCCGGTAAAGGCACCCTTCTCGTGACCGAACAATTCGCTCTCGAGGAGTTCGGAAGGGATGCTGGCGATGTGCACCGGAACCAGCAGCTTGGCGGACCGCGGACTGCGAAGGTGGATCTCCCGCGCGACCATTTCCTTGCCGGTGCCGGTCTCGCCGGTGACGAGCACCGCCGAATCGGTCGCGGCTACTCGTTCGATGAGGCCGAAGACGGTCTCGATCGCCGCCGAGTGACCGACGATGGCGCCGAACCCGACGCCCTGTCGCGTGGCGGCGCGCAGGTAGTCGTTTTCCATTCTCAGGCGCTCGCGTTCCAGGGCACGGCGGATGCGCATCGTGAGGTCGGCGTTGTCGAACGGCTTGGTCACGTAGTCGACGGCTCCCAGCCGCATGGCGTCGACGGCCGTCTGAATCGAGCCGTAGGCAGTGAGGACCAGAACGGGAAGTGACGGCGACGCCTCGTGCAACGCGGCTACGAGGTCGAGGCCGCTGCCGCGCGGCATGCGTAGATCGGTCAGGACGAGGTCGAAGTCGTGCCGCCCCGCCTCGGCCAGCGCCGACGCAACGTCGCTCGCGGTGACGACCTCGTGTCCCAGGCCGCTGAGCAGCAGTGACAGCGTCTCGCGAAGCGAGGCGTCGTCGTCGACCACCAGTACCAGCGCGCGTCCGTTCATGCTGCGGTCACCTTAGGCAAGCGGACCGAAACGCAGGCGCCGCCGCGGTCGAGGTTCCCGATGGTAACCTGCCCGCCGTGTTCTTCCACGATTCGCCGTACTATCGCCAATCCCAGTCCCGTTCCCGCGGGCTTGGTGGTGTGGAACGGGGCGAAAGGATGCTCCAGAACTGAAGCGGCGAAGCCTGGCCCTGCGTCGCGCACCTCGAGGATCGCGACGTCTTGGCGCGCCGACACTTCCACCAAGACAGTGTCCCTCCCCTCGCTTGCGTCGAGCGCGTTGCGCAGCAAGTTGAGGAGCACCTGCTGGATCTGGTCGGGATCGACATCTACCGTGAGCGGCGCGACGGGGCCGTGAACTTCGATCGCGCGACCACCCTCGCTCAGCAGCGGATCGAGCGTTGCGACGGCGTGGGCGACGAGCTGCATCAGGTCCGATGGCGTGCGCAGGCCCGAGGGCGGTCGCGCGGCGCGAACCAGGTTGGTGACGACGTTGTGGAGACGGTCGGCCTCCGAGACGATGAGCGTCGCGAGGCGCTCGGTGGTGGCGCGATCGCGGTCGCCCGCCGCCAGCATCTGCCCGGCCGAACGCAACGAGGCCAGCGGTGTCCGCACCTCGTGCGCGATGTTCGCGGCCACTTCCCCGAGAAGAGCCAGACGCGATTGTGCGACGTTGCGCTCCTCCGCCACCGCCAGCGTGCGGGCCATGCGCGTGAAGGCCTCGGCCAGAACGCCGAGTTCACCGGGGCCGGTGGGAACGTCGATCGGGCCGGTCAAGCGCCCACGCTCGCGGATGCCCTCGACGGCGGTGGTGAAACGGCGGATCGGGCGGCTGATTCGCATGGCTATCGCCGTGCCGAGCAGCGACGCCACCGCGAGCACGGTCAGACCCACGACGACGATGCGTCCTTGCATCGCACGCGCAGGGGCGAGGACGACGCGAGCCGGCTCGGCCGCGCCCAGAACGAGCCCATCGCCGGACGTCGAGTCCGGCCACCCTACCGAGGCGCGAGCAGTGATCCATTCCTCCGACGTAGCAGATGTGCCGTCAGGACCGCCGGCGAGGAGTCGTCCGTCGGGGCTGCGCAGCGTCAGGCGGTAGCTGGCATCGGCCGATCGCGCTTGCAGCAGGACGCCGGGATCGACCGCGAGCACGATGCGTCCGAGGGTTCGGTTCGGCGCATCGGCCAAGCCGACCGGTGCGGCGAATCGCAGCAGCCAGCGCCCGTCGATGGCGATGATTTCGAAAGGACGGTCGCCGCCGGAGGCGAGCGCGGCGAAAAGCCCGGCGTTTCCCGCGCCGGCGACCAGCGCCTTGGAACGATCGGTGCACACCGCCGCTACATCTTCGGGTGAACCGCCGAGCGAGCGGTCGAGAAAGTCGGCGATCTGCTTGTCGACGTCGCCGTAGGCGAGGGCGCGCATGACTTCCAGACGACTCCAATTCGTGATAGCCCGGCTTCTCTCATCGAGGTCATCGCGCAGCCGCGACGCCTCTACGATGGCGGTGAGTTCGACACGGCGCTGGGCTTCGGAGAGAGCGAAGCGGCGCGCGTTCGCGAACGCCGCGGCTGCCACTGCGCCCGTTGTTGCTGCGACCGAGGCCACGACGATAAACGCGAACTGCAGACCGATGGAGCTTCCGCGCAGGCGCCGCAGGACCGCGGTCGCACTGCGTTGCGCGCTCGGGGTGTTGCTCACGACCGTGTGGTGCGACGTCGGCATGGCGGCATCCGCGGGCGAGGAAGACATCCTCGCGGTTCCCGCGAGTTCGCAGGATCAGCGCGGCCTGGAACTGGCGGGCGGCCGGCTGTGGGTCTCGGCATTCGTCAATGTAGCGTTTGAGTCGCTGAAGGGCCACCCCGAAGAAGTGAACCTCGACGATCTCGGGGTGCTGGCGCGTTGGGATCCATACGCCCGGCTGTCGTTGTTCACGGCGCTCGAGTTGGAGGACTTTCTCGGCTGGGCGGACGGCGACGGCGTTTTCTTCGCCGAGAAAGGACCGGCGATCGAAAGGCTCTACGCCGACGTTTCCGTCTCTTCTTCGACGACGCTTCGGCTCGGCAAGATACTGACCCCGTTCGGGATCTGGAACCCGATCCGGCGCGCGCCGCTCACCTGGACCGTGGATCGTCCGCTGGTAACCGAGGTATCGTTCCCGCTGCACCTGACGGGTCTGATGCTCGATTACAAGGCGACGCCGGGCGACTGGAGCATAGACACCAACCTCTACGGGCAGCCCGGTGGGGAACTCGACCGATTCTCCGACGAGAAGGCCGCAAAACGCTCGCTCGGCGGTCGCGTGGCGTTCGGGCATGCGCTGCCGAGCGGCTTCGCCACGGCCGGCGTCCAGGCGGCCTGGTTCGAGGATGTTCAGAGCGACGACGAGGAGTATGCCGCCGGGGTCGATCTCGACCTGAGCGTGGCCGGACAGCTCGTCACCTCCGAAGTGATCCTTTCCGATGGTGAGGTGGACGACTACGAGACGCGTTGGGGGGCGTACCTCCAACTGGTCAGTCCGATCTGGCGCGGCCTCTTCGGCGTCGTGCGCGGCGAGATCGTAGACCTGCGCCGCAGCGAGGACTACCGCAACCTCGTGCTCGGACTGGCGTGGCGTTCCGAGAACGACCGCTGGGTCCTCAAGCTCAACTACCAGTTCTCCGGCCACGAAGTGGATGGCCGAAGCGACGGCGTCGGCGTGGCCGTGTCGTCCCTGTTCTGATGCGTACAGCGCCCCTCGGACTGGCGCTCATACTGGCGGGAGCACCCGAGACGATGCTCGCCGGGGAAGTCGAGCCTCCGTCGGTCGCCGTTGTCGTCAACCACGACAGTACGCTGCGGTCGCTCGATGCGGAGGTTCTTCGGGATCTCTACCTGCGCCGGCGCGTGTTGATCGCGGATGGCTCGCGCGTGGTTCCGGTCAACCTCCCCGCCGACGATCCGTTGCGGCTGCGCTTTTCGCAGCTCGTTCTCGGCCGGCGTCCCGCCGAACTTTCCGGGTACTGGGATCGTCTCTACTACGAGGGCGTGCGACCTCCCATCGTGCTTCCATCCGCCGAGGCGATTCGTCGCTACCTTCATGCTGACTTGCGCGCGATCGGCTACCTCGCCGAGGAGGAAGTGGACTCGAGCCTGCGAGTAATCGCGGTCTTTCCGCCTCACGGGTCCTCGCCCGCAGCGACTTCGAGTCGGTAAGAAGTTGCATACTGCCGCGGCATAGTCGGCAAGATCTCTCCGAGAGTCCATCCTTTCCCTCACCGAAGACGCCTCTGACGCGGCGGCGGCAGCCCGCTCTTGGCGCTGCTGCTGCGGATTTATCGAGTGCCGGTGATCAGCGAGTTCCGGGCACGATCGTTGCTCAGCGGGAGTCATTGCGGTCTCGGCGGCGTCGCGCCGCGCGACGCCGCCGAGACCGCGCCGAACGGCGCAAGGAGAACCCGGTTTGATGGCAAGGAAGTTCGCGAGAGATGCTCCGCTGAACGTCGCCCTCTTCTCGGGCAACTACTGCTATACCGTCGACGGCCCGGCTCTTGCCCTCAATCGCCTGGTGCCGTTTCTAGAGCGCGAGGGACATAGAGTCCTGGTATTTTCGCCGACCTCCGCCACGCCGGCGTTCGAGCCGGCCGGCACGCTCGTTTCGGCTCCGTCGTTGCCGCTACCCGGGCGCTGTGAGTATCGGCTCAGTCTGGGCCTGCCGCGATCTCTTCGCACGCGACTCGAGGCTTTCCGCCCCGACGTGTTCCACTTGGCCACGCCCGACCCGCTCGGACTTCGGGCGCTTCGCCTCGCAAGAGGCTGGGGGGTGCCCGCGATCGCGTCGTTCCATACCCGTTTCGATACCTACCCGCGCTACTACGGGCTGCCGGTTCTCGAGAAGTACTTCACGAAGTACATGCGGTGGTTCTACCGGCAATGTTCGCAGGTTTACGTGCCGTCACAGTCCATGCAGGACGTTCTGCGACAGGAGCGATTCTCCGACGATATCCGCATCTGGAGTCGTGGCGTCGACGCTGCGCTTTTCAACGAGAGCAGAAGGGATACCCGCTGGCGGCGCTCGCTCGGAATCGACGACGACGCGGTTCTCGTCGCGTTCGTCGGGCGACTGGTTGTGGAGAAAGGGCTGGAGCTGCTCGCACGCACCATCGAACGCGTGGCGGCGCTGGGGATACGGCAGCGCTGCCTCATCGTCGGCGACGGGCCGGCGCGCGGGTGGTTCGAGAAGCGTCTGCCACGGGCACACTTCACCGGCTTTCTCAGCGGCGACGAACTCGCGCGGGCCTACGCGTCCGCCGATGTGCTGGTCAATCCGAGTGACACCGAGACGTTCGGGAACGTGACGCTCGAAGCTATGGCGTCGGGGTTGCCGGTGGTCTGCGCCGACGCGACCGGAAGCCGCTCGCTGGTGCGGCACGGCGTGACCGGGTTTCTGGCCCGGCCCGGCGACGCGGAGAGCTTCGCGGTATTTCTGTCGTCGCTCATTCACGATCCGAGCCTGCGTCGCAGCTTCGGCGGGGCGGCCGTCCTTGCCAGCCGCTCCTACGACTGGGATGTCGTGATGAGCGGCTTGGTCGAAGGCTACCGAGAGGCGATCGAGAGAGCCTCTCTGGCGGCAGCGTTGCGGCGGCCTCGCCAAGCCCGCCCGCAAGCCCAGCCGCAGGAATTTGCGCCTGCGCTGGTGGACGGCAATCGCTGGCCATCGTGAAGATCGTCGACGTCTGCGAGTTCTACAGCGAGCTCGGCGGAGGGGTACGTACCTACGTCGCACAGAAGCTCGCGGCCAGCGCCCGCGCGGGACATCAGACTGTCATTGTCGCTCCCGGACCTGCCGACCGCCAGGAGCAACGCGACGGCGGGCGCATTCTCTGGGTGCGTGCCCCGCGCCTGTTGCTCGACCCGCGCTACCACATCTTCTGCGATCGAAAGGCGATCCACCGTGTACTCGATCGCGAGGCTCCGGACGTCGTCGAAGGGTCGTCTCCGTGGGTGGGAGGCCAGGCGGTTGCGAGTTGGGCGGGCGCGGCGGTCAAGAGCTTCTTCGTGCATCAGGACCCGGTGGCGGCTTACCCGCACACGATGCTCGCGCCGCGTCTGGGGACGCAGCGCGTAGACGCACTGTTCGGATGGCTGTGGCGCTACATGAGAGGTCTGAGCGGGCGTTTCGACACCACGGTGGTAAGCGGGCAGTGGCTGGCCGAGCGGCTGACCCGCTTCGGCGTGAAGAGCGCGCGCGCGATCCGTTTCGGCGTCGAGCCGGGGCTCTTTTCGCCGGCCTTGCGTTCGCTCGCAACCAGAAGACGGATGCTCGAGCAGTGTGGCATCGGAGACGAGCGTGCGTTGCTGCTGGTCAGCGTGGGTCGCCACCATCCGGAGAAATTGCCCGGGATGCTGATCGAGGCGGTGGCCCGCGCGCGCCGTCGCATCCCGGTCGGACTCTACATGATCGGAGACGGTCCGCTGCGCGGTCGGGTGGAACGCCGCGCCGCGCGCGCGGGCGGGATGTGCGTTGCCGGGCAAGTAGCAGCTCGGTCGCGGCTTGCAGGTCTGTTGGCCAGTGGCGACGGTCTGCTTCACGGTTGTCCGGGCGAGACGTTCGGGCTGGCCATCGCCGAGGCGATCAGCGCGGGACTGCCGCTGATCGTTCCCTCCACAGGAGGAGCGGCCGATCTTGCCGGGCCTGGCTACGCCGAGACCTATGAGCCGTTCCGCGTGGAGGCATGCGCCGCTGCGATCGTGCGGTTTGCATCGCGCGACCGGGCCGCCATGGCAGCGGCCGCGGCTGCCGCAGCGGGCAGCTGCGTGCGCCCCTCAGGCGAGCACTTCACCGAGTTGTTCGCACACTACGCGGGGTTGATCGCCGCGCGCCGCGCGCGGCAGCATTCGTGCGTGGGGATCGTTAGCGAGCGTCCGGCCCTGGCCGTGGGCCTTCAGTGAGCGGCAAGTGGAGCAATTGATGGAGCGCGCGATGCCACGTTTTGAAGTCGTCATGATGGCCACCGCCGAGATCGCGCACTACGCCGATCCGACGCGGCGTTCCTGGGAGCGGTATTGCAGGCGGCACAGCTACGACTTCCTGCTGTTCGATCGCAAGATACTCGCCGACATGCACATCAACTGGAGTCGTCTCGAGATGATCCGCCGCCGCCAGCGCGCCAGCCGGGCCGAATGGATCGTGCTGGTCGACGCCGACACTTTCGTTGCCGACGAGGAATTCACGCTCGAGAGCTTGGTGGCCCCGTACGGCGACAAAGAGGTGCTCTTCGCTCCGGATGCCGCGCGGCGCTTTGGGATCTGGCTGCCGCTGGATCTCAAAGGCCTCGTGGTGTGCAGGACCCGCCGTCCGCCCAACGGGGGTTTCGTCGTGGTTCGCAACAGCGAGTTCGGCCGCTACTTCTTCGACCGTTGGATGTCGCTGGCGCGCGGCCCGCTGCGCCACATGGCAGACCGCCACCCGCGCACGCAGGGCATCTTGTGGAAAGGACTCTACCGCCAACATCGCGACCGTGTCGCGGTGATGCACGGCGAGGTCGTGCGATGCGGAACCAATCGCCTGCTCGACCGGATTTCGCTCGACCAGGCCGGCGCCTTCGTGCTCCACGACAAGCGCCTGACGCTTCCAGGAGCGCCCGCACTCGCCGAGCGCGGTCTGGTGCAGGTCACGCGCTAGGGAGCGGCGGCCAATGCTCGTTCGACGCATGTTCGGAAATCGACTCGATGGCGGCGCCGCCGCGCTGAACGAATTGCTGCGGCTGCGCCCGCGCGCCGGCGTGGCCACGGTGCTACGGATTGCGCTGTCTGTCACTGTCATCGCCTATCTCGCGCATCGCATCGCGCAACTGGGGTGGGAACAGGTCGGCAGCTCGCTTCCGCGCAGTCCGTGGTTCTACGCGATTTCGCTGATCCTCTACCTGCTGCTGCCGCTGTCGGAGGTGATCAACTACCAGCTCATATTGAGGACCGCTCTGTGGAGCAGTTTTTCGGTGTTGCTGCGCAAGAGAGTCTACAACTTCGCGGTGTTCGGCTACTGCGGCGAAGCCTATTTCATCTTGTGGCTGCGCCGCCACCTGCGACTGGCGGATCGCAAGGCCGTGTCGGCCGTCAAGGACAACAACGTACTGTCGGCGATGGTCTCGAACGGGGCGGCGGTGTTGCTGTCTGCCGCGCTGTTGATCTCGGGCCGGCTGGAACCCTTGCTGGGCGCGGTTCCCGGCGTCGCCGCGTATGCCGGCGGCTGCGCGCTGGCCGCGATCGTCTGCGTTCCGGTGATGGCGCGCTTCCACCGGAGCATACTCGCGATTCCCGCCACTACCGCCGCAGCGGTGGCGGCAACTCACACGCTTCGCGTCGTCGTGGTTCAGGCACTGCTCGCCGTGCAGTGGAGCATCGCGCTTCCACAGGTGCCGCTGCAAACTTGGCTGGTGCTGCTGGCAGCGCAGATGCTGCTTACCCGCGTGCCGTTCCTGCCGAATCAAGATCTGGTGGTGCTCGGGCTCGGACTGTCGCTGGCCGATACGGTGGCCGCGCCGGCCGCGGCGGTGGCAGGGATGTTCGTTGCGGCCGGAGCGCTCACGCAGTGTCTGCACCTCGGGGTCTACGCGCTGACGTCGCTGGATCGGTCGGTCCGCTTCGGACCGGCGGTGCCGGCAAGAGCCGCATGACCGCCGGCAAACGCGACTTCGGCAAGCGGATCGTCGTCAGTCTTCACGACGTCACTCCCCGCCACTTCGAGCGGCTGCTGCGCATCGATCGTTTTCTCGAAAACGTCGGTCTGGGCGGCTGCTACAGTATGCTGGTGGTGCCGAACTTCTGGTACCGCTGGCCGCTCCGTGAGCATCGCGACTTTCAGGCGTGGCTGCGCGCCCGTTCCGATGCCGGTGTGGAGATGGTCCTGCACGGTTATCACCACGTCGACGAGACATCGCACCCCGCGGCCGCGACCCGCTGGAAAGCCCGCGTGCTCACCGCGGGCGAGGGAGAATTCCTGGGACTGGGCGAGCCCGAAGCTATCCGGCGGCTGGTGCTCGGCCGTGAACTGCTCGAGAGCATCGTCGGGCGGCCGGTGTTGGGGTTCGTTGCGCCAGCCTGGCTGTACGGCCACGCTGCGCTGCGCGCGCTAGGGCAGCTCGGGTTTCGCTTCGCCGAGGACCACTGGCGCGTGTGGTGTCCGCGTACCGGCGCCACTCTGGCCCGCTCCCCGGTGGTCAGCTACGCCAGCCGGAGCAGCGCCCGCATTGCCGGTTCGCTCGCGTGGTCGAGGGTTGCCCGCGCCGCGCTGGCGCCGGCACGCGTGGTGCGACTGGCGGTTCACCCTCACGATTTCGACGAGAGCCGTCTGGTCGGCGAGATCGATCGCGCGCTGCGCCGGTTCCTGGCCGTGCGCCGGCCGAGCCTGTACCGGGAACTGGCGGGCCAGTAAGAAACGCGCACCAGACAGGCGCAATCGTTTCATTCCCCGGGGTCGACCCCGGTCGATGGAGAACTACTGAAAACGCCGGCCAGCGCTCGGTTCGTCCGTTCGGCGTCGCAGCGCGCTGCGACGGCGTTTCAGCCGGTCGCGTCCACGAACAGCAGCGCGCCGATCAGTGCGAACACGACGTTGGTTGACCACGCGGCGATGAGCGGGGGCAGTGTGCCAGAGTGGCCGGCAGCAACCGCCAGTGCCAGTGCCATCCAGTAGAGGAACGCCGCGGCCATGCCGCGCCCCGCGCCGCTGTAGAGCGATCCGCCTCGCCCGGTGCTGCGCATCGCCAGCGGGAACCCCAGCAGTACCGTTACCAGGCCCGAGAACGGCAGCGCGAGCTTGAGCGCCAGATCGACCTTGTACTCGTTCGGGTCGAGGCCGCGCGCTTCGAGGACGGCGATCTTGTCGGCGAGCTTGCGATAGCCGAACTCGACGCCCTGCGGGCGTTCGTTGCGGAAGTCTGCCGGAGTCTGCGGGATCTGCAGCGTGCCCGGCGCGAGCGGCCGAGTCTCGAATGCGCCATCGGCGCCGAACGTCCTCACGCTGCCGTCGTCGGCGCGCCATTGGTCCGCCTCCCAGTGGGCAGTTGTTACATCGACGATGCGCGAGATCCGAAAAGGGCGCGCGACCTCGTACAGCGACAGGTCGTGTATCGTCCGAGTGCGGGCGTCGTAGATCGCGACGTTGAGGAACCCCTGGGGTGTTTCCAGCCAGATCGACCGAGAGTCGAGCAGGCCTCTGCCGCGAAGATCGCGGATGTCCTGGTTCTTGACGACGCGCGCGCGAGCGGTCGCCAACGGCACGATGGTGTCGCTCCACACAAAGACCAGAACGCCGAGGACGGCGCTGATCGCCAGCAGCGGCATCGCGATGCGCGTATTGCTGACGCCACAAGCTCGCATCGCCAGCAGTTCATTGTCCCTGATCAGCATCGCGACGCTGAGCGAGACCGCCAGCAGGGCTGCAGCCGGATAGATGTCGGCGGCCATCTTCGGAGTCAGCAGCACGAAGTACCAGGCGATGGGGACGAATCCCTTGCGGTAGCTGGCGAACTCGCCGATGCGGCCGAAGAAGTTCACGACCAACACCAGCGCGACTGCGGTGACGACGCAGCCTGCGAACAACCTCAGGTAGAGCCGGGCCACATACCGAGAAAGGACCGTGCCCATCACTGCGTTCTCACGAGAGCTTCGCTACCAGGAGCGAGCCAGAGCTCGCCATCGTCGCCCGCCACGGGATGTAGAACATACGCGTGGGCAAGCGCATAGTCGCGCAGCGTAGCATCCTGCCGCAGCGGAAACGTGTCGGATGGTTGCTCGTGACCGGTGAGGATCGCGCCGGGCGGCGCGCGATCGAACGCGCGGGCGACGCCGTCGGCGGTGAGGACGTGGAATGCGTCCGCTGCCTCGATGCTCAGCAGTCCGCGACTGCGTGCGACAAAAACCCCTGTGGCGAAGCGGTGATCGAATTCGTGCCCGCTGTCGACAACCGCATGGACCGATACCGTCGCGAGCCGACCGCTGATTCCAGCCGCGCGCAAGGTGGCACCGATCCGGTGCGCCGAACGTTCGGTCCGAAGTACCGGAGAGCCCTCGGCGAGTGCCACCGCCGCATCGCGGGCAGGCCGCGCCAGTCCGGCGAGCGCGAAAAGCACCAGCAGCGTGCCCCACGCGCGGCGCCGATCGTCGGGCTCGGTCAGGATTGTCCCGAGCAAGATGAACAGCGGCGGTAGCGCGGGTAGCAGGTATTGGCGCCAACCGGCGGCGGGAAGAAAGGCGGCGACCAGCCCCGCCAGGACGAACAGTCCCAGCAGGCTGCGAGCGCGGCGGGCGGCGCCATCGTGCGCCCGGCGCGACGCCACGAGCCAGACCACCAGCGCTGGCAGAGCGGGTCCCTCCGCCGCGACGAGCAGCAGCCGCAGCAGCTTGCCCCAAGGCGTGAGCCATGGCGCTTGCCCCGAGGCTCCGTAGTAGGCGTGCGGCGCGCTGCGCGCGAACGCGACGACACCCCACCAAAACGCCTCTGGCGCGCGCGCGAAGCACAGCACGGCGGGCAGCATACCCGCGAGTACGCCGATGCCCGCTACGGTCGACATCACGATCCGGCGCCCGAAGATCGGTTGCGCCGGATGTGCAGGCAGCAGCAGGGCCAGACACAGCGCCGGGGCGAAAGGCGCGTAGCTGATCTTGGCCGCGATCGCGAGACCGACGCACAGTCCCGCGGCCAGCGGCGCGGACCACGCTGCACCGTCCAGTGCCCGCAGCGCTGCCACAATCGCGAGCGCCAGCAACAGCGCGGGCAGTATGTCGTTGCGCACAACGCTGGCGCCGACCTGGAAGGCGGTGCAACAAAGCAACAGTGCAGTCGCCAACATGGCCGTACGCCGTCCCACGCCGAGCAGCCGCTGCGCGGCGTACACCAGCGCCAGCGTTGCCGCAGCCAGTAGCGCAGTCGCGACGCGCATCGCGAGGAACGACCAGCCGGTGAGCAACGTCAGCGGCGCAAAGACATAGGCGTGAAGCGGCGTCTGCAGCGACATGAAATCGCGATAGATCGCCGCGTCGCGCACCAGTGCGGCGGCGCCGAGATACTGGTCTTCGTCATGATTGACGGGCGCCGCGAGTGCCATCAGTACCAGCAGCGCCGGCACGACCACCATGAAGAAGAGCCAACTTTCCCTATTCCACTCGCGGCGGTGCAGCGGTATCATCGCGTCGCGCCGAAGGAGCGCCGTCTCTGAGCGCCTGCGTTGCCGAGCCGACAGACGACTACTCAGGGTTCGACGGCTACGCTGACGAGTTCTTCGCGATCGCCGGTCGCGTTGTCGATCACCAGTACCAAGCCGACACCGCTGGCGAAGAACTTGCTCTCGTTCGCGTCGGGCTCCAGGCTGGATGTCTCAGTGGTCTCGAGGCAGTCAGTATAGGTGCCGCCGAAAGGCACCGTCGCGTTGGCATTCGTAGCGACGATCCGAGCCTGATCCTCGGCCTCGCCGAGAAGGAACTCCTGACGGTAGACATCGCCGACCGATGGATTCGCTTTCATCACGATCCCGGGCTTGGCACCGTTGACGCCGGCTCTCCAGGCACCACCGACCCCGATGACTATGCCGTGGTCATACTCCGCGGTATCCTCGCCGAGGTACCAGACGTTGCCCTGCAGGTCCTGGGCGTAGTAGTCCAACGTGTCCTCGATCACGTTCGCGCCGATGGCGGCGGTGTCGTGAACGACGACGGACGTCACTCCGAGGATTTCCTGCGTGTCGTGCGTGACCGCGACGGTCACCGTCTCTCCATTGGTGTTGTCGTAGACGAAGGTGGTGCCCGGCACCAGCGGAAGGAACGGGTTGTCGATGGTCGTCGTGAAGTTCGCGGGAACGATTGCCGGAGCGTAAGCGTTCTCGCCGAGGTCGTCGCACGAGGTCCGGCGCGCCGAGAGTTGAGCGAGACAGTCGCCCGAGTCGCTCTGGCGCGTGATCGCCGCGTCTCGGAAGCAGGCCGCGCGGTCCGCTGCCGCAGGGAGATTTTCGCACATCCCCCTGGCCAACCAGTAGTTGGAGGCGACCTCTTGTTTGCACGCGCGCTGCGCGGCAGTCGCGGTGTTGGTGCAGCGGTCGTTGCTGTTGGCGTGAGCGGTGGTTGCTGGCGGACTCGCGCACCCCAGCGCGATCAGCGTGGCGGCGATGGCTCTGCGGCGTTGGATCGATGAAATTCGTAGTGGCATTTGCATGGGCCCTCCGTGCGATGGTATCGGCGGCATCGCTTCATGCGACGGTCATCATCAAACGAAGCAATGACCGTGCCTGGATAGCGTGTGGCGCCGTTGCCGCTGGTGTCCCCCCGCCAACGGGGCCAAGCGTGCGCAACAGAGCCGACCGACGCCTGCGCCGCGGCGTTCGGGCCGAGCAAAGAGCTGGGCTCTCGGAAAGATCTTGCCGACCCCGCGGCGGGAGTATGCAACTTCTTGCCGACTCGAACGTCCGCTGCGCGAAGGCGCGGGCGGTGCGAAGACCCTGTTCGGCAGCGGGACCTCGTCAAGAATTGATGGCGTGGCCGAGAGCTGTCGAGCCGCGAAGTGGGGCGGTGCTTGACATCGCCGTGACACTCCGACGTAGACGTTACCGCAGTGATCCTCCCTGCTCCGTTTGCAATGCGTATCGTTGCGAAGATGGCTACGGCCGGCGCCGGATGCGTCCGGGCAGCGGCGGCGCTCACGTTGGCGGCACTCGGCGCCATGGGCATGTCGGCCATGTCGGCGTGCGCGCCGCCGCTACCGGTCCCGCTGGACACGGCCGCTTCGCTGGGCCGCATCTCTTCCCGCTCTTTGGATGACCCGGCAGTAGTTGCCGCTCTGGAGACGCAAGGGTTTGCTGCAAGGGATTCCGGTAGGCGCCCGAGTTGGAATCTGGATGCACTGACGGTCGCCGCCTGGACCTTGCGATCCGAGATGGCAGTGGCGGCCGCACGCCGCAGTGCCGCAGCGTCGGACCTGGCGGTCGCACAGCAGTTTCCAAACCCGATTCTTTCGCTGACTCCGGAGTTGGTCACCAACGCTGCCACCGGCACCAGCCCATGGACCGCCGCGGTGCTGCTCACATGGCTGATCCGAAGTCCGGGATCTCGCGCTGCCGCTATCGACCAGGCCGTCGCGGCCGGCCAGGGGGCCGCGTGGGATGCGCTTGCCGCTACGTGGGAGATCCGCAGCCAGGTGCGCACCGCGCTGCTCGATCTGGTGCTGGCGCGCTCGGCGGCCGCGCTTGCCGGCGAAGAGCTTGCGCTGCGCAGGTCGGCACTGGCCATCGCCGAGACGCGCGTGCGCGTCGGCGCCTGGGGCCAGCCTGAACTGGATCGTGCCAGGGCCGAGCAACTCGCGGCTGAGACTCAACACGCTTCGGCCGCGGCCGGCGCGGACGCGGCGTTGCTGCGCGTCGCGACGGCGACCGGGCTCGCTTCGCAAGCTGCGCTGCCGGCGGCGCTGGCGCTGCCCGATCTCGATGGGTTGCCACAGGTTCTGGCCGCGCAGCGCGTGCCGGACCGCGACGCCGTTGTGCTCAACCGTCTCGATGTCGCGCGCGCGCTGGCCGAGTACGACCGCGCCGATGCGGCGTGGCGCGCGCAAGTAGCACGGCGCTTTCCCGATCTGAGCGCGGGGCCCGGATACACCTACGACCGTCGCGATCACAAGATCGTGGTGGCGGTGTCGGGAGAGGTGCCGCTGCTGCATTCCAACGATGCTGCGCAGGCGGCTGCCGAGGCCAGGCGCACCGAGGCAGCGGCAGCGGTCGAAGTCGCGCAGGCCGCAGCGCTGGCCCAGTTCAGTCGCGCCGGCGCCACTCTCACGGCGGCGGCTCATGGTCTGGCGGGGGCCGAGCGCGTGGTTGCCGCGCGGCGCAGCGCGACTGCGGCCGAGCGCCGGCGCGTCGCTGCCGGGGCCGGCGAGCGCAATGACGTTGTTGCGCGCGAGCTCGAATGCGTGGCTGCGCGGCGTCTCGAGATGGATGCGCTTCGCACCGGCGTCGACGCACTGACCCAACTGGAGGCGAGCGTGCAGCGTCCGCTGTGGCCGCAGAGTCTGCTCGACGTGCGGGCGGATGCACGGGCCGACGGCGCGGCCGTCAGCGGCGTCGATGACACGCTGGCCGGCTCGAAGGGCGTCGTACAGGATCTTCTGGTGAGCGAGCGATTGCGCGGCGCGCCGTCGGCTTCCGCCAAGGAGTCGTTGCCATGACACACACGCGTTTCGCGTTGGCGCAGGCGCGAGCATCTGCGGTGCTTCTCGCGATGATCGCCGGCGGCGCGGCGCTTGGCGGCGCGGCCGGTTGCCAGTCGTCGCCGCCGCCCGCCGAGCCGGTCAGTTCGACTGCCGAGAGCAAGCCCGCCGTCGCGCCCGGCGTCACGATCGGCGCTGAAGCGGCAGCTCGCCTCGGTGTTGCGACGCAGGTGCTGGCGGCTGCGCAGTATCGCGAGCAGATCGACGCAGTGGCCGTCGGCGTCGATCCGGCGCCGCTGTTTCAGTTGGCGGGTGACCTCGAGGTCGCCGAGGCGGCGCAGCGTCTGAGTGATCAGAGCCTCGAACGTGCGCGCAAGCTCTACGCCGACAGTGCCAACGGTTCGCGCCAGAGCCTCGAAGCAGCCGAGGCCGCGGCGGCGCAGGACGCTGCGCACGTTGCATTGCTGGAGCGGCGCCTCGCCACCGAGTGGGGCGGTCCACTGGCGGTTGCCGAAAGTCGCCGCAAGCTGGTCGGCGAACTCGGCCGCGGGCTCGCGGCGATCGTGCGCATCGACATGGATCCGAGCGCGGTCGTCACCGAACAGCCCGCCGCTCTGCAGGTGCGAATACCGAGCGTGGCGTTGTCGTCGACGGAGGCCGGCGCGACTACGGGCGAGCCGTGGGCGGCGCCGACCGCCAATCCGCTGCGGCCCGGGCAGTCGCTGTTCGCGGTCGCCAGCGACGCGTCGGTGGTCAAACCCGGTTGGAGAGCGCAGGCACTGGTTGCATCCAGCGCGCCGCCACGGTCGGGCGCGCTGCTCCCCGCGCAGGCGCTGGTGTACGCAGGCGGTCGTGCCTGGTGCTACGCGACTGCGGCGCAGCCCGGAGCCTTCCGCCGCGCGCCGGTCGATGTATCGCGGCCTGTGGCCGGCGGTTACTTCATTGCCGGGGACCCTGGCGTCGGCGCGGCGGTGGTGATTGCCGGCGCGGGGCTGCTGCTGGCCGAAGAGCTCGGTTCTCAGACCGACCAGGACTGAAGAGCGATGCGCCGCATCCTGTTGCTGTCGCTTCGTCATCGTGTGGCGGTGGCGGTTGTTGCGACGCTCGCGCTGATCTACGGCGTGGTGGTCGCGCGGCGAGCGGATCTCGATGTCTTTCCCGAGTTCGTTGCTGCGCAGGTGACGGTGCAGACCGAGGCTCCCGGACTTGCGCCGCAGCAGGTCGAGCAACTGGTGACCAGGCCGGTGGAAACGAGTCTCGGTGGCGCGGCCGGTCTCGAATCGATCCGCTCCGAGTCGATCCCGGGCTTGTCGGTCGTCACCGTCGTCTTTCGCGACGACGTCGATGTACGCGTGGCGCGCCAGGCGGTGGCTGAGAGCCTCACGCAGGTGGCGGCCTCCTTGCCGAGCGGCGTGGCGGTGCCGAAATTGTCGCCGCTGACGTCGAGCACGATGGACCTTCTGAAGGTGGGCCTGATCTCGGACAGCCTCGACGGTTTCGCGCTCAGGGATCTCTCCGACTGGACGCTGAAGCCGCGTCTGCTGGCGGTGCCCGGCGTGGCTCGCGTGAACGTGTTCGGCGGCGACGTGCGCCAGATCCAGATCCGTGTCGATCCGGAGCGGCTCGAAGCCACCGGCCTGTCGCTCGGCGAAGTGGTCGCGGCAGCGCGCTCGGCTACCGGAGTGCGCGGCGGCGGCTTCGTCGACCTGGCGGCGCAGCGCCTGCTGCTCAGCATCGACGCCGGCGCGCCGGCATCGCCACCTGCCGTCGCGCCACCACTGCCCGACGTCGCGCCACCACTGCCCGACGTCGCGCCCGCATCGCCACCTGCCGTCGCGCCGCCACTGCCCGACGTCGCGCCGCCACCGCGCGCCGGGGCAGGGCCGACCGGCGTGGCGGCGATCGGCGAGACGGTGATCGCCGCGGCCGGCGGCGTACCGGTGCGCTTGCGCGACGTTGCCGAAGTGACTGAGGCGTCGGCGGTCAAGGTCGGCGATGCGGTGATTCAAGGACGTCCGGGAGTGCTGCTGGCGATCTCGGGGCAGTACGGCGCCAACACGCTCGAGACCACGCGCATGGTGGAGGAGGTGCTGGCCGAACTGCAGCCGAGTCTGAGCGCGCAGGGCGTCACGTTGGTGGGAGCGCTGCACCGGCCGGCCACGTTCATTGAACTGGCATTAGTCGATCTCGGGCGCGCACTGGCGATCGGCGCGCTGCTGATCGTCGTCGTGCTGCTGCTGTTTCTGCGCGACTGGCGCACTGCGCTGATCTCGTTCGTCACCATTCCGTTGTCGCTGCTGGCTGCGGTGGCGGTGCTAGAGGCGCGCGGCGTCACGCTCAACACGCTCACGCTGGGCGGCTTCGCGGTCGCGCTCGGTGTGCTGGTCGACGACGCGATCATCGACGTCGAGAACATTCTGCGGCGCCTGCATCTGAACGAGGCAGCCCCGGCGCGCCGGCCCTTCCTCGAAGTGGTACTGGAGGCGTCGCTCGAGATCCGCTCCTCGGTGGTCTACGCGACTCTGGTGGTGATGCTGGTCTTCGTGCCGGTGCTGGCGATGTCCGGAGTGCAAGGACGGCTGCTCGCGCCGCTGGCTCACGCGTTCGTACTGGCGGTGCTGGCGTCGCTGGTGGTGGCGCTGGTGGTGACGCCGGCTCTGTGCGCGCTGCTGCTCGCACCGGCCGCGCAACGGCGCGAGGCACCCGGTTGGCTGGTGCACCTGGAGCGCCCGCACCGCGCCGTGATGTCGTGGGTACAGCGTCATCTGAAACTGGTGGCGGCGCTGCTGGCGCTCGAACTGGCGCTGTCGGTGGCGGTCTTGCCCCGGCTCGGCGGCGAATTCTTTCCGGTCTTTCGTGAGGGGCACTTCGTACTTCAGGTGTCGAGCAAGCAACCCGGCACTTCTCTTGCGGAGATGGCAAGAGCGGGCAGCGCGATCTGCCGCGACGTGCTCGCGCTTGGGTACGTAGCCTCCGTCGAGCAGCAGATCGGGCGCGCCGAACTGGGTGAAGACACCTGGGGATCGCACCGCTCGGAGTTCCACGTCGAGCTCAGGCGCGACGCGGCGATCGACCAGACGCGCGCGCAGCAGGACCTGCGCGCGATTCTCGCCCGCTACGCGGGTCTGCAGTCCGAAGTGCTGACTTTTCTCGGCGACCGCATCAGCGAGACGCTCACCGGGGAGACCGCGCAGGTGGTGGTCAGCGTGGTCGGCTCGGACCTCGACGGGCTCGACCGCGCCGCAGCGCAAGTGGCCACGCTCGCGAGCGCGGTGCCGGGTGTGGTCGATCTGAGGGCGCAGATCCAGTCGGGGACTCCGCAGATATCGGTGCATCTGGATCCGGCACGGATGGCGCTCTACGGGATTCGCCCGGCCGACGCGCTTGACGCGGTCGCTGCCGCCTACGCCGGCGCGGTGGTGGGGCAGGTCTACGACCGCGATCGTGTTCGCGACGTGGTCCTGGCGTTGCCGCCGGCGCTTCGCAGTCGCAGCGAAGGAATCGGCGCGTTGCCGCTGGTCGGCGTGGACGGCACGCGCGTGCCGCTGCGTACGGTGGCGACCATTGCGGGCGAAACCGGTCGCTACGCGATCGTGCACGAGGGTGGTCGCCGGCGCAGCATCGTCACCTTCAACGTGCGCGGGCGTCCGGTCGGTGACGTGGTGGCTGAAGTGAAGACCGTGGTGCGCGGCGGACTGCGCCTGGCGCCTGACACGTTCGTCGAGTTCGGCGGGGTGGCCGAGGCTGAACTCGCCACGCGCCGCGACTTGTGGATCGACTCGGCGATCGCATTGGCGCTGATCGCGCTGTGTCTGGCCGCGGCGTTTCGTCGCTCGCGCTGCACTTGGCTGGTCTTCGTCAATCTTCCGTTCGCGCTGATCGGCAGCGTCGCGGCGATCGCGTTGACCGGAGTGGGGTTGTCGATCGGATCGCTGGTCGGGCTGGTGACCGTGTTCGGAATCAGTGCGCGCAACGCGATTCTGCTGCTGGCCCACTACGAGCATCTGGTGGACGTGGAGGGGCGGCCGTGGGGCGCCCAGACCGCGATCGATGGCGCCACCGAGCGGCTGCGTCCGGTACTGATGACGGCGGTGGTCACCGCGCTCGGATTGGTTCCGCTGGCGCTGGGACTTGGGCGGCCGGGCCATGAGATAGAGGCACCGATGGCGATCGCAGTGCTTGGCGGTCTGGCTACATCCACGCTCCTGACGCTGGGCGTGCTGCCGGCGCTGGCTCTGGCGCTGGGCCTGAACTCCAGGCCGGGTAGCGCCGACGAGGACGGCGGATTGGCCAAGGCATCCGTCTCGCAATAGACACGAGTCGTGCGAGTCTCGGAGCCACTTGTGCTCACAGTGCTGGTCGTCGCGGCGGCGTCGGCGTCGGCGTGGCAACCCTTCAGCGGTGCGACCTGGGTGATGGAAGTCTTCCCGATCTTTGTCGGCCTTCCGGCGCTGGTCGTGCTGCACCGCCGCCTGCCGCTGACCGCGCCGGTTTACCGACTGCTCGCGCTGTGGGCGCTGATTCTGGCGCTCGGAGGTCACTACACCTACGCGCGCGTGCCGCTAGGGTTCTGGCTCGCCGATCTGTTCGGGTTTGCCCGCAACCACTACGACCGCATCGCGCATTTTGCGCAGGGACTGATCCCGGCGATCCTGTTTCGCGAACTGTTGCTGCGCTGGTCGACGCTGCGCCGCGGCGGCTGGCTGTTCGTCGTCGTCTCCTCGATGTGTCTGGCCCTCAGTGCCTGCTACGAATTCATAGAGTGGGGCGCGGCGCTCGCGCTCGGGGTCGGCGCGCGCGAGTTTCTCGGAACCCAGGGCGACGTGT
>JACRCR010000028.1 GCA_016218925.1 Deltaproteobacteria bacterium | reverse complement strand
GTCGCGCTCGACGTCGAAGCGTACGTCGGCAAGTCCTACACGCTGCGCATCAGTCCCGACAAGGGAGCCTATGTGGGCATTCCGTACGCGTTCGGATACGGCGCGGTCGCGGCTTCCAAGTGCAGCGCCGAGCCGCTCGAGACCTGCAAGGTCTCGCTGAAGTCGGGCAAGTCGCCGCTGACGATCAAGAACAACGGCCGCGGCGGCCGCAAGCTGGTCTGGAAGATCGCTTCGGCCTCCGATGCGGTGGCCTCCGACTTCGGAGACCCGACCATTGGCGGAAGCTACGCGCTGTGCGTCTACGACGAGAGCGGCGACATCGCGCATCTGACATCGGAGCTGTTGGTCCCCGGCGGCGGCACCTGCAAGAAGGACGAGCCCTGCTGGCGCGCCCTCAAGCAGACCAAGAACGGAGCGGGCTTCAAGTTCGACGATCCGCGCGCACTGCACGATGGCGTGACCGACATCGTCTTCAAGAGCGGCGTCGGCGGCAAGTCGAGCCTGCTGGTCAAGGCGTCGAGCAGCAATCTGCGGCCGCCTTCGTTGCCGGCTTCGCTGCCGCTGCGCGTGCAACTACAGGCGAGCGACGGCACCTGCTGGCAGGCGTCTTACACGCAGGCGAGCGCCGGCGTGAACAAGGAAGGGGTGTTCAGCGCGGCCGGAGACTGAGCGGTGTCGAAGCGGGCGCGTTGAACCACGCGCCCGCTTCGACATCGGCCGATCGCGTCGGTGCACAGGCGGCGCTCAAACGGTCGGGAGCCTGACGCAAGACCAGCTCGCGGCGTTGCGCGCATCCACGAGAGTCTTGGTTCAGGCTCCCAGTGCGCGAAAGTCGAGCTTGCCGGCGCGCATCGGCGGACACCAGAAATAGCTGCCCGACACCGGCCGCGTGAACGTGAACAGCGCGTCGACTATGCCGTCCTCAGCGCCGACCATCCGCGCCAGCAGCGCCTCGAAGGGCGCGAGCGAGGCGCCGAACGCGACGTAAACGAGACCCTGCGCGCAATCGTCCGCCCACGGCATCGAGCGCCGCAGCACGAAAGCTGGCGGCTCGAAGCTCTCCTGCGCGGTGCGCCGAATGTGCGCGGACGGCGGCGCATCGGTGAGTTCTTCATTGTCGCTCTTGCGACGTCCGATCGCGTGATCCTGCGCGACCGGCGACATCGCCTCGAAGCGGTCGAGATCGTGCACCCACTGTTGCACCGCGACCAGCGTCGAGCCATCCATCGCATCCCCGAGACCGCACACCGCGGCGGCCTCGACGGCCGCATCGCCAGCGGGATTCTCGGTCCCGTCTTCGTAGCCGGTCAGGTCGCGCCCGGCGCCGTAGCGGAACGCGTCGATGGTCCGGTCCAGCACGAACGCCGGTGAAAGGGCGCGCGACAGGCGCCGGGTGCGATGAATCAGATCGCCGCGGTCTTCGCCGCGCAGCCAGCACCACAGCGCGGCCGGCGTGGCCGGAACGTCGAAGCCGGCTACGGAGTAACTGGGAAAAGCATGCAGAGCGGCAATTGGCTTCCCCATTTGCGCCGCCACCGAGGCACCGATGCCCACGATGACCGTCTCCCCATCTGCCTCACGGCCGAGACGCGACAAGGCCTCGCCCGGATCCGCCGACGGCACTGACGAGAACACCAGATAGCGTGCGAGCGATGGAACCGGAGCGAGAATTCCTGGCTGAATGTTGCTCATGGGGTTACCTGAACCGCGTGATTGAACTGACAGAACGGGTTTCCCTTCGCGATGGTGTTTGCCGGTCCGCCTCGATCGAACGTCATCTGGTTGGGCATGTAGGAGTTGTAAAGAGCGTTGTCGAGCGAGCAGAACGATTCCGTCAGTTCGGGAATTCCGACCTTGGACAGAAAGACGTGGATCATGCAGGAGACGCATCGATAGCTGCGCGTGGTATCGGTGCGTTCTTCGCCCTCTACCTTGCTCCAGCGAATCGCGCCCCGTTGGAAGCTGCGATCCAGGAACACCATGAAGTTGGTCCAGGTACGGGGCGCTTCAACCACGCCGAATTCGGCTCCATATGCCGCCGTCCCCAGCGGAAGAATGATCGCCCGCGCCAGCGCGAGCGCTTTGTCCGGGTCCAGCCTCTGCTTCAGGCGGAGGTAGATCCACGCAGGAAAGGCGAAGAGTTCGACGAACTCACGCGGAACGTCCTCAGGAACGGTCTTCTTGAAGCCCGGCAGCGTCAGCGCCGTGCCGACCAGGAACGTCAGCGGATGGTGAACGTACTCGCTCAGCACGGCGTAACAGATCAGCCCCTTGGACAGTGTGCCAAAACGTGCGGGATTGTCGGCGGTTGTCTTGAGCATGTCGTTCCTCGTCCGCACCGGTCGGACGGATCCTCAGCCTGTTACGAGCAGTGCGCCAGGGCATCGAGGGTAAGCGCCGCGACCTGCTCGGGGAACTCCTCCTGGATGAAGAGTTTCCCGCTTGGAATGGACGCGAAACCCGCCACATTCGGAAACTGCGAGATCATCGCGCGGGCGTTGTGTTCTGGAAAAGTCGGATCTGCGGCGCCCCACACGAAACTGACCGGCATCGTCAGCTTGCCGTGAAGTTGCGCGAAACGATCCAGACGCACGAACTTCATCTGCACCAGGAACTCGACCAGCGACGCGACGCGGCTGGGTGTGGCCACCAGCGGCGCGACAAACAACTCGGTGAACTCGCCGTCGATCAGCTCGAGATTCGTGAAGCATCCTCCGAAGCCCATCCCGGAGCGCCGCATGAAACGTGAAGCGAGCACTTGCCGGAATCCGATGCTCGCCCCGGGCAGTGTCGAAAGCCTCTGGTAGAGCGGGATCCACGGCGGCCGGTGGCCGGGAATCTCGGTGTTGGTCAGCACCAGGTGCGTCACGTTCTGGGGCTCGAGCAGCGCCAGCTCGCGCGCGATCCACGCGCCGGTGTCGTTGCCCATGAGCGCGTACGACGACACGTCGATGGCGCGCAGCGCGCGCTGAATGACGGCTCCCTGGCCTTCGGAGGAGAAGTCGTAGGCGGCGGGGGAAGTCGTGTCGCCGAAGCCCACCAGGTCGAACGCGTAACACGTGAAGCGCTGGGCCAGAGCCGGCACGACTTTGCGCCAGGTGAGCCCTGAGAGCGGGAAGCCGTGCACGAGAACCAGAGCCGGGCCCTGCCCCGCTTTGCGATAGCAGACCCGCGCCTCGCCCGCGTCGACAAAACGCCTGGTGGCAAACTCCGCTGCGGCTTCGGCTTGCGTCATCGTAACCTCCGCGACGTCGGCTGACCGTGCTCGGCGCAGCCGACGCATACCACAAAGAACGGCCTGGAGAAGCGGCGGCCGCCAGCCCGCAACAGGGGATTGACGATTCCCCCGTCTCCGGCCACAAGCACGAGGTCCGACCGCGGTCGCAAGGAGATTCCCCACATGGCCCATTGGCAGAACCGACCGGAACCCAACTGGCAGCGCTTCCGCTTCAATCAGCCTTATGCCAAGGGGTTGCGGCGCCTGCGCGAAGACGTGCTGGCCAAGACCGACTTCGACCCGGCCACGCTGTGGCAGTGGGGAACGATGCAGGCGATGGCGCTGATCGACATCCTGAAGTCGTGCGAGGAGACGTTCGGAGCGGCCGGCCAGAAGCTCGTGTACGACGCGCTCTATCGCACCGGTCTGGACGTCGGGCGGCAGATCCTTGCCGGGGTCGAGCTGCCGCAGGACATCACGGCGGCCGAGTTCGTATCGTTCTACGCGACGATCATCAACCGCATCGCCTATGCCTCGCTGGAAGAACCACGCATCGACTCGGCCGACGAGGTATCGTTCGACATCGTGTGGTGCCCGCACCAGGACCACTACGGCGCCTTCGACTGCCGCGTGCAGCGCTACTTCGTGCAGGGCATGATCGACGCCTCCACGGAGTTCAGCAACAAGATGGGGTTCGACGTACGCTTCGACAGCACGATCCCGGCCGGGGCGCCGAGCTGCCATTTCACGCTGTGGCGCGCCAGCGGCGACGAGAAGGCCGAGTGGGCCGACTACACCGCGCGCCTCGAAGCGCGCGCGCTGGTGAGCGCCGCCAAGCGGCGCGCCGAGCGCGAAAAACAGAGCTGACGGCAGGCCCCACGCTTTCGAGTGCGACATGAAAATCGGCCATCGCAGAAGACCAGCGCTTGCGCCGGCCGCCGTCGTCTTGTGCGTGGCGCTCGTCTCGCTGGCGATCTACGAACTGTCGGCGAACATCGGCAACGCGATCGTTCACGAGCGGACAGCCAGGATGTCGGGCACCGTCTATTTCCTCGCCGTCGCCTTCGGCGCCTTCTGGGTCTGGCTCGTCGCCTCGCTCGACGATGCGCCGGTGGGCAGCAGAGTCCTGGCCGCGCTCGCCACACCGTTTCTGTGGATGACGAAAGAGTGCGCGCGGCTGCTCGAATCACATCCCGCGGCCGAGTGCCTCTACTACTACGTCAATCCGCTCAATCTGATGCTCGCGCTGCTGATCGTGGTCGAGTTGGCGGCGGCCACGCTGGTGGCCCGCGCGATCGAGGCCAGGCGCGGCGGGACTGCTCACGTGCTGACACCGGCGCCGATCCTCGCGATCGCCGCCGCCCTGACTCTCGGCGTCACGTTCTACGCAGGCGGTCGCGGCGAGAGCACCTACGCCACGTTCCTGGCAGGCTACCGAGCTATGTTCGGCCCGGGTTACGCGAGCGATGCGGCTGGTGAAGATCGCGCGGCCGCAATGGTCGGTGAGACTCGCGCCGCCGGCGATCCCGCGGCCGGCGCCGCCAATTCCGCCGGCGCGAGCGACGCCAACGCGCGCCGCCCGAACATAGTCTTCATCCTCGGCGACAATCACAACGCCGACACAATGGGCTGCGCCGGTCATCCGGTCATCGAGACCCCGGCGATGGACCGCCTGGCGCGCGAGGGCGTGCGCTTCGAGAACACCTTCAACACGACGTCGCTGTGCAGCCCGTCGCGGGCCAGCATCCTGACCGGCACCTACGCCCACTCGCACGGCGTCCTCAACAATCACACCTCGTGGACCGCAAGGATGCCGACCTTTCTCGAGCAACTCGGCCAGGCCGGTTACGCCACCGCCTTCATCGGCAAGTGGCACATGCCCGGCGAGGGCTTGCCCAAGCTTCCCTTCCTCGACCTGTTCGTCTCGTACACCTACCGCGAAGGGCAGGGCTCATATTTCAATTGCCCGATGATCGTGAACGGCCGCGAGGTTCCATCGCGAAAGCCGTACATCACCGCGGAGACCACCGACTACGCCATCGAGTTCATCGAACAGACGCTCGCCGCGCCGGCCGCCGAGCGACGGCCGTTCGTCGTCTACCTCTCGCAGCGTCCCGGCCACCCGCCCTACGAAGCTCCCGTGGGCATCGACGGAATGTACGACAAGGTAGACGTCGCCGCGGTGCTGCCGCCAGGCGTCGATTCGTGGTGGTTCGGCAAGACGCGCGGCAACGTCTTCCAGGGCGTGATGATGGGCTCCTACTACGACCAGTACCGCGGCTACCTGGAAACCCTCACCGCGATGGACGCCGACATCGGGAGGCTCCTGACACGCATCGATGAGCTGGGCCTGGCCGCCAACACCGCCGTCGTCTACATGGCCGACAACGGCATGCGGTGGGGAACCCACGGCTCCCACGGAATCCGCGAGCCCTACGAAGACGTCGCCAGGCTGCCGCTGATCGTGCGCGCCCCGTGGCTGGTGCCGGATCCCGGCACGCGCCGCCGCCAGCTCGCACTCAACATCGATATCGCTCCGACGTTTCTGGAACTCGCCGGCATCGCCCCGCCGGCCTGGTCCGACGGC
>JACRCR010000027.1 GCA_016218925.1 Deltaproteobacteria bacterium | reverse complement strand
GCGGGCGTGGCCGCGCGAGGCCCGCATCGTGCTTTGTCTCACTGCGAAGGGCCCTTCGAGCTGCCCGCGGGGCCGAGACGTTCCGTGCCTTGCGGAGTCGGTAGTCGGTGGGGAGACGCGCCGGCCGAAGTCATATGAATCGGTCCCAGCTCGCGTTCCCGTCCGTTTCCGACCACTCGCGCCCCCGGCATCTGCTCGGAGCTACCCTGCCGCTCGTCGTCTGCCTGGCCTCGCTACCGCCATCCGAGGCGCGCGCTGCCGTCGTTTTCGAGCGGCCGTCGGACCCGGCCGGTGGGCTGATCACGTCCTCGTGGGTGTTTCCCGATGGGACCGACGCCGACATGTACGCGTATGAGCAATCGGTCGCAGACGAGTTAGTCATGAATTACCTCCATCGTGGTAATTCGTACTGGATCGGTCAGGTGCTCTTCACCAGCCGTACCGGGCGGCGGGCCGGCTCCAGAGCGTCGAGCCGCGCGCGAACCTTCTCGGTGATCGCATCGACGTCGAGTCCCACCGACGCGAACTGCTGTGCCCGCTCGCCGTGGTCGATGAAAATGTCCGGCAGGCCGAGGATTTCGAGACGACCGGCGTCCAGTCGCCGTCCGATCGCGAACTCCGCCACTGCGGCACCGAAGCCACCCGCTACCACATGATCCTCGAGCGTGAAGATCACCGGCTGCCGCTCGAGTTCGGCCGCGATCAACCTTTCGTCGAGCGGTTTGGCGAAACGCGCGTTGACGACGCAGAGCATGCGGCCGGTCGCCGCTTCGATTCTCCGTCGCACCTCCAGCGCGACGTACGTCATCGGGCCGTAGGCCAGCAGGCACCCGTCCGTGCCTTCGGCAACCAGCTCCGCTTCGCCTACCGCGAACGGACGCGACTCGAGCTGCGCCTGCGGCCGCGCACTAGCACCGCGCGGAAAACGGATCGCGACCGGCCCCTCGCAAGTTGCGGCCAGGTCCATCATCTGCGCCAACTCGCCGGTGTCACGCGGCGCCATCAGCGTGAAGCCCGGCAGGCAACGCAGGTACGCGATGTCGAACACGCCGTGGTGCGTGGCGCCGTCGTTTCCGACCAGCCCGCCGCGATCGAGGCAGAAGATCACCGGTGCTCGTTGCAGCGCGACCTCCTGGAAAAGCTGATCGAACGCGCGCTGCAGGAACGTCGAATAGATCGCGCAGATCGGCCGGTAGCCCGCCAGAGCCAGACCCGAGGCCAGTCCTACGGCGTGCTGCTCGGCCATGCCGACGTCGATGCAGCGCTCGGGAAAGCGCTGCTGCACCGAGGTCAAGCCGGTCCCCTCGAGCATCGCGGCGGTGAGGACCACGATGCGCGGGTCGCGCTCGAGCATCGACGTGACCTGCTCGGCGAAGGCCGAGGTAAACGACGGACCGCCCTGCTCCGGGAACTCGCTGGCCGCGGCTGCACTCACCACCTTGCTCGGCGGCGCGGCGTGGTAGCAGGTGGTGTCGGGAACGTCGTCCTTGTAGCCGAGGCCCTTCTTCGTGACGACGTGGATCAGAACCGGGCGCCGCATCCAGTGCGTGGAGCGGAACGCGTGTCGCAGCGCATCGACGTCGTGTCCGTCGATCGGCCCGTAGTAGAAGAAGCCGAGTTCCTCGAACACGATACCGAGCGCGTGCTGTGGGATGATGCCCTGCAACGAGTGATACCAGCGCTGCAGTACGTCCTCGATGTTGTCGCCGATACCGGGGATTCGCTTGATCGCGCGCTGGATCGTTCGCAGGCGCTCGTTCAGCCAGGTCGAGCTGCGTACGCGCGACAGGTAGTCGCTCATCGCACCGACGCTCGGACTGATGCTCATGTTGTTGTCGTTGAGCACGACGACGAGGTTGAGGTCCTTGAAGGATCCGCCGTGGTTCAGTGCCTCGAAGGCATTGCCTTCCTGCAGCGAACCGTCGCCGATCACCGCCACCGCCTTGCGCTCGGCGTCGGCCTGCTGGCCGCGCCATGCCAGCGCGAAGCCCATCGCGGTGGAGATGCTGGTGCCACCGTGACCCGTCTTGACCGTGTCGTAGGTCGACTCGCCGGGGTCGGGGAACCCCGACAGTCCTCCCCACTGGCGCATCGAACGGAACTCGCCGGCCCGGCCGGTAATCAACTTGTGCGGGTAGCACTGGTGACCGACGTCCCAGACCAGCTTGTCGCGGGTGTTGAAGCGAAACTCGGCGAACAGGGCCAGCGTCAGTTCTACCACCCCGAGGCCGGCGCCGAGGTGCCCTCCGGTGTGGGCTACCGATTCGATGATGAAGCCTCGGATCTCGCCGCCCAGCGTTCTCAGAGTTTCGCTCGTCATGCCGGCGAGCAGGTCGGGCGCCTCGAGGGCGGCCAGCAGCGGGTAACGGGCGTCGAAATCGCGAATCATCGAGGCGTGGGTCCTGCCGGTGGATGACCGGGGCTATCCGGATCAGATAGCGGTCCTCGCATTCGTTGTCCAGGTCAAGGTCGGATAGGCGGCACGTCGCGGGCGGCCCGGCTCCGACCGGGGTTTCAGACCTGCGATCGCTTGGGTTGTCCGTAACCGCCGATTCTCTCGAACACTTCGTTCATCTCGGCTTCATTCAGTACGGCGGGGCCGCCGATTGCCAGGCAGGCCTGATACTGGGCGGCCAGTTCCTCGACCTTGCGAGCCAGTTCCAGCGCGCTTTCCAGGTCCGGGCCTACGGTGATCTGCCCGTGATTCGCCATCAGGCAGGCACGCCGGTCGCGTAGCGCGTCGACCACCAGTTGCCCGAGCTCGGCGCTGCCGAAGGTCGCGTAGGGCGCGCACCGTATCGAGTCGCCGCCCGCCAATGCCACCAGGTAGTGGAATGCCGGAATGTCGCGCCGGCTGCAGGCCAGCGAGGTCGCGAAACGCGAATGGCAATGCACGATCGCGCCTACTTCCTGGCGAGTCCGATAAATAGCCGCGTGCATCGGCCACTCGCTCGACGGCGCGAACTCGGCGGGCCTCGAATCCCCGGCCAGATTCATCGCGACTATCGATCCGGGGGTCAGCGCTGCCGGATGCATGCCGGTCGGCGTGATGAGCATTCCTTCCGCCGAGCGCACTGAACAATTCCCGGTCGTCCCGGTGGTCAGCCCTTCGGCGAAGAGCCGCTGCATGCATAGAACCAAAGAAGTCGCCGAGTCGTGGGATTGCTGCGAAGTCATCGTAGGCCCCGGCGGCCGGGGCGGCATTGTGCCAGTTCTCGATCCATCGGCAACCGCCGTGGTGTCGTCGCCCGATGGTTGGCACGACGGTTGGCGACTGCTTAGTCGCGACGGTTGGGGCGCCCGGCGCTTGCGTCAAGGTCCCCTGGCGTTCATGGTCCGCGCGGACCAAGTGGTTCCACGACCGCGGGCGGCCTCGGCACGAGACCTTCCCGTAAACCCCGTCGCCGGTCGTGTTCGCATTGCGGATCCACGCAACCGGAGGCGATCATGACAGGCAAGCTGGTGGTGACGAACTTCCGCTCGATGTGGCTTCGATCGTTGAACAGCTCGTGGTTGCGATGCGCGACTTCGGCGCTTGCGCTTTGCGCGGCGAGCGCGGTCGATGTCGCGGCCGCTCCCATCCCGGTCGATCTCAGTACCTGGACGGTTGTCCAGTACGAACTCTTCGACCAGCCCGATGCCAGCTGGGTGCTGAGCGAGAGCAACACCGTCGCGACGCAGGTGGTCAACGCCGACGCGTCAATTCTGTTGAGCGACTTCGACCTGACCAATAGCGAGATTGTCGGTACCTGGCGCGTCGATACCACCACCGACGACGATTTCATCGGCTTCGTGTTCGCGTACCAGAGCCGCTGCGCGTTCTATCTCTTCGACTGGAAGAAGGCGCTTCAGGATGTGGCTGACGTCGGTATGAGCGTCAAGGTGATCAATACCTGCCCGGGCGATCCCGACGACGGCGACCTTTGGACGACCCCGGCGCCCTCTCCGGGCCCGTTGCTGCGTCACAATCAGGTTCCGTGGGTGTCCTACACCGACTATCGGTTCCGCCTGCTGTTCGCTGCGGGCGAGTTCACTATCGCGGTCACCCGCGTCAGCGACAGCGTGGTTCTCGAAAGCTGGACGGTGCAAGACGCCACCTATGACGGAGGCGGGTTCGGTTTCTACAACTACTCGCAAAGCGATGTGCGTTACGCCGGATTCACGGTCGCGCCCGACGCCGCCTGCGGCGACAACGTGGTCGATGCGGAAGCGGGTGAAGAGTGCGACGATGGCAACAACGTCGACGGCGACTGCTGCACGTTCAACTGCCTGGTCGAAACGATGCCGGGGTGTGTTGATACGACGACGACGACGACAACCACCACCCTGCTGGAGACCACGACCACGACACTGGAGCCACCGACCACGACTACGCTGCCGGTCTGTCCGAACCTGTGCGGAGATCCCGCTCCGGTGTTCGGCCTCATCACGGCGGTAGATGCGGGCGCGATCCTGCGCGCGTCGGTGAGTCTGTGGGAGTGTCCCCTGTGCGTGTGCGACGTCGACAATGGCGGCACCGTCATGGCCTCGGACGCACTTGCGGACCTGCAATTCGCGGTCGGGCTGCATGTGGGACTCGCATGCCCGGAACTCCTCATCGTCGGAAGCGCGCGCTAGCCGCCCGCTGCGAACCCCGCTGGGTCCGGGGTTTCCCCGCGCACTGCTACTTCAGATCGAACGTCACCTTGTCGATCCTGCCCTGGAACGGGAACGGCGCCTTCCAGTAGTAGTAGTATCCCGGCGAGGCGGGCAGGCCGTTGTCGCGGCCGATATCCATTCCGGCGTACAGCGTGTAGCGGAACGGAACCGTGTGCTCGTACTTTCCTTCGGCCACTTGCGCGCCGTTGACGAAGAGTCGGCCGGTGCCGCCGGTCGCAAGCTCGCCTTCCTTGTCGGCGGTGAAGTCATAGCGCACGTTCACTTTGCCGGTGGGCAGCGGCTCCGGCGCGGTGATCGTGTCGACTTTCACTCCCAGGAAGCTGTACGTGTAGTGCAAGCGGCCGCCCTGTACGTACAGTGAGAAGCCGCCGAGGAAGCTCCCATCGGCGACGATCACGCCGTCGGTGCCGAAGCACCACCAGATCGCACAGGTGTTGCGCTCGATCTCGAGGTCGGCGCTGATCGAGTAGGAGCGGTTGTAGATGTCGGGGATGGTGCCCGGAGAGATGTTCTCGACGCCCCGGCGGTACGTGAACGTGGTACGACCCGACTCGGGCGGCCGTATTCTCCACGCGGCGGCGAGTCCGCCGAGCATCGGCAGCACCTGATACTTCTCCGCTTCGCTCCAGAACAGGCTTTTCAGTTCGTCGAGCTTCTGCGGGTGCTTGGCCGCCAGGTCGGTCGCCTGCGAGAAGTCTTCGTCGAGGTGGTAGAGCTCGCAGGCATCCTTGTCCGGGTCCCAGACGCCCGGCGCGAACTGCGCGGTCGCGTCGGGCCCGAGTTTCCACGGCAGCCGCGCGAGCCGGCAACTCGCCATCCAGCCGTCCTTGTACATCGCGCGATTGCCGAGCATTTCGAAATACTGCTGAGTGTGGCGCTCGGGCGCTTTGGCGTTGTCGAAGGTGGCGGCGAAACTCGCGCCGTGCATCGGCATCTGAGCGGTTCCGTTGACCTGCGCCGGCGGGGCAACGCCGGCGGCTTCGAGAATCGTCGGCGCGATGTCGGTGACGTGCGTGAACTGGCTGCGCAGCGCGCCCTTGTCCTTGATGCGTTTGGGCCATGAGATCACCATCGGATCGCGGATTCCGCCGAGGTGCGAAGCTACCTGCTTGCCCCATTGGAACGGTGTGTTGCCGGCCCAGGCCCAGGCCGCCGCGTAGTGCGGGTCGGTGCGCGGTCCGCCCCACACGTCGAGGCCGCCGTACGCGTCGATGGCCGCCAGTTGTTGCTCGGCCGTGATGGGCAGTCCGTTCAGAACCGTCAACTCGTTGAACGAACCGGTCTCGCCTCCTTCCATGCTGGCACCGTTGTCGCCGAATATGTAGATGACGAGCGTATCGTCGTGGTAGCCGAGGTCGTCGATCGCGTGGATGACGCGGCCGACTTCGGCGTCGGCGTTCTCGGTGAAACCGGCGAACACCTCCATCTCTCTCGCGTAGAGCTTCTGCTGCGCGGGCGGCACCGAATCCCACGCGGGAAAGGCTGAGGGGCGCGGCGTCAGCTTCGCGTCGGCGGGGATGACGCCGAGTTTCTTCTGGCGCTCGTAGGTCTGCTGGCGGTAGTTGTCCCAGCCGCCATCGAATTTCCCTTTGTACTTGTCGCTCCACTGGCTCGGCACATGGTGCGGCGAGTGGCTGGCGCCGGTAGAGAAGTAGACGAAGAACGGTTTGTCCGGAGCCTGCGATTTCTGATCGCGAATCCATCCTATGGCGCGGTCGGCCATCGCCCGCGGGAAATAGAAGCCCTCGCGCGCCGGCACTCCGATGGTGCGATTGTTCTCGGTCAGCACCGGATCGTACTGACTGGTCTCGGCGCCGAGGAAGCCCCAGAAATAATCGAAGCCCAGCGCGTTGGGCCAGCGGTCGAAGGGGCCCGCGGCGCCTTGCTGGGTATCGGGCGTGAGGTGCCACTTGCCGAACGCTGCGGTGTTGTAGCCGTTCTGCCGCAGGATCTCGGCTACCGAAGCGGCGGCCTTGGGCCACAGCCCATCGTAGCCCGGCCAGCCGCTGTGGGTTTCGGCGATGGAACCGAAGTGCATCGCATGATGGTTTCGTCCCGACAGCAGCGCTACGCGCGTCGGCGAGCACAGCGCCGCCACGTGGAAGCGATTGTAGCGCAGCCCGTCGTGCGCGAGCCGGTCGAGCGTGGGAGTCTGGATCGGTCCTCCGAAGGTGGAAGGATTCCCGAATCCCGCATCGTCGATCAGCACCAGCAGCACGTTGGGTGCGCCGGCCGGCGCGCGCACCGGCTGCGGATAGCTCGGCTTGGAACCTTGCAGCGTGCGCTTGGTGGTTCCCGCGAACGGCGGCTCGGGACGCGGCAGCACCTCCTGCGCGTGCAGCGTGGCGGTCCACGCCGTAGCGATAGCTGCCAGCGCCGCGCCGGCAAGCCACACGTTGAATCGGCGACGGGGTCTGCGTGTCTGCTCGAGAGATCGATTCATGATCGTTTCCTCAGTACGCGAGGGAAGTTCGGGACGGGGCATCTCGACGGTCCCGGCATCCTAGAGAGTTGACGCGCGCGCTGGAAACGCCGGTGGGTGCGACGCAGGCTCGGATTCACGCTTCGCCCGGCGCCGGGCCGTTCGGGTACGTTGATCGCCACGTCCCGGCGGGGGTAGGATCGGCCCATCACGACCCGTACCGTCGAGGAGCTACGCGATGACCTACGCACCTGTCTATCCGCACGACCCCATCGAACCGATCGCCGACGACATCTTCATGGTCCGGGGCAGCGTTCGGTTGAACGCACTGATGCGCATCACCCGCAACATGGCGATCGTGCGCCACGGCGACGAGCTGACCCTGATCGACCCGATCCGGCTCGACGCGGCAGGAGAGGCCCAGCTCCGCCAACTCGGCACGGTCAAGCGCGTGCTGCGGCTCGGCTGCTTCCACGGTCTCGACGATCCCTACTACGTCGACACCTTCAACGCGGAAATGTGGTCGCAGGCCGGCGGCACCACCTACCCCAAGCCCGCGATCGACCACGAGCTGACCGAATCGACCAAGCTGCCGTTCCCCGACGCCGAACTCTTCTGCTTCAAAGGCACCAGGCAGCCCGAAGCAGCGCTGTTGCTGAAGAAGTCGGGCGGCATCGTGATCGCATGCGATGCGATCCAGCACTACGGCGACTACCGTCACAACAACCTGCCGGCGCGACTGGTGATGCCGCTCATCGGCTTTCCCAGAACGACCATCATCGGCCCGATCTGGCTCAAGCTGATGACGCCGGCGGGCGGGTCGCTGAAGAGCGAGTTCGAACGTCTGCTCGCCCGGAAGTTCGACAGCCTGCTGAGCGGCCACGGCAGCTATCTTCGCGGCGGCGCGCACGACGCGGTGGCGCGCGCGATGGCAAAGTCCTACCCGGGCTGAGGCGGGACACCGCCCCCTGTCGCAGCAGGACTGCGCGTACTCATCGACGTTGCCGCGGTCGGGGGCGGCTTTGTCGCTGCCTGGTGGCAGGACTCGCAGTTCGACAGCAATCCTCCCAGGATCCTGGGCCGGATGCTGGACGCGAATGGTCAGCCGCTTGGCGATGAATTCCGCATCGATGTCCCCCGCGGTGGCGACAGTCAGCAAAACCGCCTGAGCGGCCCGAGAGTGGCCGCCAACGATGACGGTTTCGTCGTGGTATGGGCGAGCATCATAGGCTCCGATACGAATACCTTCGCGCGACATTTCACGAAGCAGGGGGCGGCAACCTCGACCGACGTGGTGGTCAGCCAACTCTACCTTTCGCATCCGGACATAGGCACCACATCCTCCGGGTTCGTGGTGGCCGGGATCAGCGAGGCGAGGCGTCTCGATCCCCTGGGAGCACCTGCCGGCGTGGCTTTCGATATCACGTACGGGCTCGACACCGATCCGGCGGTGGTTGCGCACGCGAACGATTTTCACATTCTGTGGACCACACACGCAGGCTTCGAGCCGCACAGCCAACCTCCCGGTCTGCGCGGTCGTCGGTTCGATCTTGCCGGTGGAGCGCTCACCGACGAGTTCATGCTGAATTCCGGCGACCCGCCGTTTGATGCCGACGGCGGCTCACGCAGGAACGCGGCGACGTCTCTTGGTGCCGACCGCTTCGTCGCCGTATGGACGGGCGAGACCGGCGATAGCCTGGAGGGCCTGTGGGGACGCGTGTTCGATGCCGAGGGCAATCCATCGGGCCCGGTGAGCGCAATCAACGTGACGGGGGTCGGCACCCAGGTCCACCCCGACGTCGCCATGCTCGGCGACAACCATGTCGCCGTGGTGTGGGACGCCGGCGAGGTTCACGGGTTCGTACGCACGTTCGACGTCGTAGCTCCGCACTGCGGGGACGCCGACGAGAATGGCACGACGTCGGCCGGCGATGCGTTGGCTGCGCGTTCGTGCGAAACGAGCATCGCAGTCGGCGACCACGGTCTGGTGTTCGACTTCCGTGGATGCGCCTATGGCAACACGCTGTTTTCTTGCAAGACTCCATCCGCCGGTGCGGCGACCATCGCCGAGCACGCCAGCATCAACCGATGTGGAGGGGGACGATGCGGTGTCCATGTGCATCGTCGATTACCATGGGATCGACGCGAAGAGCGCGGCCGGTATCTGTGAAGGTCACGGATCGTTCGTGTTGGGAGCTGCGGAGGTCATTCGTGCGCGAGGCATCAACTTCGAGCCGATCGATCCGCTTCCTGGTGTCGTGGTGAACCCGCCGGAACAGTGACGTACTGGCGTCTTTGCGCGCCGGCAGTCGTATCGATCAAAGTGGCCGCACCCGAGGGGCTCGCGCGCCCGAGGTCACGCTCCGCCCAGCGCTTTCCACGCCGCCGCCAGGCGCTGGTCGCGCACGCGCTGAGCCACTTGCAGCAGCGGGCGGTCACGCTGCCAGCCCGCGCGCGTGGCTTCGTCGGTGAGCGACCAGTGTGGCTCGAAGCTATCTACTTGCTGCGCCATCCAACGCAGGGTGCCGGCCAGTGCGAGGTGAGTGTGCGCCGAGAGCGGGTCGGCCGCGGCGAGACCGCGCATGGCGCTGGCGAGGGCGAGCAGATCCTCGAGCGCAGACGCGGGCCAGCGGCAGCGGCAAGCCACCCCCGTAAGATAACCGAGCAGTGCGGTCATCACGTGGATGTCTTCGACGGTGCGAAACGGTTTCAAGTAACGCGTGTAGCCGTCGCCCGGCAGGATCATCTCGGCGGACACCGCGACGTCGTCCAGCGTAACCACGGCGTGCACGATCTCGGGCGTGAACGACGGGGCCGGCATCGCTTCGATGCGTACTCCCGGCGCGCGCGGGTCCACTCGTACGCAGCGAAGCCGGTTGCGTCCCGCGTCGTCGGTTCCTTCGGAGGCGAACACGAACAGCGCCTCGGCCCGAGTGGCGCCGGTGGCCCAGCGCTTCTGGCCGTTTAGCCGAAAGCCGCGGTCGCCCGCGCTCAGCCGGGTCTGGATGCTGCGCGGATGTGCGCCCTCGGCCTCGGTGGCGCACATGGTCGCGGGCCGGTCGAGGCCGGGAAAGAGCGCGCGCAACGCGGCGTGGTAGCCGGCCAGGAAAGCGCTGCCGACTCCGCCGGCGCCGCCGCCACCACGAAATGCTACGTCGATAGGTGCGCCGCTCGCAGCCGTCGCGCCGGCAAGGATGCCCTCCAGTAAGTTGTCCATCTCTAACCTTCCCTTGGCTTGCAGCCGCCCCGGGTCAGGGCTGCAGGATCGTGACCTTCCATCCGCCGCGGCTGCGGCTGAACAACTCGCGTTTGTGCAGGCGCGGTTCCGCGCGGGTCCAGAATTCGATGGTGCTCGGCACCACGCAGAAACCGGACCAGTGCTCGGGCCGCGGCACGTTGCCGCTCGGGTAGCTCCGTTCGAGCTGGCGATAGCGCGCCAGCAGGTTGCGGCGATCTGCGATCGGACGGCTCTGTTCGGATGCCGCCGCCGCCAGCCGGCTGCCGAGAGGGCGCTCGGCCCAGTAGGCGTCGGCCGCCTGCGCGGACAGCTCCCTCAGCTTTCCCTCCACCCGTACCTGCCTGCCCGTGACGTCCCAGTAGAGGACCAGCGCAACCCAGGGATTGGCCGCCATCTCGCGGCCCTTGCGGCTGAGCGCGTTGGTGTAGAAGACGAACCCCGCCTCGTTCGCCTCCTTCAGCAAGACGGAGCGGGCGCTCGGCCTGCCCCGGAGGTCGGCGGTGGCCAGTACCATCGCTTCGGGCAGCGGGGCGCCGGCCCGGGCAGCCTCGCGAACCCAGCGGCGAAAACGCGCTATCGGATCGCCCATCAGGGCCGCCAATATGAAGGGGAGGGTCCGGGGTCAAAGACGCCGAAACCCCGAAAATAGTCTGTTGACCGTGCCAAGTTTACGGTGTTAATTTTCACCCGCAACGCCCCTCCTGGCGCTGTGCGGGGAGCCGGGCCATCGGGTCCGGTCCCCGCCGTGTTCTTGCCCAAAGGGCGACGGCTCCGGCCCGGCGGTCGGCAAGCACTCTCCGACGGAAGACCTCGCTGATCCCGCCGTTTCCAACTGTTTGCGATGAGCAGGCACGAGCCACCACGGAGGCTCTGGGTTCGACGTCGCGTCGTGTGCACGTGCGGTGTTTGGGCCAGGCAAGTGCACGGCGAAGCTTTCGCGCAAAGTCGTAGCTCAGCAGATCGTCAACGTGACGGGGCGATTTGCGCCGACTACTCGTCACGGAGGGACGGACTGGCGCGGGTCCGGTGTTGATGCGGGACAGGGCGTCCGGCCGACCGGGCTGCGACCCGGCTGGCCACGGTACAGATGTCTGCCATGGCCCAACGGGCAGTCCGCCAGCGGGTTTACGACCACCGACTCCGTGATCTGGTCCGCGAGACGGGCGATATATTCGAGATCGCCAATTCCGTCGCCATCCTCGAAGAAGAAGTGGGCAACGCTGTGAGCAAAGACGAACGCCCGACTCTGATGGCCGCGGCGGTTCCCCGACCGGCTTGTCGAGTACTCGACAAACATTGCCCGTTCACGATGACAATCTGCTGGGCAGGGCGGCTGTTGACTCCAGGGTCAACGTGATGTAGCCATGCGTTGATGCAGACGTCATCAGCCGTAGGGGATCTCCTGGTTGGTCTTAGCCTCGAGGCCCGCCGGCGCGGCCTCACTGACGCGAGCTGGTGCCGCGCCGCCGGTGTCCGGAAGGAAACGCTGTCACGGCTTCGCAAGCGCACCAACTGCGACTTCGCGACTCTCTCTTCCCTGGCCGGTGCAGTCGGCGCGCGACTCGAGGTGCTCTCGGCCGCACCCGTCGAGGCTACGCAGGACGGGCATTTCCCGGCCACGGTCGGCCGCGAGTACGAACGACGTCTCGCCGACCTCGTCGCCTCCGGCAACTACGATTTGAATGCATGGAGATCCGCAGGTCCGGGATTCTTCGTCGCCGGCTTGGCCGTCCTCGCAGCGAGCTTGAAAGGATTCGACCGCCGACGATTGCTGGCCCTCGCCGAACAGTTGCATCCGGGGAGCTCCCGTACCGAGGTTCTCGCGCTCTGGCTCGAGCGTAGCCCGGTGCGGCCGTCGCGCTTCGCGCCGATGCTTCGGCAACGGTTGCGGCATGCGGCCTGATCCTGCAGCCAGGCAGGAGTACGTCGCGGCGTTTCGCGAGATCGTGGTGCGCATCGCGGCGACGCTCGACGGCGTCCGACGCCAATCCCTGCCTGTTCGAATGTACGTCGCCGGCGGGGCGGCAATGCACTTCTACACCGGAGAACGCGTATCGGAGGATGTCGATGCGACCTTCTCGAGCCGGCTGGCCCTTCCCGAAGATCTCGAAGTTGCCTACCGCGATGCGGACGGCGCTGGGCGCGTTCTCTACTTTGATCGCCAGTACAACGACTCTTTCGGGCTCCTCCATGAAGACGCGAACGAGGACTCGGTGCCGTTGGCGCTCGACGGGGTAGATCCCGCGGTCATCGACGTTCGACTGCTCTCGCCAGTGGATCTCGCGGTCAGCAAGATCAGCCGACTTTCGGATCAGGATCGCGGGGACATCGTGGCGTTGGCGCGACGCGGGTTGATCGATGCGAAGGCGGTTCGACAGCGGGCAGAACAGGCACTGGGCGGATTCGTCGGAGATCTCGAGCGTGTCAGGAACTCCATCGAAATCGTCGCCCGAATTCTCGAAGACACGGCGCGCGTCGCGAAGGGATAGTGAGGGCAGTGCCTGGCCGCACTGTTTTGCGTATCCGCCCTCCGCCGTCTCCTAGCCTCAGATCTACCCGACGGACTCGACGCGCGCGAGGATATCCGCCAGCGCCATCTTGATCAGCGGGTCGGCGTCGAAAGGCGAGTCGTCGTTGATGAAGCGCTCGAGGTCGCCCATCAGTTCGACCACCGCAGTGGCATCCGCTGCGCGGATGGTCACGGAACTGTTCGAGTCGTTCACCTTCTCGCCGGCCGGCGCGGCCGTCTACCAGCTCGGCCCGTTCGGGACTGCGGCGAAGGAGCTCGAGGAATGGGACTTGACATCGTGAGGCATCGAGTGTGAACGAGAGGACATATCAACATGAAAGCACGAATTGTCCTCCTCGCCCTCGCCGGTACCCTTGCTGTCACTGCTGCACAGGCACAAAACCCGGCGGACTCTGACCACTCAGTCTCCCTCGCACCCGCCGACGCCGCGACCTCCAGCGCGAGCGACGTCAGGGAAGAAGGCTCGTCTCAGGCCAAGCTGGCCAAGAAACTGCAGAACCCCATCTCCAACCTCATCAGCGTGCCAATCCAGAGCAACTGGGATTTCGGCATCGGCCCGGCCCACGCGATGAGATACACGGCCAACATCCAGCCGGTGGTTCCGTTGTCGATCAGCAAGGATTGGAACCTCATCATCCGGACCATTCTGCCGGTCATCTACGCCGAGTCGCCGATCAAGGGCGGTTCCGACGATTCCGGCCTGGGAGACACCACGCAGAGTTTCTTCTTCTCGCCCAAGGAGCCGGTGGGCGGATGGATTGTTGGCGCCGGGCCGGTGGCACTGTGGCCCACGGAGACCGACGAGGATCTTGGCGTCGGCAAGTGGGGCGCCGGGCCGACGGTGGTGGCGCTGCAACAAAGACACGGCTTCACCTACGGCGTCCTTGCCAATCACATCTGGTCCTACGCTGGCTGGGGTGACCACAGCGTGGACTCCACCTTCCTCCAACCTTTCGCCTCGTTCACCACGAAGACCTACACGACGTTCGGCGTGAACACCGAGTCCACGTACGACTGGCACGCTGAGCAATGGACGGTGCCGTTGAACTTCATGATCTCCCAGTTGGTGAAGATCGGCGGAGAGCCCATTCAGTTCCAGGTAGGCTACCGCTACTACGCCGACGGTCCCAGCGGCGGGCCGGACTGGGGCCTTCGGTTCGCAGTGACGTTCCTGTTCCCGAAGGAATAACCGCTCTAACGGTCCTTCCAGAAGTTCCGATACAGCAAGGCCAGACG
>JACRCR010000178.1 GCA_016218925.1 Deltaproteobacteria bacterium | reverse complement strand
TGCTCGCCGCGAGCAAGCATCTCACGACACAACCGTGCGTCACGCCGCACCCACGGCTTCGAGAAAGCCCGCGGCGCTTACGATGGCACAGCCAAACTCATCTGCCAGTTCGTGAAGGTCTGCGTCTCCGGTCACGAGAAAACTCGCCTTGCCGGCGACTGCGAGTTGGAGAAACGGCTGGTCGTACGGGTCGCGATACTTGGGCGTGGCCGGCGGCGGATCGGGAATCCGTACCGAAGTGCACCACGGCAGATAGTCGGCCAGCAATTCCTCCTGCTCGGCCGGTGTCAGCTTGAACTTGGGGTAGGCCAGAACGCGGATCAGTTCTGCAGTCGTGACGCTCGAGACGAGAGGGATGAAGCGGCCTTGCTGCCAGCCCTGTCGCAAGGCGCCATGTGTCCCGCCGCCGAATACCAGCGCGGACAATACGAGATTGGTGTCGAGCACGACGCGCGGGGTCGGACGTGAAGACGCGGGCATGCGTGCCGGACTCGGTCAGCGACGCCGGGCAGCGGCAGGCTTCGCATCGCGACGCGCCCACGTGATCGCATCCGCGATGTCGCGCTGGTTGACGCCGAGCTCTGCGAGTTTGGCGCGCACTGCACCGGCACGCTGGATGCGCACCGGCGTCAGGATGATCTGGCCGTTGCGTGTTTCCACCTGGAAGTACTCGGTGGGGCCGACAGCCTCGGTCACGCTCTTGGGCAGCGTGAGTTGGTTCTTAGCCGTGATCTTGGCGAGCATATCCCCGACCTCCCAGAGTAAGGAATCCTTACTTTAGCGATCCGAGTGGTGTGGTCAAGGCAGATCACGCCGCGAGCGGCGGAAACCTCCGCTGCGGCTGCTGGCTGCGTGTCGTCGCGAACGTCGGCCTTCACCCCGCCGCGATCGTCATCCCCCCGTCGATCACCAGACACTGGCCGGTCACCACGTCCGACCCGGTGATGAACCCGATGATCGCGGCGGCCACGTCTTCGGGCTCGCACACGCGGCGCAGCACCGAGCGCATCTCGGCCAACTGCTTTAGCGTGTCGTAGTTGTCGCCGTATCCGTCCTTCAGCCAGCGCCCGGTGATGAACCCGGGAGCCACCGCGTTGACGCGGATCTTGGGCGCCAGAACTCTTGCCAGTGTCACTGTCAAATTGTTCAGTGCCGCCTTGGAGGCGCAGTAGGGAATCGAACTGCCGATGCCGGCGATGCCGGCGATGCTCGAGGTGTTGACGATCTCGCCGCCCCCCGAGGCCTCGATGGCACCCCGGGCTGCGCGGGCACATTGAAAGGGGCCGCGCAGATTTACGTCCAGTGTGCGCGCCCAGACCTCCGGGGTGACCGAGTCGAGGTCGTAGTGCGGGATGAAGGAGGTCGTGCCGGCGTTGTTGACCAGGATGTCGAGGCGCCCCAGTTCGCGCATCGCGGTCTCGACCATCGCGCGGCAGGCCGCGTCGTCGGCGACGTCGGCCTGTACGGCGATGCCTCTTACTCCGAGGGCGCACACTTCGGCCGCGGTCTTGTCGGCGTCGTCCTTTGATTTCGAGTAGTTGACCAGCACCGCGCAGCCGCGGCGGGCCAGATCCAGAGCCGTGGCCCTGCCCACTCCTGTTCCGCCCCCGGTAACGATGGCTGCTTTTCCGTCTACGTTCATTGTCCCTCCGAGACTGCGCCGGTCGTGTTGCCGGCGGGCGGCGGTGCGGTTGGCGGCGCGCCGGAGTTAAGCAGCGGCAGGGCAGTCAGGCAAGGATGCGCACAGCCGCCCAGGCAGGCCGGCAGAATTTCGTACGAAAACGCCGCGGGTGTGACGTGGTTCACAGACAGGTTGCGCCGGTGCGCCTACAAGACGCGAGAGGACGAAAAGGACGGCGTCCTTGGTGTACGTGCGGCCGGAACCGGATGTGCATCTTTCGTCAAGTCGCGGAGAGGCGAGAGCTCCTCCTCCCTTGGAGTCGTATCACGCCGACTCCTACTTTCCGCGACTCGCGCCGGCTGCCCTGCTCCCCGCCAGTCCGTGCAGGCAGCCGGCGCTCTCTTTTTGGGTCTCTGGAAGAATCTGTGGGTGGGATAGCAAGCTTCTAGTCGCAGCCGCGTGAATCGCCCCGGCTTTCTCGGCACCTCACGCAGTTCGGAACTGTAAGGAAGAGAGATCTTCCTTGGTCGCTCGTTTGGAGATTCCCAGGAACTCCACCCCGACGACTTGGTTGTTCTCGTCGAAGTCCAGAATGACACCGGGACGCACTTCTTCTGATTCGACGATCTTGCTCTCGTCGAATCTGAAGTAGAGGGCGTCGCTATCTTTGTCCAGATTGATTCTCATTCCGACCTCCGCAAACTCCGATCAAAGAACGCTGTCACTCGTTTGTTCGGAATAACTGTTACATTCACGACCACGCGCAGCCATCGGTGGCCAAACTCGGGAATCCGTTTCAGAAAGCGCCTCGTCCCGTCGTCGTGATCTTCAGTAGGGTCGGGCTCGGCAGTCGCCAGCTCCGCCCATTTCCGTTCGATTCCACGCTCCTTCAGCATATCTGAAAAATGCGCGGAGTCGTTCATCGGGTGACGGTAGCATCGACTGCGCCGGGTGTCATTCGGGAAATGCCGTGGGCTGAGGGCCGCATGGCATCGCGTGTCGCCGCCCGTGCCGGCATTTCATACCATCTCCGTCATCACGCCGGCTTCTCTTGCCAGGCTCGCGTTGGCACGATGCGCCTCGTATGGACGAGTCGGCCGAGCAGTGGATCCGCTGTCTTTCGGGCGAGTACTTCGCATCCGTGGATGCGGCGCTTCTGGCTCCCGACGAGAAGGTCGAACTATTGCACGCCGGGTGACCGGTGACGCCATCAGCGAAAGTCGCGGCTGCGCGGAGACTCGGCGCCCGGAGTGAGGCTGGGCTCCCACAGGCGCTCGACCACCACATGGACGACACCGTCCTCGGCCTGGACCTTGCCGCTCACTCCGAGAAACGACGCGGTCTTGGCCAGCAGCGAGAACTTCTCGATCACGTCTCGCCACAGCACCGCATTGACGAAGCCGGTCTCGTCTTCGAGCGTCATGAAGACCACACCGTTGGCGTTGCTCGGTCGCTGGCGACAGATGACGATGCCGGCGTAATCGACGCGGCGCCCGCCCGGCATCGCTGCCACTTCGCGCGCGGTGGGCAGCCCGCAGCGGCGAAACTCCTCGCGCAGCGGTCCCAGCGGATAACCGCGCACGCTCAGGCCGCTGGTGCGGTAGTCCCACGCGATGGTCTCGAAATCGCGCAGCACGTCGAAGGTGACGGCGTCGTCGCGGTCTTCCAGTATCAGCGATGGCGCCGGCGACGCGGCGATGCCTGCCACCTGCCACAGTGCGCGGCGGCGGTCGGCTTGCAGACTCTGCAGGGCCCCGGCCTGCGCCAGCGCATCCAAGGCCTTCTTGCTCAGGCGAGTGCGGGCGACGAAGTCTGCGAGCGAGCCGAAGCCGAAATGGCGCGCGGCTACCACCGCTTCGGCCTCGGCGCCGGCCAGTCCTTTGATGTAGCGCAGTCCCAGACGCACGCCGAAGTCGCGCTCGGTCAGCTCCATCGTGCAGTCGACGTCGCTTACCGCCACGTCGACCGGCAGCACTTCGACGCCGCAGCGCTTGGCGTCCTCGACGATGGTTGCGGGCGAGTAGAAGCCCATCGGCTGCGCGTTGAGCAACGCGCAGGTGAACTCGACCGGATAGTGACAGCGCAGCCACGCGGTGGCGTAGGCGATCAGTGCGAAGCTGGCGGCGTGGCTTTCGGGGAACCCGTACTCGCCAAAGCCGCGGATCTGATCGAAGACGCGCTCGGCGAACTCGAGGTCGATGCCTTTGGCTCCCATCCGCGAGATCAATCGATCGCGGTGCTTTTCGATACGTCCGGTGCGGCGCCACGCCGCCATGTCGCGGCGTAGCTGGTCGGCTTCGCCGGGCGTGTAGTCGGCGGCCACCACGGCCAGCCGCATGACCTGTTCCTGGAACAGCGGCACGCCCAGCGTTTTTGCCAGCACCGGTCGCAGGCACTCGTGCGGGAACACGACGGCTTCCTGTCCGGCGCGGCGCCGCAGGTACGGATGCACCATGCCGCCGCTGATCGGGCCGGGCCTGACGATGCTGATCTCGATCACCAGATCGTAGAAGGTGCGTGGTTTCAGACGCGGCAGCATCGCCATCTGCGCGCGGCTCTCGATCTGGAACACGCCCACCGTGTCGGCGCGGCGGATCATCGCGTAGGTGGCGGGGTCTTCGGCCGGGATAGTCGCCATCGACAGCTCGACGCCGCGGCAGCGCCGCAACGTCGCAAAGGCCAGATCGAGCATGGTGAGCGCCCCGAGCCCGAGCAGATCGACCTTGAAGAGGCCGAGCGCTTCGACGTCGTCCTTGTCCCATTGAATGACGGTGCGCGCGGCCATCGTCGCGTTCTCGATCGGCACCAGATCGCAGACCGGTTCGTGTCCGAGCAGAAAACCGCCGGGATGGATCGACAGATGGCGTGGGAAGTCGAGGATCTCGTTGGCCAGCGCGAGCAGGTGCGCGCCGCTTTCCTGGCCGGGATCGAGGCCGGCTTGTGTGAGCGCCTGTTCGGGGACGTCGCCGTGATGCGAGAGCAGCCGCGCCAGGCGATCGAGCGCGGTGCCGGCGATGCCGAGCGCCTTGCCGACGTCGCGCACCGCAGAGCGCGGGCGGTAGCGGATGACGTTGGCGACCATCGCGGCGCGCTCGCGGCCGTACTTTTCGTAGACGTGCTGGATCACCTCTTCGCGGCGCTCGTGCATGATGTCGAGATCGATGTCGGGAGGCTCGGCGCGTTCGCGCGACAGGAAGCGTTCGAACAACAATCCCATCCGCACCGGATCGACGGCGGTGATGCCGAGGCAGTAGCACACCGCCGAGTTGGCCGCCGAGCCGCGCCCCTGGCACAGGATGCCGCGGCTGCGGCAGAACTCGACGATGTCGTGCATGGTCAGGAAGTAACCGCCGTAGTCGAGCTCTTCGATCAGGGCCAGTTCCTTCTCCAGTTGCGCGACGACGTCGGCGGGAAGGTCGGCGCCGTCGTCACGGGCAAAGTTGCCGGCCAAGCCTCCCGCACGCGCGACGCCGTAGCGCGCCACCGCGCCGTCGAAGGTCAGGCGGCGCAGCCACTGGCCGGTGGTGGCGCCGTCGGGAAGCCGCTCCGTGGGGTAGCGGTAGCGGATCTCACCGAGCGAGAACGTGCAGCGTTCTGCCACTTCATGGGTGCGCGCCAGCGCCGCGGTATCGTCGGCGAACAGACTGGCGAACGCGTACGGCGTCTCCAGTGCGTGCTCGGCGTTGGCGCGAATGCGCCGCCCGGCATCGCTCAATGTGGTGCCCTCGCGAATGCAGGTCAGCACGTCGTGAAGCGGGCGCCGCGCTCGTGCGTGGTAGAGCACTTCCCTGGCTGCGACGATCGGAAGATCGTAGCGCGCCGCTCGCTCGCGCAGCCGTGCTTCCTGGTGGGCCTCTTCGGCGCGGCGATGACGCGCGACCATCGCGTAGAGTCGCTCCCCGAACGCATCGCGCAGGTCTTTGGCGACCAGATGCGGCTCGATGCGGCTGGCGAGCAGGCTTCGCTCTCCGCCCCACAGCGCGAGCAGACCACCGGCGTGTTCGCAGACCTCGCGCCAGGTAACCCACGCGTCGCCTTTTGAGCAGCGCAGTCTTCCGGCGGTCAGCAGACGGCAAAGGTTGCGGTAGCCGTCGCGGCTCTCGGCCAGCAGCACGATGCGGGTGCCGTCTTCGAGCGTGGTTTCGGCGCCGGCGATCAGGTGCACGCCGAGCTGACGGGCGCGCACCCACGCGCGCACCAGGCCGTAGACTCCGTCACGGTCGGTCAGTGCCAGCGCCGAGAGACCCAGCTCGCAGGCGGTCTCGACCAGTTCTTCGGGATGACTGGCGGCGTCCAGGAACGAGTAGTTGCTCTTGCACCAGAGCGCGGCGTAGGCGAGCACGGCTGGTCATCCGGCGAGGGCGGCGTTCATTCGACGCGCCCTTGCAGGAACCAGCGCCGGCGGCGCCGGTCGTAGTACACCCACAGCAGTTCGCCGCTGTCGGTACTGGCGTAGTGATACTCGCGGTGAACTTCGTGACTCAGCTGGCGCAGCCACCAGCCTCCCGAGACGATGTAGGGGCCGACCATGTTCTCGATGCGTCCGTGGCCGGTGGCCGAGGAGATCCAGCAGTCGTCGCGTTCGCGAAAAGGTCTGGGCGGCAGCGCGACGGCGCTGGTGTAGAGACGGCGCACCAGCGGTCGCACGCGCACCACGCGCGGCGCAGCCGGGCTCAACTGCACCAGCGGCTGCCACGTGAAGGTCGCTTCGGGAAGATGTCCCTCGCGCAGCACGGCGTGCATTACCGAGTCTGCGCCGAGTTCGGCGCGCAGGCGTGCCAGTGCGCGCTCGCCGGCGCGAAGGTCGCGGCGCGCGGCGCCGGCAAACAGGCGTAGCTGCTCGCGGTCGGCGGCGCCGGCTTCGACTTCGATTTCAATCTCCAGCACGCCGCGCGGCAGGCTCAGTCTCTGCAAGCGCAGCCGCACCAGATCCAGCAGCACGGCCTCGTCGAGAGTGGGAGCGGCGGCGCGCAGGCAAAGCTCGAAACTCGTCGGCGCCGGCGCACTGTCGTTGCCGCTGGTCTCGGAGCGTCGCAGTAGACTCGTGTGCGCCGCGGCGCGGATCGCATTCTCTTCGCCGCTCGGTTCGCGGCGCTGCTTCAGGTCGGTGTGCAGCACGACACAGATCGCGGCTGCCGCCTCTTCGCGCGCGGCCAGGCGCTCGAGCAGCGGAGAGAGCAGGCGCCGCACGATGAACAGCAAGACGTCGCTGCTGGTCACGGGATCGTCGAGCAATGTCGAGGCGGCAACGGGTTCTTGGGCAGGCAGCGCGGTCAGCGGATCCCACGCGCGTCCCGAAGCCCGTTCGTGCAGCTTCCAGGCTTCGTCGCCGAAGCGGCGGCGGATGCCCTGCGGCGGAAGGCGCAGCAGATCGCCGAGCGTGCGCAGTCCCAGACGCTCGAAGGTTGCCCGCAGCGTCGCGTCGATGCCGAGTCGCTCGAGCGGCGTGGCGTGGACCGCGCGGTGCTCCTCTGCGGCACTGGCGAACACCACTACCGGCGACCAGCGGCTTTGACCCGTTGCAGTGGAGCTGGTCGCGACGTTTGCCGCGTAAATGCTCGCGTCGCGACCACTTGCGGCGCTGCGACCACTTGCCGCGCTGCGACCGCTTGCCGCGCCGTCGCCTGGCGCTTTCGGCCGGTGCTGGCGCGCGACGGCGTAGACGCCGAAGCGCGTGAAGCCGACCACGACGACGGCCTCGAATCCCTCGCGCACGATGGCTTCGTGCACCGCGCGGCCCCAGGCCGAAGCACTCGCGTAGAGCAGGCCGAGGCCGCGGCCGTCGAGCCAGAAGACGCCGGCCTCTTCGTGCGAAACTTCGACGCCCGGAGTCAGTTTGCGAAAAAGTTCGGTGAGACGGGTCGTTGCCGCAACGATCGAAGCTGCGGCGACAACGCCGCCGCGCAGCGATCGCTCCAGCGACAGCGCGGCGCCGTAGCGCATGCCGGGCCGCAGGCGTCTTCGCCATGCCCTTTCGTTGATCGCCAGCAGCAACCCCTGCGGCTCGTCTCTGTCGACGACGGCCACCGGCAGCTCTTTCCACTCCGGTCGCTCGGCGAGCAGCAACTGAAGCGCAAAGGCGGGAAGACTAGCGCAGGCCGGCCGGTCCACGGAGGTGCTCCGTGAGTGTCCACCCGGGGCCGCGACGCTTGTCCTTGATCGCCTCGATGGTGCACGCGAAACGGTCGGGAGCGACGCGGCGACGCGAGGTCGTCAGGCGCAGCGATATGATCGGGGCCAGCGAGGTTGCGTCGCTACGCTCTTCGGCAATGAAGACGACGGCGGCGTTGTGGGCTCTGGCAAGTCCGAGCAGGCGGCCGAGCAGCGGAGTGGGCAGCAACGCGCCGGCACCGAGATCGACGATGACCAGACCGAACGCCCCCGAGCGCAGCAGCTTGTCGGCGGCGCGCGCGGCCGCGGCGGCGTCGTTGGTGCGAATGAAGGGCAGGGCGGCCAGATCGATGCCGGCGGCGGCGAAGTCGGGAGGAAAGAATGGCGCGGCGTGGGCGCTTACCCAGGCCGCCGGTTCCTCGCGTTGCTGGGCTTTCCACAGCAGGTCGGCGGCCCACGAAAGCAGCGCGGTGGCGCCCGGCCGCGCCGACAATTCGGTCAGGCGCCCGGCCAGCTCGGGAAGGTCCCAGGCCGGCGCTTGCAGTTGCTCACGCGGGGTTGGGTCTGGGCCTTCGGCGCTCAGTCGCCGAGATCCTCGATCGTGAGACGCGAGTTGCCGGCCAGCAGCCGGGGCTGGATCCTCGGCGATGAGAGGCCGGGTTTCTTCTTCTATGGAGGCGGATATTGCCATGGCGCGTGGGGCTGCCTGGTCCGGTTCGTCCGACCGGGCAGGGACGGTTTAGCAGAGTGCCCGATGGCGAACAAGAGACGAAAACGATTTCTTCGCCTCGCCCTACGCCCAGGCGTGTTCTTGTATGAGCGGCGAGCCGGGTCGAAGCTGCGGTGCCACAGGAGTCCACCGCGATCATGCCTCCAATATCCGTTCGCCGGATTCTTCAAGTTTGGTGCTTAACCCGTTGCTTTGCCTCAGCTGTGACTGCGCTTTTGGCGTTGGCGCCAGCGTTCGCGCCGGGCGCGGTTTACGCGCAGCAGTTCTCGCCACCGAGCTCGCTGAGCAACGCCGCGACCACCGATAGCCAGGACGACGGCGCTCCCTATCTCGCCACCGACGGCAAGGGCGTGGTGGTCGCGGTGTGGGAGAGTCTGGAGAAGCTGAAGACCGAAATCGCCTGGCACGATTGGGACATCTTCGTTGCGCGCTCGAGCGACGGCGGCGCCAGGTGGAGCAAGGCCGGCGCCATCGCCAGCTACGCAGCGGTCGACATCGGCGCCGACAACAACCCGGTGGTGGCTACCGACGCTCGCGGCAATTGGGTGGCAATATGGCAGTCGCTCGGCACGCCGGAGGGACGCCTCGGGCCCGACAGCGATATCCTGTTCGTGCGCTCGACCGACAACGCCAAGACCTGGAGCCGCGCCTCCGCCCTGGCCTCCTACATGAAGTCTGACATCGGCCAGGACTTCCACCCGGCGCTGCTCGCGCTTCCCGGCGGGACCTGGATCGCCGCGTGGGAGACCTCCGAGGCGATCGCCGGCAAGGGCAGCGACTTCGACATCGTCTACTCGCGTTCGAGCGACGCGGGCGCCACCTGGTCGTTGCCGCTGCCGCTCAACCGCAGCGCCACCAGCGATCGCGACACCGATCGACAAGTGGTGCTGGCCGCCGACGGCAAAGGCGTGGTGCTCGCAGCCTGGCAGGCCTTCGCGGCCGAGGGCGGCAAACTCGGCGTGGACTGGGACATCATGATCGCGCGCTCCGAAAACGCCGGAGCGACCTGGAGCGAACCTGCGCCGCTGGCTTCGACTGCGGCCAGTGACGGCGTGGCGGGCGACTCCGACGTGTCGCTGGCCACCGATGGGAGCGGACGCTGGGTAGCCGTGTGGTCCTCGTATGCGATGGCGCGCCAGGGCGGCAAAGAAAACGATTGGGACATCCTGCGCGTGGTCTCGACGGATGGAGGCCGCAGTTGGAGTGCGCCTGCGGTGCTCAACGATTCTCTGGCGAGCGATGTCGAGCGCGATCTGACTCCGCGCATCGTTTACGACG
>JACRCR010000171.1 GCA_016218925.1 Deltaproteobacteria bacterium | reverse complement strand
CCGGCGGGCGTGCAGAAGTTGGTGTCCTCGCATGCGCCGCCGGAAAGATTGGCGTGGACGCAGCCGGTGGTCGCGTTGCACAGGTCGTCGGTGCAGTCGTTGCGGTCGTCGCAGGCGGAATCGAGCGGCTGGTGCTGGCATGTGCCGTCCACGCAGGTATCGACCGTGCAGGCTACGCCCTCTTCGCAACTTACGACGTTGTCACAGCGATGAGCGAGCGGATCGCAGCGGTCGTCGGTGCAGGCCTGACTGTCGTCGCACAGTCCGGCGGCAGGGAATCCGGGCGACTGCGCCAGGCAACCTTCGTCCTGGCAATCGCTGCGGCATCCGTCGCCGCTGGTGGTGTTGCCGTCGTCGCAACTTTCGCCCTGGTCGATCTCACGATTGCCGCATACGGGGCAGCCTTCGAGAGAGGGGTTTGCGTTCAGCACCGGCGCCGGAGTGATCGTGCCGTGCAGCAGCGGCGGCTTGGCCGGGTCGCGGTAGACGATGCGCGCGGTCTTTCCGGCTGGATCGGTCAGCACCTTGCTGCCCGCATCGGCGACCATGCTTTCGCGGATCGTGATCACGACACCGTCGTTGCGAGGGTTGGGAGTGCCGTTGGACGCGTCGATCCTGGCGGTGGCGGCAAGGCGCAGGCGGCACGCGTCGATCACCTGATCGTTGTCGCTGCGCCAGCCCGCGCCGGCATGGAGCTTGCCGGAGATGGAGATGTCTGTTCCGTTGATCGAGAAATAGCCGTTGCTCGGATAGTCGTACACGTCGTTCACTGGCTGCGTGGCGCGCACGTCGACGTCGCCATCGATCTGAATCGGCCCGCTCGACAGGAGTTCGATGAAACCACCGTTGATGAGCGAGGCGGTGCGCAGTACGGCTCCCTCGGCCAGCGTGATGCCTTGGTCGGCGTAGAGGTAGATGTCGCCACCGGCCGCGCCGCTGTCCCCGCTGTACGCGGGTGACTGTCCTTCCGCGTGAATCTCGCCGGCCACGTCTACCGTGCCACCGAGCGAGTCCAGTTCGATGCGTCCGCCAGGCGAGCCCGGTCCGCCGAGTGAGTGCAAGGTCGCGGTCTTGTCGAGCCGGATATCGCCGTCGGCCTCGAGATGCTGGTACCCGCCGTACCCCGACATCCAGTATCCGGTGTTGCCGTATCCCTCGAAATAGAATTGGCCGCCACCATCGGTGTCGATCACTTGCTGAGAATCCCCGCCCGCCACTTGCACCATCAGAACATCGCGACCCGCGCTGATGTTGACGACTCCTCCGTTGGCGTAAGCGGAGAGGCCACCGGCGCCGCGTATGGTGGAAGTGATCGTGACGTCGCGTCCGGCGCCGATCTCGACTTGTCCGCCGTTGCCGGCACCCCACACGTCGGCTCCACCGGAGATGTCGACATCGACTGCGGCCGATATTGTTATGTAGCCGCCTTCTCCTACTCCATAGTCGTAATCGTCGCCCGCACCGGAGGCAGCGGAAATCTGGCCGGTGGCGACGACGGAGCCCATCTGCGACTCGATGGTTACCTCACCGCCCTCGTAGCCGGCGCCCGTCGAAGAGAAGTTCACACGCCTCGCCAGCGTGATGTCGCCGGCCGCGCGGAGCTCCGCGACGCCCCCCTCGGCACCGGCGGCGCCGATTCGCCCGTCGGCCGAAATCGTGCCGGAGTTGCCCGCCGAGCAGGTCCCCAGCGCGCTCCGCAGACAGAGGTCGTCGGAGGTGCACGGGGTTGCGCCGTCACCCGAACAAGCGCGGCTGGCGACGATCTTCACCCGCCCGCGGCTGGATGCGTCCGCCTGCAGGATCGCGTCGCCGGTCGCGCCGATCGCGATCTCCAGTGCTCCGCAGGCGATGTCGATGTCGGGCTGGCCGCGCAGTCGCCCCGAGCCGATGAGCCTTAGCGTACGCAGCCCGAAGTCGAGTGGGCCCGTAACGTCGTAAGCAGCCGAGACGATGCACGGGTCGGCTGAAACCGCGCACAGATCGTCCGCACTCGCAGCTGTCAGTGCATGCGCAGGCCCGGCCACGGCCACCGGCAGCAGCGCCGCGATCAAGGCGATAGCTGACTTCGTCTTCATTACTTCCTCCCTTCACCGCGGTGGGCGACTGCGGAAAGACGGTTGCCGGATGTGGTCACGCCATCGGTCAGGTTGAGACGCCCCGTCAGCAGCACGCCGTGGCCGGAGTTACCGTTGGCCGAGCAGCTACGAAGATCGTTTCGCGCACCGCTGACGACGATGCCGTGGTCGGCGTTCCTGTCGGCACGTACCTGCGCGATCAAATCGCTGGCGAAGGCTCGAATGCCCGCCCCGGCATTCTCGAGGACCTCGACGTTCACGAGCCGGCCTCCTCGAGCGACCAGATGGATGCCGTCACCGCCGTTGCGCTGCGCGCGAACGTCGATGACGAGCGCGCCCACGCTGTGAAGGTTCAGCCCATCGCTTCGCTGTCCGAGAAGCTCGAAGGACTCTATGCGTCGCACCGCGCGTCTGGAGCGGACGTCGAT
>JACRCR010000170.1 GCA_016218925.1 Deltaproteobacteria bacterium | reverse complement strand
TCGCGGATGCTCGCAGTGGTCGGGCCCATGGCTGAGCAGCACGACGTCGCACTGTCGTGGGCCGGTGGCAGCGCGCTGCCGCCGCTGACTGGGCACCGCGATCAGCTCGAACAACTCATGCTCAATCTCTACGTCAACGCGATAGAGGCGATGCCTGAAGGAGGGACTCTCACCGTAACGGCGACCGAGGCGGACCACGGCCTCGAGATTGACGTCGCCGATACCGGTTCCGGGATCGCGCCTTCGGATCGCAAGAGGATTTTCGAGCCGTTCTTCTCGCGCAAGAGCGGGGGAAGCGGCCTTGGTCTGTATCTCAGCCGGCAGGTGGCCGAAGCGCACGGTGGCAAGATCGAGGTTGTCGAATCGACCGCGACCGGCACGCGCATTCGAATCGTTCTGCCGTGCGCCGACGACGGCATCCGCATCGGCGCGACCGGCGCCGGTGGGAACCTGCGGGAGTGAGCATGAGCAGTCCGGTAAAGTCGAAAGCGCGAGTGCTGGTCGTAGACGACGATCAGGTGTTTCGGCACACGTTGTGCGCCGAGTTGCACCGCAGCGGCTACGACGTGATGCAAGCGGCCGACGACGCGGAGTTTCGTGCAGCACTCGCCGAGAAGGACATAGAAGTGATCCTGCTCGACCTGCGTTTTCCGAACGCAGACGGGATGTCGATGCTCGAACACATCAAACGCGTGACTGAGGCGGAGGTCATCGTCCTGACCGGCCACGGCACGGTCCAGACGGCGATTCGGGCGATGAAGCTCGGCGCTGCGGACTACCTCACCAAGCCGTGCGATCTGGACGAACTGGAGCTCACGATCGAGCGGACGCTGGAAACACGCAAGCTGAAGCTACGGACTGCAATCCTCGAGAGCGGTCTGGCCCGTGCCGAAACCGAGCTGGTCGGGTGCTCGCCCGGGTTCGTGAAGATGATGAGCGAGGTGGAACGCGCGGCGCAGAGTCAATCCGCGGTCTTGGTGACCGGTGAGAGCGGTACGGGGAAAGAACTCGTTGCTCGACGTCTCCACCAGCTCAGCCCCGTGCGGACCAAGCCGTTTGTCGTTGTGGATTGTGCGTCTCTATCCGACGAACTCATGCACAACGAACTGTTCGGACACGAGAAAGGGGCGTACACGGGCGCCACCGAGTGCAAGCACGGCCTCTTCGAGGTCGCAGACGGTGGATCGCTGTGCCTGGACGAAGTTGGCGAAGTGAGTCAGCGTGTCCAAGCCAAGCTGTTGCGCGTGCTGGACAGCGGTACCTTTCGACGAGCTGGCGGGACACGAGAGATTCACGTCGATGTACGCGTGATCAGCTCGACCAACCGGTGTCTGGAGGACATGTTCGCGAGTCACGCGTTTCGCGAGGATCTGTACTACCGGATATCGCCGCTGCGCATTTCGGTTCCTCCGCTGCGCGAACGCGTCGAGGACATCCCGCTTCTGGCGAGGCACTTTCTCACGCGTGCGGCGCGTCGACTCGCCGATCCGCCGGAGTTGCAGCCCTCGGCGCTGGATGCACTCGTCGCCTATCCGTGGCCGGGCAATGTGCGTGAACTCCTCGGTGTCATCGAGCGACTCGTGGTGTTCCGCTCGGCCGGCCAGATCGGCAGGACGGACGTCGAATCGCTGCTTCGAGGCCGGGAACACATGACGGCCGCATCGTTCGGAACGATACCTCTGGCCGAGCTCGAGCGGTGCCACATCGAAAGCGTCCTGCGTGAGTGCGGCCAGAACCGCGCTGCCGCCGCGCAGATACTCGGAATCTCCGAGCGCACGCTCTATCGAAAGCTCGGCGGCTCGTAGCGAAAGCCGGAGCGACGGTTCGGACGAGAGCCGCAGATGCGGCGCCGGCTACCTGCACACCACCTTGGTGCCTTTGGCGTTCAGCCAGCACATGGGCGCCGGTGCCCCGGGGTAGAGCATTTCGCCGCACTGCCCGGTAGCTGCCACCGGCGAATCTACCGCGAGGACAGCACTCAATGGCAGCGTCGACTCGGCAACCGTGTACGAGCCCGCCTTGCCGACGATCGCGAACTTGAACAGGCCGGCAAGGTTCTGCAATGACGCCGCCACGATGCCGCCGACCGTGCCGCTGCGATCGGCGTACTTGAAGACCGTGCCGGGACGGTTGGCTTTCCAGCCTCGCTTGGCGACCCGATCGAAGGCGCCGCCAGGCAGGGTCGCGTCGACGATCGCCTCGCCGAGCGAGTTCTTCACCACTACTCGAACACCCTTGGTCACAGGGTCGATCGCGGGGGTCTGCGGAAGATTGGTGAACGATCCCGAGAACCTCAGACTCTCGTCGCCGGCCGGGTCGCGAAGTCTCTTGACCGAAAGCACCGTGCTGCCCGCAACCCCGAACACGCCGCCGAGGTTCGAGCACGGGTCGCACGAAACGCCCAGCCCGTCGCTATCCGCGTCCGCTTCGCAGTTGCCCGAGGCGCTGCAGTAGCCGCATCCCGCCTGAGCCGCGCAGCCGGCCGGATCCCCGTTGAAACAGGCGCACGACACCGACGCGGTGTCCAGACAGCTCGTGTCGCTCGGACAGTACCCGCAGGCCGCGTGGGCGTTGCAAAGATCCGTGTCCCCTTGAAAACAGCCGCAGTGGTCGGGAATGATCGCCGCATCCAGACACGTGGTATCGCCTGGACAGTACTCGCAAGTCGGGTGCGCGTTGCACGCGCCCGCGTCGCCCGGGAAACAGCCGCATTCGATCAGCGCGTCGTCCCGGCACGTCGTGTCGTTCGGGCAGTACTCGCAGGCAGGATGCGCGTCGCACATACCCGAGTTGCCCGCGAAGCAGCCGCACTCGATCAGTGCATCTTCCCGGCACGTAGTGTCGTTCGGACAGTACTCACAGGCAGGATGCGCATCGCAGGTGCCAGAATCGCCGGCGAAGCAGCCACACTCTATCAGCGCGTCTTCCCGGCATGTCGTGTCATTCGGGCAGTACTCGCAGACCGGATGCGCGTCGCACATGCCCGAGTCGCCCGCGAAGCAGCCGCATTCGATCGCGGCGGCGTCGCGGCAGGTCGCGTCGCTCGGACAGTACTCACAGGCAGGATGGGCGTTGCACACCCCCGCATCGCCCGGAAAACAGCCGCACTCGATCGCAGTCGCATCCCGGCAGGTGTTGTCGCTGAAGCAGTACTCGCAGCCTGGTACCAGCGCGCAGCCGGGGCTGTCGCCGTCGTAGGTTGCACAACCCAACCCATTCGCCTGGGCCGCACCCGCCGACGCAACGACAATCACGATCGCAAGAGAGATGAACGATGCGAGAACTCTCATGGCACCCTCCTTGACGCGCGGCTCGATCATGAAACCCGGCGGCTCGAAGAACGGAGATCTGGCAATTCGTGAATTTCGCTCTGCGAGCCCTGCAGACGGCGCTCCTACCCTTGCCTTCATCGCCCACAAGCGCAGAAGAGCCCGGCCGGGCTGAAGGCGAAGCGACCACGTGCAGCTCATCGCCCACACGCGCAGGAGCACCCGTCGCGCTCGGATACTCGCGCATACGTGGGGGCTGGGTCAAACCTCGCCGGGGCCGGCACCGGGCCATGCTCATCGGGTCGGTCGCCCGCCGTGCCAGACTCGGGCTCCGGTGCCGCGGCCACGAGAGACTACGCGGCTGGCGCATCCACGCAGGCCGGTCGTCGTCGCGACGCCGAGCAGGGTGGATTGCGGCACCCCCAACCTCCCGTTAATGTCGCCGCCGTGAACGACATCACCTCGAGCTCAGCCTCCGAACTCTCCCGCGCCATCGCCGGCCGCCAGCTCTCCAGTCGCGAACTGCTGCAGGCCTTCGCGCGGCGCATCGAGACTCACAATCCCACTCTCAACGCGGTCGTCACGCTCGACCTGGAGCGTGCCGAGCGTCGCGCCCTGGAGGCCGACGAGGCCACCGCGCACGGAAAGTCGTGGGGACCTCTGCACGGCCTGCCGGTCACCATCAAGGATTCGCTCGAAACCGAAGGGCTGAAGACCACCGCCGGCTTTCCTCCGCTGGCCGATCACGTTCCGGCGCGCAGCGCGGTGGCGGTGCAGCGTGCGGTGGGCGCCGGCGCGATCGTGTTCGGCAAGACCAACCTGCCGGTGCTGGCCGGCGACTGGCAGAGCTACAACCCGCTGTTCGGCGTGACGCGCAACCCTTGGGACCCCGAGCGCACGCCGGGAGGATCCTCTGGAGGCAGCGCCACCTCGCTGGCCGCGGGCTTCACTTCGTTCGAGATCGGCAGCGACATCGGCGGATCGATTCGCGTGCCCGCCCACTGGTGCGGTGTGTACGGGCACAAGCCCACCCACGGAATCGTTCCGCAGCGCGGTCACATCCCCGGACCTCCCGGCATGCTGTCGGAGGCCGACCTGGCCGTGATCGGGCCACTGGCGCGAAGCGCCGAGGACCTCGAACTGCTGCTCGGCGTGATGGCAGGGCCTCTCGAAGATCGCGCGCGTGCGTGGAAGCTGGCGCTGCCGCCGCCGCGCCGCCAGCATCTGCGCGATTACCGCATTGCCGCGTGGCTCGACGACGCGAACTTCACCGTCGACGCGTCGGTGGCCGGCGTGCTCGGCCAGACCGTGGCGGCATTGCGCGCAGCGGGGGCGAAGGTCGACGAAACCGCGCGTCCGGGATTTTCGCTGGCCGAGATCGTCGATGTCTATCTGCAACTGCTCTACCCGGTCTTCCTCGCCGGTTTTCCTCCGCAAACGTTCCTGGAACTGGCCGAGCTGGCCAAGACCTTCCCAGCCGATGCCGCCGATCCGGTGGCGCTGATGGCCAGGTACGGCACCGCAACTCACCGCGACTGGCTCGGCGCCGCCGAAGTGCGCGAACACGCGCGCGCCGCGTTCGCGGACTTCTTCACGCGCTACGACGTGCTGCTGCTGCCGGTCAACCAGGTGCCGGCCATCGCCCACGATCACAGCGAGCCGTTCGTCGGGCGCACCATCACCATCAACGACGTGACGCAGTCTTACACCGATCTGTTCGCGTGGATCGCGCCCGCTACCGCGGCGCTGCTGCCGGCGACCTCTGCGCCGGTTGGGCGCACCGCGGGTGGACTTCCGGTCGGCATCCAGATCGTCGCGCCGTATCTCGAAGACCGCACCGCCATCGACTTCGCGCGCCGTCTGTCCGAAGTGATCGGTGGCTTCACGCCGCCGCCGCTGTCGCGCTGAACGGGAGCCGAGCATGAGCGAAACGGTGCTGTACACCGGTGGCGTCGTACGCGCCATGAGCGAAAGCGCCGAGCACGGCGCTCGCGAAGAGACTCCGGCCGCCAGAGCAGAAGCCCTGGTCACGCGCGACGGCCTGGTGGCAGGCGCCGGAAGCAACGAAGATATGCGCGCGCTGGCCGGTCGCAGTGCGCGCGTCGTCAATCTGTCAGGCGCCACCGTACTTCCCGGCTTCATCGACACCCACCCTCACCTCTTCCACTTCTCGCTGCTCGCCTATCCACTGGTCAAGCTCTTCGACACGGCCTGCCACGACGACATCGTCGCGCGCATACGAACCCGCGCCGCGACCACCGCCGACGGCGAGTGGATCTGCTGCTCACCGGTCGGAGAGCCGCACTACTTCCTGCGCCGCTCCTGGCACGACCTGGCCGAAGGGCTGCTGCCCGACCGTCACGTGCTCGATCGTGCCTCGCGCGCGCACCCGATCTGGCTGCAAGCGTGGGGGCCCACCACGCCCAACGTCTGCGTCTTCAATTCCGCCGCGCTACGCGAACTGGGCCTCACCCGCGCCAGCCCCGACCGCGCCGGCAACGTGTGGATCGAGAAGGACCGCGACGGCGAGCCGACCGGGCGCCTCAGGGGCTCCGTCAACACCTACTACAGCGGCGACGCCTACATGGACGAACTGCTGTGCAAGTTGCCGCTGCTCGACCCGAGCGTGGCGCTGCCTGCCACGCTCGAAGGCATCGGCGACTACCACCGCATGGGCGTCACCACGATCTACGAAGGCCACGCGATGGGCGCCGCCGAAATCAGCGCATTCCAGGCGATCCGCCAGATGGGCCAGCTTCGCATGCGCGTGCTGACCAGCCTGGAGGCGGAGACCTACGCGCTGCCGTGGGACCGGCCGCTGACCGAGGAGCAGTTCGTCGCCAACCTGGCGCTGGCCGCCGGCATGAAGACCGTCGATGACGATCTGCTACGCCACAACGGCGTGACGCTGTCGCGCGGCGGCCCCTGCAATCCCGGATTCCTGCGCATGCATCAGCCGTACAAGGGACCCTATGGAGAGCCCACCACCGGCCGAACATTCGTATCGCAGCAGAAGGAACGCATCGCACTCGACTACTGCGCCGACCACGGCCTGCGGCTGAACTTCATCGGCACCGGCTACGCCGACCACGACGAGTTCCTGGCCAACGCCGAGGCACTGGCGCGGCGAGTGCCGATCGCGGATCGTAAGTGGATCTTGCAGCACAACTACCTGTGCACGCAGGACCACGCGCGCCGCTACGCCGACCTCGGTTTCCTGATCACCACCAGCATGTCGTTCTCGTGCGCGAAGGGAGACTTGATGGCCGAGCGCATCGGCCCGCACGTATGGAAGGATCTGATCCCGCTACGGCGGCTGCTGCGCGCCGGCCTCACCGTAGGCTGCGGCAGCGACTGGGGAC
>JACRCR010000169.1 GCA_016218925.1 Deltaproteobacteria bacterium | reverse complement strand
TTCCGCGCTGGTCCGGAGTGAGCAGGCTGCCGCCGGCGTAGACGGCTTCGATGGCGGCTTCCAGGCGCCGCCCCGCCGAGGCAAATCCGAGGTACTCGAGCAGCAGCGCCGCCGACAGCAGCGTCGCGGTGGGATTGATGACGTTCTTGCCGGCGATGTCGGGCGCCGAGCCGTGCACCGATTCGAAGTAGGCGTAGTCGTCGCCGTAGCAACCGCTGGCAGCGACGCCCAGACCGCCGACCAGCCCCGCCGCGGCGTCGCTCAAGATGTCGCCGTACAGGTTCGGCAGCACGACAACGTCGAGGCTGTGCGGCTCGGCCACCAACCGGCGCGCAAAATCGTCGACGATGTAGGTCTGCAGTTCGATGTCAGGGTACTGCTCGGCGACGCGCCGCACGCGGTCGCGAAACAGCCCGTCGCTACGCATCAGCATGTTGTACTTGGCGGCGCACAGCACGCGCCCGGGAAACCCGCGCGCCTTGCGGCGCCGCGCCAGTTCGAAGGCGAAACGCGCCACGCGGTCGCTGCCGCGCTCGGTGATCGCCTTGAGCGCGAACGCACCGGGGGCCAGGTCTACGACCGGGCACTGCGCGGTGAAGCTTTGCAGGCCAAGCGGCGCCAGATCGAGCAGGTCTCCTTCGACGCCAAGGTACATGTCTTCGAGATTCTCGCGCACGATCACGAAGTCGATGCCGTTGGGCGACGCCAGCGGGCTGCTCGCGCCGGGCATGAAGCGGGTCGGGCGCACGTTCGCGTAGGTCTGCTTGCCCCAGCGCAGGTAGAACAGCGCCAGCGCGCTCAGGCCGTTGGTCGCGCCGAACAAGGTCGCATCGGCCGCGTCGATTGCTGCGCGCGCCTCGTCGGGAAACGCCGACCCCGCCTGCTCGATGCCGGCGGCGCCTACCGGCGGGTGCAGCCATTCGATGTCGACGCCGAGCCGCTCGATGACGGCCAGGCTCGGACGCATAGCCTCGGGCGCCGCGTCCTCGCCCTCGATGACGACGACGCGTTTACGTGTCACGCTCGCGCCTCGGCCAGCCTCTTCTTGAGCACTTCGAGCAGTCCGCCGGCCGCGACGATCGCCAGCATGTCGGCAGTGTACGGAGTGGCCTGCAACTGCGAGCCGCGCGTCAGGTTGCGCACCACGCCGCTGTCGATATCCACCTCGACCTGGTCTCCGTCCTCGCACGCGGCTTGGATGCCCGGGCACACCATGTTCGGGAACGCGATCGCGATGCAGTTGCGGAAGTAGATGCGCCCGAACGATTCGGCAACCACCGCGCCGAGGCCGAGCAGTTTGAGATTCTCGGCCGCGTGCTCGCGGCTCGAGCCGCAGCCCCAGTTGCGGCCCGCCACGACGATGTCGCCCGGTTGCGCCCCGGCGGCGAAGTCAGGCCGCGTCGCCAGGACCGTGCTACGGCGCTCCTCCCAGGTCTGCGACAGCGTATTCCACGGCGCCATCACATCGGTGTCGATGTTGTCGCCGAACTTCCACACGCGTCCTCGGATCACTGTGTTCATGGGCGTTCCTCGCAGACCTGTTTCTCGGCTCTATCGCTGCCCCAACAGGCCACTGCGCCATCCAACTTAGTGTTCATGGGCGTTCCTCGCAGACCTGCTTCTCGGCCTCGTCAACCCGGCGGGGCGGTCCCGCGTACGCCACTACCTATCGGAGATGAGGCAACAGGCAAGACGAGCGCCGTCGCCGCTCCGGAGGCCTCTCTTCCCGGGTTCGGGCCCGAGCTGCCGGCCCACGCGCGCGGCGCCTCGCGCATGAGGCTCGTTGCGCCTATCCTGCGCCCGCCGCAGTGCGCTTAGAAATGGCATCCCTCCGCGAAGACGATTGCGCGCTCCAGTTCGCGCCCGCCCAAGCGGCAAAGGTCCCGCGCCGGCGCGCCGGGCTGCGGGCGCGCCGGCCAGTCCGCCTCGTCGCGCTGCTGCTGGCGTCGTCGGTCGCGCTCGCAGGCGGCTGCCGGCAGATCCATCGAGCGCTCGCCGCGCGCCCCAACATCCTGGTCATCTCGATCGACACGCTGCGGTTCGATCACCTCGGAGCCAACGGCTACGCGGTAAGCCCGTCACCCACGCCTTGGATCGACCGGCTGATCTCGCAGGGCGTGTCGTTCACCCACACCGCCTCCAGCGCCCCCGAAACGTCGCCTGCACTGGCAACGCTAAATACCGGTGTCTACCAGGACCGCCACGGCGTGATGTCCAATCGGGCGAGTCTCGTCGACGACAACCACACGCTGGCCGAGCGACTGAAGGAAGCCGGCTACGCGACCGCGGCCTTCGTCGGCAACGCTCTGGTCGATACCGCGCACGGTTTCGGTCAGGGGTTCGACAGCTTCCAGGTCGTGACCACCGATCCCACCTTCGCGACCCCGGTCGACGACAAGCTGGTCGCGCTGTTCGGGGACTTCCTGCGTGCGTCGCCGCGACCGAGCCCCTGGTTCGCGTGGGTTCACATGATGGATCCCCATGGACCCTACCGCTCGGCCGCGCCGTGGTGGAGCCACGACTTCGACTATTCGCGAGCCCCGGTCGCGCGCGACGACACGCCGCCCGTGTCGCAGAGCAACTTCGGGCTCGGAGTCCTGCCACGCTATCAGAAGCTCGACGTCGAGAAGCGGCTCTCCGAGTACGTCCGGCGCTACGACGGAGAGATTCGCTTCACCGATGCGCAGGTGGGCGCGCTGCTGTCGATGCTCTCGGCGATGGGAGTGCAAGACGACACCCTGGTCGTCCTGGTGGCCGACCACGGCGAGAGCCTGGTCGAGCACGACGAGCTGCTGCAACACGGCTGGTTCCTGTACGAGACGACCGTTCACGTCCCGCTGGTGATGTGGTGGCCGGGCAGGATTTCGGGGGGATCCGCGGTGGCTTCCGAAACCTGCACCGTCGACATCGTGCCGACCATTCTCGACCTGGCCGGAGTCTCCGCCGAGGGCGGCGATTTCGACGGCCGCTCGTTGTGGGATGAGTCGCCCGCAACCGGCGCAGTCTCGCCGCTTCCCCAAGCGGTGGCCGAGCTTCGCGACGCCGGTTGCTTTACGATCGGCCCGCGCGCCAACCATGTGATCTCGCTGCGCACCTCGCGTCACAAACTGATCCTCACCCCGCCATCCACGCCGCGCGATCCGCTCGCGCCCAGGGGAACGGTGACCACGGACCCCGAGAGCATCGAACTCTATGACCTCGAGAAGGACCCCGGCGAGGTAAGAGATCTGGCCACCACCGAGACCGATGTCGTGGAACGGATGCAGCCTCACCTCACACGCCTTCGCGCGCGACTGCGCGCGGCGGGCTGGCGCCGCTGAGGCCCAGGCGACTGCGCCCGAGGATCCCGAAGCTCATCGGCGGCGCGAAGTTCGCGACGAAAACGATGCCGTTTGGCTGCACGATGATCCGAGCGGCATTGCTCTCGACGCCCGAGCCGAGCTGACGGCGAAGATTCCCGACGCAGCGCACCACAGGCACCGCCGAGCGCGTGCCTTCTCATTCAGACGTTGCCGGTCCAGAACTCGCGCGGGTCGACGATGTGGCCGGCCACCGCCGCGGCCACCACGCTGGCCGGCGAGCCGAGATAGACCTCGGAGTCCTGGCTGCCCATGCGGCCGCGGAAGTTGCGGTTGGTCGACGACAGACACACCTCGCCGGGCCCCACCACGCCGCTGTGACCGCCCGGACACGCACCGCACCCCGAAGCCGTGATCGCCGCGCCGGCCTCGAGCAGAGTCTGCGTGTAGCCGGCCTTGGTCGCTTCGAGATACACGGCCTGCGATGCCGGCGTGACCAGCAGCCGCGTGCCGGCGTGCACGCTGCGGCCCTTCAGAATCTGTGCCGCCACTGCGAAGTCTTCCAGCCTCGCGTTGGTGCACGAGCCGAGGAAGGCCTGCTGCACGCGCACGTCGCCGAGCGCGGAGGCGGGCTTTACGTTGCCGGGATTGTGCGGGCACGCGATCTGCGGCTCGAGCGCCGATACATCGAGCGTGTGAACCGCTTCGTAGCGGGCGTCGGCGTCGGGTCCGAACGGCTCTAGGTCGCCGTCCGTCAGCGGGCTCAGGTAGCGGCGCGTCACTTCATCAGCGGCGAACATCGCGAACTTGGCGCCGAGTTCGATGCCCATGTTGGCCATGGTCATACGACTCGCCACCGACAGATGATCGGCGACCCCGCCGGCGAATTCGATCGAGCGATACTGCGCCACCTCGGTGCCGTGAGTTCCGGCCAGCATCAGCGCGACATCCTTCGACATCAGCCCGGGGCCGAGCCTGCCTTCGAGCACGAAGCGGATAGTCGGCGGCACTTGGAACCACAACTCGCCGGTGGCCAGCACGTAAGCCATCTCGGTGATGCCGATGCCGGCGCCGGCCGCGCCCAACGCGCCGGAAGTGGTGCTGTGCGAGTCGGTGCCGAGCACGAGCTGGCCGGGCAGGATGTGGCCGCGTTCGGTCAGTACCTGATGGCAGATGCCGGCGTGACCGAGGAAGTGACGGATCCCGAAGCGCTCGGCGAAATCGCGGGCCAGCGAGTGCGCGCGCGCCATCTGCTCGGTCGGCGCCGGAAAGTAGTGGTCGAGGATCACGATCACCCGCTCGGAATCGAAGAGGCGATCCACGCCGAGCCCCATCAGCTTCATCGCGCACAGCACGAAGGCCTCGTGGCACATCACCCGATCGACCTTCGCAGTAACGAAGTCTCCGGCCGCAACCGCCGCGCTGGCGCTGGTGCGGGCCAGGACCTTCTCTGCCATTGTCATGCCCATCGCGTTATCCTCGCTCTTACTTGGTGGCGGGTGAGTGTGCAGCGGGCGGGCGGCTGTGTCCAAGAAGCTGGTCGCAGGCGCGCATCGGCACTTTGCAGGTCGCTGCGGGCCTGACGCAATGGAGTCTCCCCTCTGCGCGGCGAAGGAGACTTCGACTACGAGCACGACAACGACCTGATGCGGTCGACGTGCCCGTGTATCAGGACGTGACGGCGCCGCAGATCGTCGCCGACTACCGCCTGCGCGCGGGGCTTAGTTGGAGGTTCTGAAGGTGCGGCGCCTGCGGCGGTGCAACGGCCGGTCGCCTTCGCGGCTGGCCGTCGCACCACGGCCGCTTGCTCAGCCCGCCTTGGCGAGCAGCCGCGCCGGCAGTACCTTGAGCACCTGCGCGACCAGCGTCCACGGCATCACCGGCACGTAGCGGAAGCCGACCTGCTTCTCGATCATCGCGACCATCATCTCGGTGCCCTTCTCGGTCGAGACCAGGAAGGGCCGGCTCGGCATGCTGCGATTGAGATCGGTATCGATGTAGCCGGGCGCGAGGTCGGTGACGTGGATGTCGGTCCCGGCAAGTTCGGCGCGAACCGCTTCGAGGTAGCGCGACAGGCCCGACTTGCTGGCCGAGTAGGCACCCTGACCCGGCAGGCCGCGCACGGCAGCCACCGAACTGATCGCGACGATGTGGCCGCGGCGCTGCTTGCGAAACAGTTCGACCGCGGCGTCCACGGTCGCGATCGCACCGGTCAGGTTGGTATCGATGGTGCGCCGCGCGGCTTCGAAGGTGCCGCGGCCCGCCGGCGTGGGCACGCCGATGCCGGAGTTGGCGATGACGATGTCGAGGCCGCCCATCTCGGCAGCCGCCTCGCCGATCACGCGCGGCACCGATTCGAAATCGGTCACGTCGAGGCTGTACACCATTACCTTGGCAGCGCCGGCGCCGCGCAGTTCCTGCGCGAGAGCTTCGAGTTTGTCGCGGCTGCGCGCCGCCAGTGCCAGCGCGTAGCCGCGCTTGGCGAAACCTCGCGCCATCCCTTCGCCGAGACCTGCGGATGCGCCGGTAAGAAAGATCGATTTGGCCATGCTCCTCCTGTTGCCGGCCCGCAGGCCGCGGCAAGCGCGGGCAATCTTGCAGGCGGGCCGAGCCTGGGCAATCGCGCGGGGCGGCGTGCGGGCCAGGCGGCCCGCCACCTCCCGCCTTCGCGATACCGGCTCGTCCACGGCGGCGGTTGGCCGCCGCCCGGCTCCGGGCCGCAGCGGCTCGCAGGCATGCCGCGCGCCGCAGCGCGACCGCTTTGCCGTGGCTGCAACCGCGGGTCTATGATGCCGGCCCAAGCCCAGTTCGGTGAAGAGCGATGGCGGGAGAATACACTCGCGGCCAGCTTCAGATGACGCATGCGTTCGGCGCCCGCGGCGCCGCTAGAGCCGGCGCCGCGGGCGCCGTACGTAGCGGTCGTGCCGTCGCTGAGGGGACACGCTCATGACCCGCACGGGCAGCGCGACACCAGCCGCACCGCTCCCCGACAACGAGACCCGGCGACTGGCGGCCCTCCACGCCTGCCGCGTCCTCGACACTGCCGCCGAAACGGTTCTCGATGAACTCACCAGCCTCGCGGCGGAACTTTGCGCCACTCCGATCGCGCTGATCAGCCTCGTCGATGCCAACCGCCAGTGGTTCAAGTCAAGAGTCGGGGTGACGGCCGCCGAAACACCACGCGCCGTCTCGTTCTGCGCGCACGCGATCTTGCGCGACGATCTGTTCGTCATCCCCGATGCGACCGCGGACGAGCGTTTCGCGACCAACCCGCTCGTGCTTGGCGATCCAAGGATACGTTTCTACGCCGGGGCACCGCTGGTCACTTCCGACGGCTATGCGCTCGGAACCTTGTGCGTAATCGACCGTGTGCCGCGAGAACTCACGCAAGCCCAGCGCCGGACCTTGCGGATTCTGGGCCATCAGGTCGTCGCCCAACTCGAACTGCGCCGGCTCGGTGGAGAACTGGCTCGCAACGGAGCCGAGTATCGCGGGATCATCGATAATCTGGAGGATGTCTTCTACCGCACCGATATGCACGGCGTCCTCCAGATGATCAGCCCATCGGTCAAGCGCTATGGCTACCAGCCCGGCGAACTGATCGGAAGCAGCGTGTTGATGTTCTACGAGGACCCTCCAGCCCGCGAACACATGCTCGCCGAACTGAGCGCGAACAGCTCGGTACGCGACTTCGAGTTGCGCCTGAGGGTCAAGGACGGAACACAGGTGCCGGCATCGCTCAGTGCACATCTGCTGCTCGGCGAGGACGGTACTCCTGTCGGCGTCGAAGGGATGGTACGCGACATCACCGGGCGAAAACGCGCCGAAGACGCGCTCCAGCGCGCGCGCGAGGAGCTCGAAGATCGCGTGCGGGAGCGCACTGCCGAACTCGCCGGCATGAACACCGCGCTGCGCGAAAGCGAGGAGCGCTACCGTGCTCTTTCGGAACTGACGTCCGACTATGCGTATCGCTTCCGCGTCGAGCCCGATCGCACGCTGGCGAACGAATGGGTTACCGAGTCGTTTCTGCGAACGGTGGGGCTCTCCGTCGAGGAGATGCGGAGTCGCGGCGGGTGGACCCGCTTCATACATCCTGCCGACTGGCCGGTGGTCACTGCGCATATCGAGACCGTCCTGAGCACCGGCGCCGACCGATGCGAGTTCCGTTTCATGACCGCCGCCGGCGAGACCCGCTGGGTGAGCAACCACGCGCGCGTCGCTAACAGCTCCGTCGACGGTCATGCGGCGTCGGTCTACGGTGCAGCGCGCGACATCACCGAGCGACGCCGTGCCGAAGAAGCACTGCGTGCGTCGGAGACACGACTGCGCGGCATCATCGACCAAGCACCGTACAGCATCCAGGTGTTCGCGCCGGACGGATCCATCACCCACGTAAACGAGGCATGGGAACGGGTCTGGCAGCTCCCCCGCAGCGTGCTTACCGGCTACAACATTCTGCACGATGCGCGGACGCGAAGCGCAGACCGGGTGCAGGCGCTCGGACGGGCGCTCGGCGGCGAGTGCGTGGCCATGCCGGAGATCTTCTACGACCCGGCCGAAGCGGGCCTGCAGGGAGTCGCGCACTGGCTGGAGATCTTCTTGTATCCGCTGCGCGACCATACCGGCCGCGTGTCGGAACTGGTAGTGATGTCGCGCGACGTCACAGAACGCAAGCAGGCCGAGGATCGGATCCGTCAACTCAACGAAGAATTGCGACGCCACACCGAGGAACTCGAGCAGCGAGTGGCCGAACGCACCGCCGAACTCGCGGTCGCCAAGGAACAGGCCGAAGCGGCCGACCGGCTCAAGTCGGCGTTCCTCGCGACCATGTCGCACGAACTGCGCACGCCGCTCAACTCGATCATCGGGTTCACCGGCGTGATCCTGCAGGGCATGGTCGGGCCCCTCAACGACGAACAGGTCAAGCAACTCGGCATGGTGCGTGGCAGCGCCCGGCACTTGCTCGCGCTGATCAACGACGTGCTCGACATCTCCAAGATCGAAGCCGGGCAACTCGATGTCATGCGCGAATCCTTCGATCTGCGCGGGTCATTCGAACGTACACTCGCCATCGCACGTCCGCTCGCCCTAGCCAAGGGACTCGCGCTCCACGGCGGGGTGGCGAACGACGTAGACTCGATGGTCGGCGACGCGCGGCGCGTAGAGCAGGTGATGCTCAATCTGATCACCAACGCCGTCAAGTTCACAGAGCGCGGCGAAGTCCACGTCGACTGCGAGCGTCGCGGCGCAATGCTCGTCACGCGGGTGACCGACACCGGGATCGGGATCAAACCCGAACAGATGGGGTTGCTGTTCAGGCCGTTTCGCCAGATCGACAGCGGCCTGACGCGCAGCCACGACGGCACCGGACTCGGGCTGGCCATCTGCAAGCGGCTGGTCGAGATGATGGGCGGCGACATCCGCGCCGAAAGCACCTGGGGAACCGGCAGCACCTTCACTTTCACGCTGCCGCTGCGACCGGAGGAGGGGGCATGAAGCCGACGATCCTCGTCATCGAGGACAATGACCAGAACCTCTACCTGGTCAAGTTCATCCTGGAGAGGCACGGGTACCAGGTGGTGACGGCGCGCGACGGGGCCACCGGAATCGAAACCGCCCAGAGACTCCGTCCGACGCTGATCCTGCTCGACATCCAACTGCCGGTGATGGACGGCTACGCGGTGGCGCGCGCCTTGCGCAGCAACCCGGAGCTCACACACGTGCCGATCGTCGCGATCACTTCCTACGCCATGGTCGGCGATCGCGAGCAGGTGCTCGCAGCCGGCTGCAGCGACTACATGGAAAAGCCGATCGACCCGGAGACTTTCATCGCGGACATTCGCCGCTATCTGCCCCCATTGTCCGGCCAGGATGGTGACCCATGAAGCGGATATTGATCGTCGACGACAACGAACAGAATCTCTATCTGCTGCGCACGCTGCTCGGAGGCAACGGCTACGAAGTCGTCGCGGCGAGTAACGGTGCCGAAGCCCTCGACATCGCCCACACCACGCCACCCGACCTGATCGTCTCCGATGTCCTGATGCCGGTCATGGACGGATTCACGCTGTGCCGCCGGTGGATGGCAGACGAGGGGCTCAGGCGCATCCCGTTCGTCTTTCACACCGCGACCTACACCGACCCCAAGGACGAACGACTCGCACTCGGGCTCGGAGCCGTGCGTTTCATCGCCAAACCCGGCGAGCCCGAAGCAGTGGTCGAGGCGCTGCGCGTGGTCCTCGAACACGCCGCGGCGGGAAGACTCGCGCCGCCTTCAACCCCGGCTCCGGAGGAGACGGTCTACCTCAAGCAGTACAACGAGGCGCTGGTTCGCAAGCTCGAAGCCAAGATGCTCCAGCTCGAAGAGGCCAACCGCGCGCTGGCCGAGTCCAACCGCGTGCGGCTGAACCTCCTCGAGAGCATCAGCGACGCCTTCCTCGCCGTCGACCGGCATTGGCGGCTGACGTTTCTCAACAAACGCGCCGAGCAACTGCTGCGGCGAGCCCTGCCCGGACAGCACGATCTGGTCGGCACCAGCCTGCAGCAAGCGTTCCCTGAATTGATTCCGGCCATTCCCGAACTGGCCGAACCGACGGTACCGGCGCAGCTCCCGCGCGCTCCGCTCGAAACGTTCTTCGCGCCGACCGATGGCTGGTTCGAGATCCACGCCTACCGCGCCGGCGACGGCTTGTCGGTGTTCTTCCACGAAATCACCGAGCGCAAGAACGAGGCCCAGGCCCTGCGGCGGCTCAACGACGAACTCGAGGAGCGCGTGGCCCAGCGTACCGAGCAGCTCGAGCTGGCCAACAAGGAGTTGGTCGCCTTCAGCTACACGGTCTCGCACGATCTGCGCGCGCCGCTGCGAGCGGTAAGCGGCCTCAGCGCGATCCTGCTCGATGAATACGCCCCGATGCTCGCCACCGAAGCCGACAATCTCCTCCGCCGGATCCAGTCCAACACCACGCACATGGAAGAGCTCATCGACGCGCTGCTGTGGCTCTCCAGGGTCACGCGCGGTGAACTGAACGTGCAGCAGGTCGACCTGGGCGTGCTCGCCGGCTCGATCATCGAAAAACTCCACAAGGCGCAACCCGAGCGACTCGTCGAGATCGTGATCGCTCCGCAGGTGGTCGTGGAAGGCGATGCGCACCTGCTGCGCGTGGCGCTCGACAACCTGCTGAGCAACGCGTGGAAGTTCACCGCCAAACATTCGAGCGCCAGGATCGAGTTCGGGATGACCCGGTGCGACGGCCAGAGCGTCTACTTCGTACGCGACGACGGGGCGGGTTTCGATCCCGCCTGTTCCGACCGGCTCTTCATGGCTTTCGAGCGCCTGCACTCGTTCGAAGATTTCGAAGGGACCGGGATCGGCCTGGCCACCGTGCGGCGCGTGATCGATCGTCACGGTGGGCGTATCTGGAGCGAGAGCGCCGTCGAGAGGGGATCCACCTTCTTTTTCACCCTCGGCGTTTCGCCGGCCGAGGCTCAGCACTGACGCGGCTTCGTCGCGAGCCGGTGTGCCCGCGGCGGCGCCGGCGACCTCCCCGCCGCTGGGTTCGCCGGCCCTCCTGCCCTATGTTCTCGGCAGCTCGACTCGGCCGCCCGGGTCACAATCGCGGTTGCCGCGAAGCGGCCGGCCCAGGAGATTCCCAAATGGCAGACGAAACCCTGATCGCCGTTTTCATCGACTTCGAGAACCTGGCCATCGGTGCCCGCGACCTGCACACCGAGGAGTTCCGCATCGAGCTGGTGCTCAAGCGCCTGCTCGAGAAGGGCCGCATCGTCTTCAAGCGCGCCTACTGCGACTGGAACCGCTACCGCGGCGCGGTCAGGGAATTCCACGCCCAGGGCATCGAAATGATCGACATCCCGCAAAACAAGATGAGCGGCAAGAACTCCGCCGACATCCGCATGGTGGTCGACGCTCTCGACCTCTGCTACGCCAAGAGCCACATCGACGCGTTCGCGCTGTTGTCGGGCGACAGCGATTTCTCGCCGCTGGTCTCCAAGCTCAAGGAGAACGACAAGCGCGTGATCGGCTGCGGCGTGAAGTCGTCGACCTCCGAGTTGCTGGTTTCGAGCTGCGACGAGTTCCTCTACTACGACGACCTGGTGCGCTCGGCCGAGAAGAAGAAGGCCCCGGCGCGCCCGGCCAGGACCCGCACGCCCAAGGAAGCCAAACAGGACGTCAAACAGGAAGCGATCGACATGCTGGTCGCGATCGTCTCCTCGCTCGAAGAAGACTACGACCCGGTGTGGGGCTCGCTGGTCAAGCAGACCCTGCGGCGCGTCCACCCTGACTTTCGCGAAGAACGCTACGGCTATCCGGGCTTCGTCGAGATGCTCAGAGACGCCGAGACACGCGGCCTAGTCGCGCTCGACTACGACCAGGCGCGCGGCAACTACAAGATTCGCCGCAAGGGCTGACCAGCCGCGCGGTAGCGCGCGACGAAGCGGCGGTCGATGCGGTCCTTGAGCAGCCATGCCACGCGGCCCGCTACCGAGATCGACCATTTGGTGGCCAGCGCGCGCCGCTCGCCGAGATTGAGGATCGCCAGGAAGTCGCGCTGGGGATGATAGTCGCGCAGCGGGCCGCCGGTCAGACGTGCGCGCAGGTTGGCGTCGAGGATCGGCCCCTGGCGCACCGCATACACTCCGGCCTTGGGCACCCGCCGTGCCATCGCATCGATCGATGCGCAATCGCCCGCGGCGAACAGATCGTCGTGTCCGACCACTTGCAGCGTCGCGCGCACGCGCGCGAAACCGCGCTCGTCCAGAGCCAGCCGCGAGGCTGCCAGCAGCGGCGGCGCCGCCGCGCCGGTCGCCCACACGACCAGGTCGGCGTCGATGCGCGGCGAGTCTGTGACGGCGGCGACCGAAGCGCGAGGTTGGTGCTCCGTTCGCGCGCCCATCGCGTTCTGCAGTGGCGGCTGCGCCGCGCCGCCGCCGGCGGCCAGCCGTACCCCGGCGCCATCGACCGCGCAGGCGCGGCGCCCGCATACGACGCCGATGCCGCGGCGCTCGGCTTCGCGCAAGATCGCACGCGCCACGCGCGCCGTGCATCCGGCAACGCCCTGCTCGCTCTCGCTGACGACGCTGACCTGCGCCGCTCCGCCCAGGCCGCGAACGCGACTGCCGAGCGTGAACGCCAGTTCGAACCCGGCCACACCACCGCCGACCAACACCACACGCACCGCCGCTGCGCCGCGTTCTCGCATGCACGCGGCGACGGTGCTGTCTACGCGGCGCACGAAGTCGCCGATCGGCCTGGTCGCCAGCGCCAGTTCTCGCACGCCCGGAAGCTCTAACCCTCGTATCGTCGAGCCGATGTCGAGGCTTGCCACGTCGTAGGCAACGGTCGCGCCGGCCGTGCTGGCCACGGATGCGCTGCCGCTTGCCTGCGCGGTCACGCGCGGACTCGAAGAACTCGCGGCGACCGCGATGCGACGCTCGACCGGATCCAACGAAATCGCCGGCGCTTCGACCACGCGCGCACCGGCCGAGCGCGCCAGCGCCGCCACGTCGATCTTGATGTCCTCGCGCCGGTAGTCGCCGGCGACCAGGCCGGGAACCATGCCGGAGTAGACCGCGCCCGGCCGATCGACGATCAGCGTCAGGTCCACACCGGCAAGCGGCGCCTCGGCCCAGCGCCGCAGCACTTCCAGATGGGCGTGCCCGGCCCCGATCAGTACCAGATCTGCGATGCGCGCAACCCCGCTGCCCGCGTCACGGGCAGCTCGAACCGCCCGGCAGTTCGAACGGGACGTTGTCGTCGGAAGCGCAGCGTCCCTCGAAATCGAAGTTGATCAGCAGGCGCCCGGGACCCGGCAGACCCACCGAACTGTTGACGCCGATGTTCTGCGTCGCTGCGATGCAGAACGTCGAAACCATGTCGGAGCCGTAGACGCCGCTGGCCTCGGTCGAGCCGTAGTAACCGTGGGTTCCGATCGCGCCGAACGGATCCGGCAGACAGGAACGGAACTGATACAGAGCGCAGTTGCCGCAGTTTCCCCCAGGACACTCGGAACTGTAGGCGTCACAGTCGCCGTCGGTGACGCAGGGTAGCAGGCCCAACCCGCTGCGACGTACGAACCCGTCGCAGAAGCTGTCCACCTCGTTGGCTTCGCACGATCCGGTCTCGGTGTTGCTCGTGGCGGTGCAGATGCCGTCGACGCAGGCGTTGGCGTGCGCCTGCGGCCCGGTATTGGCGGTGCAGGTGCCGATGCCGAGTGCGGCGCAGTCGGCATCCGAGCTGCACCCGACCGAAGTGTCCCCCGAGCACTGCAGGCAGAACACCGGGATCGAGTTCTGGGTCAGCCCCGTCGAGATGGCAGGCGACTCCATCGACGTCAGGTCGAACATCACGCGCAGGCCAGTGCCGCTGATGTTCTCGGCAGCCGCAGGCTGGCAATCGTAGCTGATCGCGCCGAAATCCGGGCTGTTCCCGTTCTGATCGCACGTGAGTCCGTTCCTGGTGCCGCCCGAGCACACGCCGCCGCGCACGCCGTCGTTCGGTGCGGCATCGCCGACACAGAGCGGACACGGCTGGGTCTGGGAGATTCCCATGTGCACGACGGCCGTATTGGTCACCGTCACCGTGGCCACTCCGGTCCCGCCATCGGCGACGCCGACCAACTCGGAAGTCAGCTTGTTGACGACGCAGGTGGGGACCTGCGCGGCCGACAGCGCCAGTGGAGGCCCGAACGTGCAGGTGCAGTTGCCTCCGCCGCAGTCATCGGCGTCCGGGCCGCTTATGGTGTCGCAGTGAATCGTCGGATCCGAGTCGCAGCGGCAGAAGGAATTGTTGCGTTCCTTGATGGTGTCGATCGTCACCGCGCAGTTGGTGCAGTCGCCGTCGCAGGCCAGATCGACCGCGCCTTCGAAGCCGTCCAGGAGGTCGACGTCATGACCCAGACCGTTGTACCCGACGTCGAAGTTGGTCACTGTGTGCTGCTCACCCATTCCGGCGTTGATGAACACCACCGCGTGCCCGAGCTTGCAGGTGTCAGGCAGTTCATAGCCAATCGCCACCAGCCCGCCGCCGAGCACCGTCGCGACGTTCACGCCGACGCAGTGGTCGAGCTGGGCCGGAGTCTGCCCGCATGAGCGCAGCGTGATGACCTCGTCCTGGGGCAGATCGCACGCGTCGCCGATCAGGCTCTCCATCTTGAGCAGGTTCTTGGCGATCTTGCCGTCGTCCCAGGTTGCGCACGAGTACTGCAATCCGCCGCCGCCTTGATCGGCCTCCGCCTGACAGCTACGGCGGGTCTTGGCGATGGTCATGATGTGCTTGCGGAAGGTCTTCCCGATCGCGCGCTGGCACTTCTCGGCTGCGGCGTTCAGGACCGCGGCCGGTCTGCCCAAGACGGTCGCAGAAGCACCGTTGACCAGCGTGACCGCAAGATTCATCAGGCAGTCGGTGGCTTCGGTGAAGTCGTCGATACCGGCGCTGGCACCGTCGTCGTCGAGCGTCGAATGCGGCGAGGGACACCGCGTGTACTGCGCGAGCACGTCGGTGAGCGAAGACGGGCAAGCCGCGAGGATCGCCGCGACGGCCTTCGCGTAGGCGTCAGAACTCTTGTTGGCAGGAATCGCGAAAACGTCGTTACAGTCGGTGGTGAGGTCGAGCTTCCCACTGCTGCGCTTCTTGTGGCAGGTGGCGTGATCCTTCAGTGTCACGGCGACGAACTTGCCGAGGTTCTTCGCGATCGCATCGCGACAAGCCGCTTCGGCGACCGTCTGCGCGTGCGCCTGGCTCGTCGTCGCAACGACGGCGATCGCGACGACGAATGAAGCCGCGGATCGGCAGTGTATTCTCTTCACGTTCAGCTCCCCCCTGCGAGGCCGCGTGCGCGAGATTTCATTGCCGCAACGACGATGATCACCTTGGCGACACTCCCCCGCTCAAAACAACAGCAACCTTGTACAAGCTGGAAGAATCCGAACGCAAGAGAAGAAGAGAAACTAATCTCTTATGACGAGGTAAGGCGTGCCTGCGCTTTCTCATGTCGCTCTTCGTCATCATCGTGCGAATTCCTCAACGCACCGTCATCTCGAACTCCGCGCCGACCGAGCCGCCTGGATCGGCGAGAATCGTGGTGCCTACCGCCAGTCGCGTGCCCGTCGCAAGCCCGCCGTCGACGTTCGCACGCACCGCCACCGTTCCGTTGCCGTCGCGTATGTCGCGGAACGTGAGCTTCCTGCCTTCGATGAGCGTCGGTGCCGGCGCTGCCGAAATGAGATCGAGTCCCTCGGGTAGCGACAGCACGGCTTCGCCTTTGCCCGACAGGAAACGGTAGCGCATCTTGAACTGCGTCGAGAGGCCGGCGGTGACGTAACGCGCTCCGGTGAACGAAACGGTCAGCGGACGCGGCCCGACGGCGGCGGGCGGCTCCCCGGGCGAACCCGCCAGCAGCGCCGTGTCGATCCCCTGGCTGTAGCTTTCGCCCGAAGCGGCGATCGCCGTCGCGTCGACCGACAAGATCGCACCACGAACGTCAGGGTCGGAGATCTGCGCCGTTCCGCGCAGCTTGATGACTCCCGACGTCCACACGTTGTCCCACGTCATCACACCGTCGACGATGCTCGTGGGCGGCGGCGTCACGCTCTCCACATTCATGCCGTCCGTGACCACACAACTGATCGAACCGCCCTGCCCGACCCGGTCGTATCGCAGCATGTACTGCACGCGAGAGCCGGAATACGCACGCTTGGGTCCGCTCAGCTTGAGCCACGGTCCCGAAGCGCCGCCAACCACGAATTCGTCGGTGCCCACCTGCCGGCGGAGCGCGGCATCGGTGATCGCGATCGAGTTCGACACCACCGTGCCCGGTGCGACGTCGTCGGCGATCTTCACCGTGATGTACGCGAGACCCGCACGCCCGGCGGCAAGCGTGCCTATGTCGAACGTCACGACGGAGCCGGAAACGTGCGCAGGCTCGCGGGAAGACACCGACTTCACTTCGAGTTGGTCCGGCAACGAGTCGACAATCTGTACTCCCTGAGCGGTACCGCAAGGATCGGCCCACAGGCAGCGGTAGACGATTTCGCCGCCGGCTTTCGGAATCCCGACGTGTCGTTTCTTCATCACCAGCCTGCACTCGGTACCCGGCCCGGTCGCGGTGCTCACCGCCGATCCCTCAGCGTGCAGACCTGCGGTGTCGGATGTTCCGGGACCCGCAACGCCGTCGGCGGTCGCGGTGTTGTCGATCATTGCCCCGGCGGGTAGCTGCGCGTCAGACTCCGCGAAGATCGTGAAGCTCTGCGACGCACCGGCGGCGAGGTCGCCCGCGTCCCACGTCAGGTCGGACCCGACGACAGCCGACGGAGCCGGCAGAGCGTTCAGGTAACTGAGACCCTCCGGGAGCACGTCGTGCACGACGACCGCGTACGCCTGGGCAGGGCCGCCGTTGGCCACCGTGACCGAGTACGTCACCAGGCCGCCGGAGGGGATGCGAGCCGGAGACACGCTCTTGACCACCGAAAGCGAAGCGGTGTCCGCACCCGGCGCGGCAACCACCGTTTCTTCGTACTCGGCGACATCGTTCATGAGGTCTGCGCTGAGCACACCGGTGTTGGCCAGCACGACGCCATCGGCCAGACCCCCCGCAACGTCGACGGTGATCACCACTTCGCCGGTGTCACCCGGCTCCAGGTCGCCCAGCACCCACACGTCGTTGCCGAGGTCAGGAGGCGGCGTCGCGCTGACGAACGACGTGAGCGGATCGTAGATCTCGGTGAGCTGCACGTTCGTGAACGTGGTATCGGTGTCGTTCGAGTAGCTGAGGACGTATTGCAGCGTCCCACCCGGCGCGACCGGGTCCGGCGAATCGCTCTTGCTCAGGCTCAGCAGGATCGCGACGACCAGATCGGTGGCCTCGGTAACCGAATTGTCGCTGGTGTCCGGATCGGAACTCGCGCCGGCAACCGAAGCCTGGTTGCAGAGATCCTCGCTGCCGTCGCAAGGCCCGCCGGCAAGCGTCCCCGCGTCGGTGGCACTCGAGGAGATGGAAACCGCTACCGTGAACGTCGTCGATGCCGCCGGCGCGATCGTACCGAGATTGCATGACAACGGCCCAGCCGGGCCGCCGGTGCACGCAACGCTACTGGTCACGTACGCGGTGGCGGGGTCGAGCACGTCAGTCACCACCACGCCGGTGGCGCTGGACGGTCCCGCATTCGTCACCGTGATGCTGTAGCTCGCCGAACCTCCGACAACCGAGGTGCCGGGACCGGTCTTGGTTATCGAGAGGTCGGCGCTTGCCGACACCGGCGTCGATGATGTCGCGGTGTTGTTGGCCGCCGCCGGGTCCGCAGTGCTGGACGAAACGGTCGCCGTGTTCACGATCGGATTCGGCGTGGTGTACGAAGCCGGCACCGCGTAGGTCGTCGTGATGGTGCGCGTCGCACCCGGCGCGACCGTTCCGAGCGCACACGGATAGGCGGTCGCGCAACTGCCGGAGTTCGACACGAACGTGAGACCCGCCGGAGTCGGATCCCCCACGTTCACCGACACCGCGTCCGCGCTGCCCAGGTTGGTGATCGTCACCGTGTAAACGAGATCCGCTCCGGTAAAGGCCGAAGCCGGGCCGGTCTTGGTGATGGCCAGATCGGCGCTGACGACGACTGCAGTGGAAGAGGTCGAACTGTTATTGCCCGGCGCCGGGTCGTCGGTGCCCGACGACACCGTGGCGATGTTCACGATCGGCGCCGGCGTCGTGTACGAGGACGGCACCGCATAGGTGCTGGTGATCGTTCGCGTCACGCCCGGAATCAGCGTTCCGAGCGTGCACGGGTACGCCCCGGTGCAGTCGCCGGTGCTCGAGACGAAGGTCAGGCCGGCAGGAGTCGGGTCGTCGACGACGACTGCGGCCGCATCCGAGCTTCCGGCATTGGTCACTGTCACGGTGTAGACCACGTTCGCACCCGCGGTAGCGGAGGCCGGTCCGGTCTTCGTGATCGACACATCCGCGCTCATCATCACCGGTGTCGAGGACGTCGAGCTGTTGTTGCCCGATACCGGATCGGTCGTAGCCGACGATACGGTAGCCGTGTTGACGATCGTGTGGGGTCCCGTGTGCGACGCCATTACCGAGTAGGTAGTCGTGATCGTGCTCGTCGCACCCGCCGCAAGCGTTCCCAGCGCACAAGGATAGGCGGTCGCGCAATCTCCGGTATTCGACACGAAGGTCAGTTCATCCGGTGTCGGGTCGGCGACACTCACCGAGGTCGCGTCCGAACTGCCGAGGTTGGTCACCGTGATCGTGAAGGTCACGTTCTCTCCCGCGGTCGCCGCTGCTGGGCCGGACTTGGTGATCGAAAGATCGGCACTGACCGACAGCGGAGTCGAAGACGTTGAACTGTTGTTGCCGGGCACCGGGTCGCTGGTGCTCGACGAGACGCTAGCGGTGTTCACGATCGGCGTCGGCGTCGTGTACGAGGACGGCACCGAATAGGTCGTCGTGATCGTCCGCGTCGCGCCCGCAGTGAGTGTCCCCAGAGCACAGGGATACGCCGTCGCGCAGTCGCCGGTGTTGGAAACGAACGTCAGACCTGTAGGCGTCGGATCGGTGACCGAGACCGAAGCGGCGTCCGAACTGCCGCTGTTGGTCACCGTCACCGTGTAGACCAGACTGGTCCCCGCGGTCGCCGAGGCCGGGCCGGACTTGGTGATCGAAACATCCGCGCTAACCGACACCGAGGTCGAAGACGCCGACGTATTGTTGCCGGAATCCGGATCGGCAGTGCTGGACGAGACGGTAGCGGTATTCTGGATCGGATCGGGACTCGTGTACGCGGACGGAACCGAGTAGGTGGTCGTGATCGTATGCGTGGAGCCCACCGGGGCGGTCCCGAGCGAGCACGGGTACGCGGTCGTACAGTCGCCGGTGTTCGAGACGAACGTCAGCCCGGCCGGTGTCGGGTCCGCCACCGACACCGCGGCCGCATCCGAACTCCCGGCGTTGGTGACCGTGATCGTATAGACGAGGTTGCCACCCGCAACGACCGAAGCGGGGCCGGTTTTCAGAATCGACAGGTCGGCGCTAGGAACCACCGCGCTCGAAGCCGATGAGTTGTCGTTGCCAGAAACCGGGTCGGCGTCTCCGGAGGCGACCGTCGCGATGTTCACGATCGGATCGGGAGCCGTGTACGAGGCCGGAACCGAGAACGTGGTCGTGATCGTCCGAGTGGCGCCGAGCGGGATCGTGCCGAACGAGCACGGATAGGCCGTCGTGCAATCGCCCGCGTTCGAAACGAAAGTGAGACCGGCCGGCGTCGGATCGGTTACCTGCGCCGAACTGGCGTCGGAAGGTCCGTTGTTGACGACGGTCACCGTATAGACGCCGTTGGTCCCCGGCGTCACCGAGGCCGGACCGGTCTTGGTGATTCCGAGTTCCGCTACCGTCGCCGACAGCGCGGTCGACGCAGTCTGGCTGTTGTTTGCCGGGGCCGGATCGGTGGTGGCCGAGGAGACGGTGGCCGTGTTCAGGATCGGATCTGGGGTCGTGTACGACGGCGGCACCGAGTAGGTCGTCGTGATGGTGCGCGTCGTGCCCGAAGCCACGGTCCCCAGCGCGCACGGATACGCGGTCGCGCAGTCGCCGGCGTTCGATACGAAAGTGAGGCCGGCCGGCGTCGGATCCGCCACCGAGACCGAGACCGCATCCGAACTGCCGTTGTTGGCAACCGTCACCGTGTAAACCAGGTTGGTCCCGGGCGTCACGCCACCCGGCCCGGTCTTGGTGATCGACAAGTCGGCGCTCGAGACGACCGCAGTCGAAGACGTCGAAGTGTTGTTCCCTGCCACCGGGTCGGTCGTGGTCGACGCGACACTGGCGCTATTCACGATCGGATCGGGCGTCGTGTACGAAGACGGCACCGAGTAGGTCGCCGTGATCGTTCGCGTAGCACCGGCGGCGACCGTTGCGAACGAGCACGGGAAGGCGGTCGTGCAATCGCCCGCGTTGGAAACGAAGGTCAGACCCGCCGGAGTCGGATCCGTTACCGAAACCGAGGCCGCGTCCGAGCTGCCGGCGTTGGTGACGGTGATCGTGTAGATCAGGCTCTCACCCGCCACCACCGACACCGGACCCGCCTTCAGGATCGAGAGATCGGCGCTGGTCGATACCGGCGTCGACGAGGTCGAACTGTTGTTGCCCGAGGCCGGATCCGTCGTCGACGACGAAACGCTGGCCGTGTTCTGGATCGGATCCGGCGTGGTGTACGCGGACGGCACCAGGTAGGTCGTCGTGATCGTCCGCGTCGCTCCCGACGCAACCGTTCCGAGAGCGCACGGATAGGCCGTCGTGCAGTCGCCGGCGTTCGACACGAAAGAGAGGCCCGCCGGCGTCGGATCCGCGACCGAAACCGCGGCCGCGTCGGAGGTGCCGTTGTTGGTCACCGTGACTGTGTAGACCAGGTTGGTTCCGGTCGTCGCAGAGGCCGGACCCGTCTTGACGATCGACAGATCCGCGCTGGCGGACACCGGGGTCGAGGAGGTCGAGCTGTTGTCGCCCGGCACTGGATCCGAGGCCGCCGAGGAGACCGTGGCGGTATTCACGATCGGATCTGGCGTCGTGTACGAAGACGGCACCGAATAGGTCGTCGTGATCGTGTACGAGTCGCCCGACACCAACGTCCCGAGCGAGCACGGATAGGCCGTCGTGCAATCGCCTGCGTTGGACACGAAGGTCAGGCCCACCGGTGTCGGATCCGCAACGCTCGTCGAGGTCGCGTCCGAACTGCCGTGGTTATGCACCGTGACCGTGTAGACCAGGTTCGTCCCCGGTGTTGCCGAAGCCGGACCGGTCTTGCTCACCTCGAGATCCGCGCTCGCCACCACGGGAGTCGACGACATCGAGCTGTTGTTGCCGGCCACCGGATCGGTCGTCGACGACGAAACCGTGGCGGAATTCACGATCGGCGCCGGCGTCGTGTACGACGACGGCACCGAGTAGGTGGTCGTGACAGTCCGCGTCGTGCCCGCCGCGACTGTCCCGAGCACGCACGGATAGGACGTGGTGCAGTAGCCGGCGTTGGACACGAACGTGAGACCCGACGGCGTCGTGTCGGCAACGCTTACCGCGGCCGCGTCCGAGCTGCCGTTGTTGGAAACCGTCACAGTGTAGACCAGATCGGCTCCAGGAGTTGCCGAGGCCGGACCGGTCTTGACGATCGAAAGGTCTGCGCTTGCCGACACCGGAGTCGATGACGTCGAACTGTTGTTGCCGGCCACAGGGTCGGTAGTCGCCGACGAAACCGTCGCGGTGTTCACGATCGGAGCGGGCGTCGTGTACGAGGACGGGATCGAATAGGTAGTCGTAATCGTCCGCGTCGCGCCCGCCGCCACCGTCCCGAGCGAGCACGGGTAGGCGGTCGCGCAGTTGCCGGCGTTGGACACGAAAATGAGACCTGCCGGAGTCGGATCCGCGACGCTGACCGAGGTCGCGTCGGAGCTGCCGTTGTTGGTCACCGTCACGGTGTAGGCCAGTGTGGCTCCTGGCGTCGCCGAGGCCGGACCGGTCTTGACGATCGAAAGATCCGCACTGGCCGACACCGGAGTCGACGATGTCGAACTGTTGTTGCCCGACGCCGGGTCGCTCGTCGCCGCCGACACAGTCGCGGTGTTCACGATCGGCGCCGGCGTCGTGTACGACGACGGAATCGAGTAGGTGGTCGTGATCGTGCGCGTCGCGCCCGTCGCCACCGTCCCGAGCGAACACGGGTAAGCCGTCGTGCAATTACCCGCGTTAGATACGAAGGTCAGCCCGGCCGGGGTCGGATCCGCCACACTGACCGAGGCCGCGTCAGAGCTGCCGTTGTTGGTCACCGTCACGGTGTAGACCAGATTGGCGCCCGGCGTCGCCGAGGCCGGGCCGGTCTTGGTGATCGAAAGATCCGCGCTGGCCACCACCGGAGTCGATGACGTCGAACTGTTGTTTCCCGACACCGGGTCCGAAGTCGCCGACGCGACCGTCGCCAGGTTCAGGACCGGCGACGGAGTCGTGTACGAAGCCGGCATCGAGTAGGTCGTCGTGATCGTGCGCGTCGCACCCGACGCGATCGTACCGAGCAGGCACGGGTAGGCCGTCGTGCAATCGCCGGCATTCGACACGAACGTGAGACCCGTCGGGGTCGCGTCCGAGACACTGACCGAAGTCGCGTCCGAACTGCCGTTGTTGGTCACCGTCGCCGTGTAAACCACGTTGGTCCCGGGCGTAGCCGAGGCCGGCCCGGTCTTCGTCACCGAAACGTCCGCGCTCGCCACCACCGGCGTCGACGAGGTCGAGCTGTTGTTGCCCGAGGCCGGGTCTGACGTCGACGACGAAACCGTGGCGGTGTTCACGATCGGTGTCGGTGTCGTATAGGAGGACGGCAGCGAATAGGTCGTCGTGATCGTGCGCGTCGCACCTGACGCGATCGTGCCGAGCGCGCAAGGATAGCTGGTGGTGCAGTTGCCCGCATTCGACACGAAGGTGAGACCCGTCGGCGTCGTATCGGCCACACTGGCCGCGACCGCGTCGGAGATCCCGTTGTTGGTAACCGTGACCGTGTAGACCAGGTTGGCCCCCGGCGTCGCCGAGACCGGACCGGTCTTGGTGATGGAGAGATCCGCATAGGGCGGCGACAATGGCGTCGAAGCGGTCGCGGAATTGTTGCCGGAGACCGGGTCCGTCGTCGACGACGAAACGGTCGCGGTGTTCACGATCGGAGCCGGCGTCGTGTATGCGGACGGAACGAAGTAGGTGGTGGTGATGGTGCGTGTCGCGCCGGCCGCGACCGCCCCGAGAGCGCACGGGTAGGCCGTCGTGCAATTGCCGGCGTTGGAGACGAACGTGAGCCCGGTCGGTGTCGGGTCGGCAACGCTGACCGCGGTCGCATCCGAGGCCCCGTTATTGGTGACCGTCACCGTGTAGACCAGGTTGCTGCCGGGCACCACGGCCGCCGGCCCGGTCTTGGTGATGGAAAGATCCGCGCTCGAGACGATCGCCGTGGTGTCGCTGCTCGAGTTGTTCGCCAGGTTCAGCTCGCTTCCGCCGCTGACCGACGCGGTGTTGACCAGCGATGCGCCGGCGCTCTGCGAAACGGCGGCGTCGATCGAGATGGCCGCGTAGCTGGCCGAAGCCGCCAGTGCGTCACTGCGGCTGCACGTGACGAGCTGACTCGCGATCGAGCAAGCCCATCCCGTCCCGGACGCCGCGGTGGGCGTCAGCCCGGCGGGCAGAGTGTCGGTCATCGCGACCGAGCCGGAGGTGGGACCGAAGCCGGAGTTGGTCACGACCACCTGGTAGTTGCCCGAAGCTCCACGGACGAAGTTACCGGCGTGGCTCTTGACCACCGTCAGGTCCGGCCGGTTGAGTTGAGTGGTGGCGGTGTTGGTGTCGAGCGAATCGGTCGTGCCGAGCAGGCGCGCCGTGTAGATCAAGCGGCCCGTGTTGGAGATGACCGCACCGTTAGCAACCCCGGCGCCGATCTGCACTCGGAAGCGCACTCCGGTCGACGCATCGGGCGCCAGCGAACCTCCCGCGGCCGCCGTCGCGCCGGTGCCGAGGCGGAATACCACGCGGCCTGTGGCAACGTCGCGCTCGGCCTGGTCGTCGCCCGAAGCATCGGTCTTGGCTCCCGCGTTCGCACCGGAGGTCACGACCAGCGAACCCGCGACGTACGTGGTGTCGGAGGGGATCGCGTCGGTCAGGATCACGTTGTCCGCATAGTCGTCGCCGGTGTTGGTGACCGGAATGCTGTACTCGAGAACGTCCCCCGCTTCGACGTAACCGCCATTCACGTCGGTCACCGTCTTGAGCGCATTCGGTACGATGACCGGTGCGTACACCGGCGTTGCGAACACCACCGCGCCTGGCAGGTACTGGTCGCCTGCGGTGGTCAGCGTGATGGTCGCACTGGTTGCCGAATTGGCCAGGATCCCGCTCGCGTCCACGCTATCGATGTCGAAGCCAAGCTGGTTGACGTAGTTCGGCGTCTTGTCGGTCACATGTGCACCGAGCACGCTGACCGTGGAATTGAAGAAGTTGGCGGCCGGATTGCGCGCGTCGGAGAGCGTCACCCCGTTCAGCCGGAAGGCATCGCCGGTGGTGCCGAGGTCTCCTTCGTAGGCGACCACGCCAAGCTGGGTGTTTACCGGACCGCTCGGCGGCGTCAGGAACCCGCTGACCGGGATGTTTACCGTCCCGCTCGAACTCGAGACGTTCGCAAAGCCGTCGAACACCGTCAGGTTGCGCGCCGTTTCCGTCGCGTTGCTGTACACCACCACCAGGCTCCACCCGGCCGCCGTGTTGCTGCCGGTGTTGGCCCGAACGTTCGCGACGGTGTAGCTGCCGCTACCGGCCGCGCTGACCAGCGCGGTCACATCGACGAACCCCTGATAGAAACTTCCCGAGACGTCGAGTCGACTGGCGGTCAGCGAATTGTAGGTAACCGCACCAGCCACGCGAAAGCGCACCTGGTTGCGCGCAGCGTTGGTCGAAATTGCGCCCCAGTAAAGACCCGCGAAGCGCACCGTCGAACCGCTCGGGATGGTAAGCGTGGCGCTCGAAGAGTTCGCGCCAGGATCGACCAGATCGACATCGACCGGAACCATCGTGAAGTTGTTGTTGTTGAGCGTCCCGCCGGTGCCGGCTCGCGCGGCCGCGCAGCTCGAGGACGAATCGGGGCAGGTCATCAGCGTGTTGCCGGCCACGATGAAGTTGCCGTGATCCGTGATGCTGAAACGCGTCGTGAAGCTGCGCACGATCTGCGCTTCGGCGCTGGCGACGATGCCCGCACACAGCAGCGCGAAGAGCACGCTCCCCGCTGCACGCGGCAGACCGCGATGCTTCACGCCAGTGGCCTGCGCCCGAATGCTCACGCTATCGATACTTCGACATCTCCCCCGCATAAGTGCCCCTCTAACCGAACGTCCGACGCCGCTGCAGCGTCGACTCCGGTGCGCCCCTGTCGTCCCCGCCGGAAACTCAGGACGACGCTGGCAGGCGTACTCCTTCGCTGGGGCAACTGTCCAGTGTTTTCCGCTTCTTCACCGAGCAATTCGGCAAGAAACAAGATTTTGGCTTGGTAAAGTTTATCGACGCAGCGAAGCGATGCCGATGCGTCGACGCGGCTAGTCGAGCATCCGATTACGTTGCAGCAACGTCTCGAGCACCATCGCGCTCTCTTCTTCGAGCGTCGCGCAGGCAAGGAACAACTCGCGCACGGCGGCGTGTTTGCTCGCGCCGGCGACGGCCTTCCAGGTGTTGGCACCGAGACGTTCGCCTTTGGCTTGAATCGCGTACTGCTCGCGCAGCGGACGCCCGGCAAAGAGTTCGCGGTTGAGTTCCACGAGGTCGGGATTCTGTTCGAGCAATCGCTGCTGCACCGCCTTCGCATCGGGTCTCAGCGACTCGATGCGCGCCGCGACTTCGTCCTCGCGCTCGGCGCAGCCAAGTAGCAGAACCCTGTCGGCGGCGTCGCCCTCGCGCTCGGCCCAGGCGCGATAACGCGCCGCGGCCATGCGCTCGGCAAGCGCCAGCAGCAACGGCTGATCCGCTACCGCGACCCGCGCCAGGATCGGTGCGAGAATCGCGGCCACGCTGGGCACTTGTCGCGGCTGTTCGAGCATGCGGCTGGGGCTCCTTTGAGGGATGGCGTGAGCACCAACCCCGGCGGCCGGAGCTTGGCCGACCGGGCCTACGGTTGCAATGCGGAGGTCTCTGGCAGGCAAGGCGGCGTCCGCTCGCTCGATGCCGGAACGCCTGTTCGAACAACTCCCCACCACGCGTGACGGTGTCCAGGCTCTCCACGCAAGCCGCGTCGAAACCCGTCGCGGCGGCGCGAGTCGCCCGGAACCTGCTGTTCATGACATCTGCGTCGTTGCCACGCAGCCTCGCGCCGACTTACCGTCGCGCCATGTCGACCAACGCGGCAATCGCCCGTGAATCGCGCCACGAGCCACAGCGTACGCGCGGCGGCGATGACACCATCGCGCCGGCGGTGCGGCTGCTCGACTCGCTGCTGGCCGAAGCGACCCGTTCGGCCGCGTCAGATCTGCACTTCGAGCCGGACCGCGCGGGGCTGCGCATCCGCATGCGCGTCGACGGCCATCTGCGCGACCTTGCCGCACCGCCGGCCTCGCTGGTGCCGGCGTTGCTCACGCGTGTGCGACTGCTCGCCCGCGTCGATCTTGCAGAGCGGCGCCTGCCCCAGGACGGGCGCTTCACCTTCGCCGGTCCAGGCGGCGAGCGCGTTGATGTTCGCGCTGCCTTCTTGCCGGTGGCGCGCGGCGAAAAGATCGCGCTGCGACTGCTGCACCACGGCGGCGCCGCACCGGCGCTCGACGACATCGGCATGGCGCCGCGCGAGCGACGCCGCCTCGACGCTGCGCTGGCACGCTCCAACGGACTGATCGTGGTTGCCGGGCCCACCGGCAGCGGCAAGTCGACCACGTTGTACGCGGCGATTGCCACGCTGCGAGGACCGGCACGCTCGGTGGTCAGCGTCGAAGATCCCGTCGAACTCGATGTCGAGGGTGTCTCGCAGGTGCCGATCGACGACGACGTCGGCCGCAGCTTCAGCGCGGTGCTTCGCGCCCTGCTGCGCCAGGATCCCGACGTGCTGATGGTCGGCGAGATCCGCGACGGCGAGAGCGCGCGGATCGCGTGTCGCGCGGCACTGACCGGCCACCTGGTGCTCACCAGCGTACACGCCAGCGACACCCGCGAGGCGCTGCTGCGCCTTCCCGAAATGGGAGTCGCCGATTACCTGATCGACGCGACGCTGTCGCTGGTGATAGCGCAGCGCCTGGTGCGGCGGCTTTGCAAGCACTGTAGCGGCGCCGCCGCGTGGACCGGGCGCGTTGACGCGCAGCGTCTGTTCGAGCGCGCCGGCCTGGCCTTTCCCGAAACGATCGCCGTCGCGAGCGGCTGCTGCCGGTGCAACGACAGCGGCTACCGCGGGCGCATCGGTCTGTTCGAGATGGCCGCGGGCGAGGACGACGCTCCACTTCCCTTCGGCCCGGGCAGCCTCGGCGCAGCGGGCCTCGCTCACGTGCTCAGCGGCGAGACAACGCTCGAAGAAGTGCTCGCCCGCTGCCCGCAGCCGGGCGACGAGCCCGCCTCTCACAGCGGCGATGACGGAGAGGCGAAGCTATGAACGCGCTCGCCGCACATTGGCCGGCGCGGTCGCGCGCGCCGCAGGTCTCTCGCCAGGACGGTGTGCGCGCGCTTTCACGCGTGGCGGCACTTACCGCCGCAGGCATGACGACCGGCGACGCGCTGGCGGCATCGGCGCGCCGCAAGTCGCGCAGCGGAAGCGACGCCTGCCTGGCACGTCTGGCACTGGCCGTTCGCCGCGGCCTTTCGCTGTCGGCCGCGATGGCCGCGCCGGGGCTGCCGTTCTCCGAAGCCGAGATCGCCGTCGTGCGCGCCGGCGAGGCGGGCGGCGCGACCGCGCGCACGCTGACGCTGCTGGCCGAACGCATCGAACGTGAAAGCGCGGGCGTGCGCCGCATCGCTTCGGCGCTGACCTATCCGTGCATCTTGATGGTCGGCGCGCTGGCCTCGCTGTCGTTCCTGTCGATCGTCGTGCTGCCATCCTTCACCAGCTTGTACGCCGGACACGGAGCCGAGCTGCCGGCGACCACGCGAGCTCTGCTGGCCTTCGGCGACGCGGCGGGACGCTACGGACTGTCGGTCGTTGTCGCCACGGCAGCGCTGGTCGCCGCCGCACGCCTGGCACGCGCGCGCAGCCAGCGATGGCGGCGCCTGTGCGCGCGCGCCGCCGTCGAGGCGCCGTTGCTGCGAACCCTGTTTGCGCCCGGTGCGATGCACGCGACCTGCAGCCTGCTCGGACTGCTCTTCGAGGCCGGATGCGAGGCTGAAGAAGCGCTCACGCTGGCGGCGCGCGCCTGCGTCAACGTCGCGGTGGCCGAGCGCCTGTCGCGCTGTCTTCGACTGCTGCGTCGCGGCCTGCCGCTCAGCCAGGCCTGGACCTCTGCCGGCCTCGATCGCAGCGGCGACGGCACCGCGCTGCTCGAGATCGCCGAGGCCACCGGCAACTACGCCGAAGCCTTCTCGAAACTCGGCGTCCTCGAAGGTCGCGCCGCCGACGAAGCCCTCACGCGCATCTGCCGCCTGGCCGAACCCGCCTCCGTCGTCGTGATGGCCTGCGCCGTCGGCGGCGGAGTGCTGGCCCTGTACCAACCCATGCTCGGTTCCGCATCGCTTCTACTTGGAGGTTCCTGATGAAAGTTCACACATCGATCGCTCGCCGGCGCCGCGACCGCGGCTTCAGCCTTCTCGAACTGCTCGTCGTCGTTGCCATCCTCGGCATCCTGATCGCGGCAGCTCTGCCGCGCTTCGCCGAGTTTCGCGCCGCCGCCTACGACTCGCGCGCCCAGCAGGATCTTCGCAACCTGGCCGCAGCCGAAGAACTATACCGCGCAAACAGCGCGACCTACGCCGACAATGCCGCGGCGCTGTCGGGCTTCTCGGCTTCGGAAGGCGTCGACGTCGCGATCGAAAGCGCCGACGAGACCACCTTCGTCGCCGCCGCCTCGCACCCGGCCGGTCATCGCGACTTCCGCTGGGACAGCAGCGCCAACCCCGCCCTCAGTTCCACCGCGCGCTGAGGCTTGCGCGAGGGCCGCAGCCGGGTAGCATGCGCCCGATGCAACGGCTGCGGCTCTCCTCAACTCCCCGCTGGTCCGGCAAGCGGCCAGACTCCCGGCGCGCCTGAGCCCGCGGAGCCACGCCCGGTGATTCTCCTCTTCGCCCTGCTGCTCGGCCTCATCATCGGCAGTTTCCTCAACGTCTGCATCGTGCGGCTGCCCCACGAGGAGTCGGTCATAGAACCCCGCTCGCACTGCCGGAG
>JACRCR010000174.1 GCA_016218925.1 Deltaproteobacteria bacterium | reverse complement strand
GTTGCCGCACACCGGCGCCGGGCAGGTACAGTCGAGGTTGCACGGACCGGCCACGCAACTGCCGAGGTCGGCCCCATCGCACGCTTCCGCGCCCTCGGCCACGCCGTTGCCGCACTCCGATGCCGCAGCCTCCAGAAGCGTCGTGGTCATCTGATAGTTGCCGGTGCCGGTGAAGCGGGCGACTGTGACCGACCACGGGCCGGCAACAGGATTGGCAAACTCGCATCCCGCATAGTTGGCGCCGCCGTCGCTCTTGCAATCGTAGCTGGCCGCACTGGCGGGACCGGCGCCCTGCTTGACGTAGAACGCGGTGTGGAAGCTGCCGTTGTCTTTGCCGTTGACGGTGAAGCGCGCGAGCGCTGGAGCTCCCGTGACCGTCACGGTGTAGGTGTCGTCGATGTTGGCACTGCTGAGCGTGCCCGAATCAGCCAGTACCGTTGCCGACGGGTCGGTGAGCGGCAACACCGCGCCGCAACTCGATGTGGAATCGCCGGCCATCTGGCTCTGTATGAAGGCCGCGTTGAAATAGACGTTGGCGTCCCAGCTATGGTCGGCGGGAAGACAGGTTGCAGAGATCCCGGCCGAGGTTGCGCCGACAACTTCGTCGCCGGATCCGAAGTTGATGAACAGCGGACCGCCCGAGTCTCCGTTACAGGTGTTGGAGTCGGTGGCGGGCGGGCCAAGAGGATTGGTGAAGTCCCAGCACACCAGTCTGTCGTTGCCCTCTCCGCCGGTCGCAACCGTGTCGCAGTTGGCGGTCGTGACAGCGCCGTAGCGTTTGATGCCGTAGTCGTTGCCGCTGCCCGAGGTTTGTCCGAAGCCTGCGACGATTCCGGCATAGCCGGTCCCGAGTGCCGCCAGGTCGTGTGTGGTGTTGATCGGCGTGGGCGCGATCCCGACTACGTCACTGGCCAGCGTGATGATCGCGATATCGTTGCCCGAGCTTCCGTCGTAGGCCGGGTTGGTCGTCACCGAAGAGACCGCGTAGATGCCGCCGTGTTGCAGGTAAACCCAGTAATGGTTGGCGACGAGGTCGCCGGCGCAATGGGCGGCGGTAAGAAAGGTGTGGCAACCGATCAGCGTGCCGGTGCACCAGGCGGAGGCATTGGCCGAGGTGATCGGGCCGCCGCCGTGGTGCAGCAGCGCGCCGGTGGTCGGATAGGCCTGCGTTTCCAGGCCGTTGACGATGCGCTGGCCCGCTGAGGCACTAGCGGCGTCGATCGTCAGCGCCAGCGCGAGCGTCGCCGCGGTTGCGCGCGCGAATGTCCGGACCGATGTCCGGCGGCGGCCGGAAGTTCTCGTGTTCATCCCGTAAAGGAGAGCAATCGTCATGCCAGGGGGCGATGGGGCAACGGTTCGGATCCAGCCGGATTGCCGCACCGGCGAAGGCTCACGACCGCGCAGATTCTTGCGCGCCGCACTGCAGGAACCTGCGCACCGAGGCGCGCTGACTTCGAGTCTCGCGGCCAGCGGCAACAGACCGTGCGTGTCTCATTTTCGGGGTTGACGCAGCCCCGAAGGTCCGTCACTAGTGCCGCTTCGAACGTTACCTGGCGGTCATGCGACGAGGCGTTGGCGCGATGCGTCGCGGGAGGTTGTCGCGATGTCTGGTTTTCCCACCACGATTCGGCGTGCCGGTTCCGTTTCGCTGTGGCTGCGCCTGACCGGCGTTGCCGGGCTGGTACTGATCGGCGCCGCCACCTCCCGTGCCGAGTTCCCGTACCCCGCCTGCGGGGCCTGTCCCGATCCCAGCGACTACAAGGCCTACCTCTTCACTCCGACGACCAGCCCGCCGGTGCTGCCGAGCGAGGTGGGCGCCTACGACTACCGCGCTTCTTCTCTGGTCGATCCGTCGCTTCCCGCCACGCCCGAGGAACTCGGTGGCGTGGCCGGCATGAGCATCGACCGCGCCTGGCAGCTCAGCACCGGTCGTCCCGACGTCGTGGTCGCGCATCTCGATTCGGGAATCGTCTACGACACCGAGAACGTCAACAAGGCGGCGCTGAACACCGGCGAGCTGCCGCTTCCGGAGGGCAGCCCAGACTACGACGCCAACAATGACGGCGTCTTCAACATTAAGGACTACGCCTCCGATTCGCGCGTGAGCGACGTTGACGGCAACGGCATCGAGGACCCGCGCGACCTGATCATCATCTTCAGCGACAGCGTCGACGGTGACGGCAACGGCTACGTCGACGATATCTGCGGCTGGGATGCCTTCGAACGCGACAACGATCCGTTTGACGATGTCGGCTACGGGCACGGAAGCGGCGTCACCGGCGACTTCAGCGACGAGGTGAACAACGGCGGAGGGTGGGGTGTTGCGCCCAACGCGATGTTCATTCCGGTCAAGGTCGGCGACAGTTTCGTAGCCGATGGGAACGACTTCGGCGCCGGCGTCGCCTACGCCGTGGACGGCGGTGCGACCATCATCTCGGAGGCGCTCGGTGCGCTCGACAACACGCCGCTGGCTCAGCAGGCTCTCGAGCACGCCTACCGAAGCGGCGTCGCGATAATTGCTTCGGCGGCCGACGAGCAGAGCTACCACCACAACTTCCCGTCGATGTACAACCACTCGTTCTGGGCCAACTCGGTGCGCAGCGAAGACGGGTTGCTGGTCACCGATCCCACCAACCTGCTGCTGAACGGGTGCACCAACTACGGAGGCCGTGCCCAGGTCGCGATCGCTTCCAACTCGTGCTCGTCGGAGGCTACCGGACGTGCCGCCGGAATCATGGCGCTCATCTATTCGCACGCCAAGAACCAGGTCGAGCGTGGTGTGATCGCCGACTATCCGGGCAGCACCAAGCCTTTGTCTCCGACCGAGGCCTACCAGCTTCTGATGATGACCGCCGACGACATCGACTTCTCGGGCGTGTCTCGCTCGCTGACGGTGTCGTCGCTGATGACCGGACTGATTCCCGGACTCACCTCCACGCGCTTCCCCTCGCAGACCGGCTACGACAAGTACTTCGGCTATGGTCGCGCCAACGTGCGCGCTGCTCTGGACGCGATCGACGCCGGGACGATTCCGCCCGAGGCCGACATCGTGGAGCCGGGTTGGTTCACCAACATCGACGCGACGGTAACGCCGACCGTTGACATCACCGGCACCGTCGCTGCCAAGCGCAATGCCAACCTGGCCAGCTTCGTGGTCGACTGGGGCTGCGGCGTCGATCCTGCCGAAGCCGACTTCGCCGTGTTCGGGCACCAACTGGTTTCGATGCCGCTTGGCGGCACTGCGATCGAGGACGGCCTGCTCGCGACGTTCGACGTGACCGGAGTAGCGGCCGAGTGTCTGTTCGACGGCCTGACGCTGCCGCGCACCGACGAGGACGAGTTCGACGAGTCGTACGCGATCACGATCCGCGTCACGGTCGTCGATACGCTCGGCAACGTCGCGCAGGCCCGTCGCAACGTGACGGTTCATCACGACGCGACTTTGCTGGCCGGCTTCCCGCTGCAGCTTGGCGCTTCGGGCGATTCTGCGCCGGTGCTGCACGACATGGACGGCGACGGTCACCAGGACATCGTCATCGGTACCGCTGCGGGCCAGATCCACGTCTTCCGCTCCGACGGCTCGGAGCCGGCCGGCTGGCCGGTGCAGACCGCGCTGCTGCCGCTGGTGACCGCGTCGCCTTCGCTGCAGCCGGCGGCGCTCGGCAGCGACTTCCATTCGGCCATTCTCGCGCCGGTAGCCGTCGGCGATCTCGACGGCGACGGCTTCGAAGACGTGGTCGCCGCCGACCTGGACGGATCGGTGTACGCGTTCGCCGCCGACGGCAGTGCACTGCCGGGCTTCCCGGTCACGCTGAACCCGGTTTATTCCGCGCCATCGATTCGCAACGAGGCCAATCGCCTCGATGCCGCCGTCAGTGCGGCGCCGACGCTGGCTGATCTGGACGGGGACGGAAAGCTCGAGATCCTGGTCGCGGCGCACGACCGCCATCTGTACGCGTGGAAATACGATGGGACTTCGCTCGCCGGTTTTCCTGCTCTCATCGTCGACCAGGAGCGTATGGCGAGCGTCGACGCGACCACGCATCAGGTGAGTTGGAAGCTCGACGGAGGGCAACCGGTCGGCTCCATCGGCACCAAGCTGCTCAGCTCGCCTGCGGTCGGCGATCTCGACGGCGACGGTGATCTGGAGATCGTGCTCGGCTCCAACGAAGAGTACGTGCGCGGCGAGGAGGCGAACTTCTATCTGAACGACGCTCTGTTCAACGTTCTGAAGAGTTCCTTCGATCTTCCCAACAGTCGCGCCTACGCGCTGTCGCGTCTGGGCAGGCTGGACCCGGATGTAGCGGCCAACCCGAGCGGTCCGTTCCTGGCCGGGTGGCCGGTGCGCATCGGCATGCTGATCGCGGACCTGCTGCCGTCGGTCGGTCATGGCATCAACGCCGCGCCGGTGCTTGCCGACGTCGACTCTGACGGCGACGACGAGGTCTTCATCAATGGATGCAACGGCCCCGCCTACCTGCTGCAAGGCGACGGAAGTTCCTACTTCGGCTCGTTCCAGGGCAAGTACCGTATTCTGAATCCGAAGCAGTCGGCGGCCGCCAATCCGCAGGCCGGCAGCAGCGACTACCCGCTCACGTTCGCTCTGCTCGGCGGCGCTGCCGCGGCGGATCTGCTGGGCGATGGCGGCGTAGACTTTGCGCTGCCGAGCATCGGCACCAAACAGTTGCTCGACGCGCAGGCGCCTGCACTACAAGGGCCCGGCGATCATCAGTTGATGGCGTGGTCGCTCGACGGCCCCCCGCTCGCACCCATATCCGATGGTGTTGCGCTGCCGGCGTTCCCGCAGATCGTCGAAGACATGCAGTTCCTGGCTTCGCCGGCGGTAGCGGACATCGACGGCGACGGAGTGGCCGAACTTCTCGAAGGCAGCGGCGGCTACTTGCTGCACGCGTTTTCGGCCGCCGGTGGAGAAGCGGCGGGTTGGCCGAAGTTCACCGGAGGTTGGATGGTCGGCTCCGCGGCTCCGGGTGACATCGACGGCGACGGTCTGCTCGACGTGGTCGCGGTCACGCGCGAAGGCCAACTCTACGCTTGGGCCACCTCCGCGGCCTACGACAGCGCCGGCGCGACCGGCGTGCAGTGGGCAACGCTGGCGCGCGACCGCCATCGAAGCGGTAATCTGAACTCCGGCGTAGCCATGACTTCGGGAGCCGACGGCTGCACCAGCGAGTACCGCGCGATCATGGAGAAGGCCAAGGTGAAGATCCCGGCCGGCGCGGCCAACGACAAGTTCACCATTCAAGGTTTCGCCAACCTGACCGGACACGCGCTCGACCCGGTCGGCGACGAAGTGGCGGTTCAGGTGGGCGGCCCCGACGGCGCCGCGTTCGAGGTGGCGATCGCGGCGGGAAGTTTCAAGAGCAACGGCGCCGGCACCAAGTTCACGTACTCCGCTCCGGCGCCGGGCCTGACCAAGATGATCCTGCAACTAAAGAAGGGCCTGTGGCGCTACAAGATTGTCGCCAAGGACGTCGACGCGACGCCGGCCGACGTCCGGGTCTTCGTGCGCCTGCGTGTGGGCGGCACCTGCCTGCAGCGCGTGCGCACCTGCGAGATGGCCACCAACGGGCAGTCGCTCAAGTGCGTGAAGCCGAAGATCCCGTGAGGCGCGCGCGTCGCCACCCGCTGAGCTGGCTCCGCTAGAAGGCATCCCATGCCTGACGCATCCGCCGCGCTGCAGGAACTCGAACGATCGCGCCACGCGTTGCAGAGCCTGCTGGCAGATGCGAAAGCGACCGAGGAGACGCTGCGGCGGCGCGAAGCCATTCTCGAGACGGTCGCGGTTGCCGCCCACCAGTTCCTGCGCACGCCTGACTGGACGCGAAACATACAGGAGGTGTTGGCGCGTTTGGGCAGCGCCACGGGAGTGAGCCGTGCCTATGCGCTCGAGAATCATCGCGGGGCCGACGGCACGCTGCTGATGCGCCAGAGGTACGAGTGGGTCGCGCCAGGGATGAGCCCACGAGCCGACAATCCGGAACTGCGAGACTTGCCTTGGCTGGCCGCGGGCCTGGGACGCTTGATGGAGGAACTGGGCCGGGGCGGGACCGTGCACGGCCACGTGCGCGAATTTCCGGAAACCGAACGAGCCTTCCTGGCCTCTCAGCAGATCCGATCTATCGCAGCAGTGCCGGTGTTCGTGGAGGGGGAGTGGTGGGGCTTCATCGGGTTCGACGAATGCACTCGCGAGCGCGACTGGTCGGCCGCCGAACTGGACGCCCTGAGCGTGGCCGCCGGCACGCTAGGCGCGGCCATCGAGCGGCAGCGCGCTTCGGAGCAGCGCCAGCGCACGACCATGCTTCTGGCCACGCTGCTCGGCAACCTGCGCGCCGGCGTGCTGGTGGAGAGTGACGCGCGGCTGGTGCTCAGGGCGAATGCTCACTTCTGCGAACTGTTCGGTATTGCGTCTGCGCCCGAAGCGCTCGCCGGTCTGGACTGCCGCCAGTGCGCCCAGCAGTCGAAGGTGCTGTTCGCCGAGCCCGAACGGTTCATCGAGCGCATCGAGGACATCGTCAGCCGCCGGACCGAGGTGTTGAACGAGGAACTGGTGCTCGCGGATGGTCGTGTATTCGAGCGGGACTACGTGCCGATGACGATGGACCACGACTACCTGGGACACCTGTGGAGCTATCGCGAGATCACCGAACGCAAGCGCGCTGCGGAGGCGCTGCGAAGAAGCGAGGAGGAATACCGAGGCCTCTTCGACGAGTCGGTTGCGGCGATCTATGCATTCGACAGCAACAAGAATCTCGTCAACGCGAACCAGGCCGGACTGGACCTTCTGGGCTATTCGCGTGAAGAGCTTCTGAAGTTGAGCATCGCCGACGTGGATGCCGACCCGGTCGTCGTACTGCCAGCCCACGAGCGACTTCTTTCGGGAGCGCGACTCGTCAACTACGAGCACAGGCTGCGACGAAAGGACGGCACCGTCGTCACGGTGTTGAACAACTCGAGGCCGCTTGCGGACGTGCATGGGGACGTCGTCGGGATGCTGAGCACCTTGATCGACATCACCGGGCGCAAGCGGGCGGAGGAGGGACTGCAGGCGAGCGAGGCGCGCTACCGCGCGCTATTCGAGCACGCACCCGAAGGTCTCGTCATGGGCGATGCCGGGGCCCGCTGCCTCGACGCCAACGCGAGCACTTGCCGGATGCTCGGCTATACCCGCGACGAGCTGATCGGGTTGCACGCGTCGGAAATCATCGTCGAGTCCGTGCGCAGCAATGTCGAGCCCGCGTTGACGGCGATCAAAGCCGGCTCGGACTACGAGCGCGACTGGCAACTGCGGCGCAAGGACGGGTCGATCTTCTCGGCGGACATCGGTGTGACCACTATGCCCGACGGCAACCTGCTGGGGACGATCCGCGACCTCACCGAGCGCAATCGGGCGGAAGCCGAGCGTATGAAGCTCGAAGCGCAGTTGCGCCAGGCGCAGAAGATGGAAGCTATCGGTCAGTTGGCTGGCGGAGTGGCGCACGACTTCAACAACGTGCTCGCCGCAATCCTCGGCAATACGGAGCTGGCACTGCAGGACACGCCCCCCGGCCATCCGGCCGTGGAGTGCTTGAAAGAAATCAAGAGAGCCGGCTACCGTGCAAAGAGCGTGGTGCAGCAGATCCTCGCGTTCAGTCGCCAGCAACCTCGGGAGCGGCACGTCATTCCCCTGGATCCGCTGATCGAGGAAAACGCCAGACTGCTGCGTGCGACGATTCCGGCCGGCATCGAGATCGTAACGTCGATCGGGGCAGGCGTTCCACCCGTGCTCGCCGACTCCACTCAGATTCACCAACTCATCGTCAACCTGTGCACCAACGCCTGGCACGCGCACGAAGGTCGGCCTGGCCGCATCGACATCAAGCTCGAGTCCGTCACGCTGGACAGCGTCGCCGCCGCCCGGATCGCAGGCCTGCAATCGGGACGCTTCGCCTGCCTGTCCGTCAGCGACACCGGCAAGGGTATTGACGCCGCTGCACTCGAACGCATCTTCGATCCCTTCTTCACCACCAAAGGACCGCACGAAGGTACCGGCCTGGGCCTCTCCGTCGTGCATGGCATCGTTCAGGCGCACGACGCCGTGGTCACCGTGGACAGCCAGCCTGGCCGTGGCACGACCTTCCGTGTGTATTTTCCCGCCGCCGTCGCGGCCGTCGACCCACAGACCTCCTCGGCACTGGCGCCGCGGCGCGGCGAAGGCCAGCGCATTCTCTATCTCGACGACGAGGAACCGCTCGTCTCCGTCGCGACGCGCATGCTCGAACGGCTTGGCTATCGCGTCGCCGGGTTCACGCACGCGGCGCAAGCGGTGGCGGCCTTCCGCGACAATCCCGCCGCGTTCGACATCGTGATAACCGATCTCAACATGCCCGGAACTTCCGGCCTGCGCGTCGCCGAGGATCTCCTCTCCATACGTCCCGAGGTGCCGGTCGTGCTCTGTTCCGGCCACGTCACCGAGGAGCTGAGACAGCGTGCCCGCGCCGCGGGCATCCGCGACGTGCTCTACAAGCCCAACACGGTGGAAGAACTGGGCGAAGCGATCAGTCGTCTGGCCATCGAGCCCCGGCGGGTTTCGGGTTGAGGCGCGAGGGCGACTCCGGGGCCGTCGTTGCGGTGCCCGGCAGTCCGCAGCCAGGCGGGTTGGCGCGTTTCGGGGAGCGCCGCGGTAGGCCGGGCCCCGACCTCTCGCGGCTCCCAACTCTGCGAGGCGGCCGGCGCCCATTCACGCCGGTGAGAACCGGGGCGCGCCCGCGCGTGGCGCTTCGCCCCCGATCGACCCGGCATTTCGGCCGGTCCGGGGTTGGACGACTATTTGCTACCCGTAAGAGCCCCAAAAAAAACTGCGGAGGTAGCGTTCCATGTTCGATCAACGTTTCACTCGCGGGCTCATCCTGGCCTCAGCGATGGCGATGCTGGCCCCGGCCACCGGTCTTGCTCTGGACCTGAGCGGTTCGCTGGGCGAGGGCGGGCTTTCCCACTATGTGGCCCCGATCTCGAACCCGATCTTCAACGAAACCCCGTACATCACCACCGAAGCGCGGCCGATGTACATGCACCAGGCGATTCCCGAAGGGTTCCTCACCAATGGCGGCGACATCGATGTCATCGCCGTCCAGCTGCGCGTGGCCATCACCGACCGGCTCGGCTTCATCGCCAGCAAGGACGGCTGGGCCGACGTGCACTTCGATTCGGCCCTGTCTGACGAGTCAGGGTTCGCCAACGTAGCGGCCGGTCTCAAGTACGCGCTGATCAGCGACCCCGAGACCAACACCATCTTGACCGTCGGGCTGCGCTACGAGGCTCCACTCGGCAACCTGCGCAGCAGCGGAATCAGCATGCAGGGTCGCGGCGACGGCATGTTCGATCTGTTCGTGACCGGCGCGCGGACCTTCGGCCCGGTCGGCCTCCAGGCCAGCCTGGGCACCCAACTCGCCGTCGACGACTCGCACGACGTGTCGCTCATGCACTACTCGGTGCACGCGGACTACGAGATCGCCGAGCGCTTCTACCCGACACTGGAGATCAACGGTTTCTCGCCGATCGACGACGGCAACCGCACGGCGGCCGGCGTAAACGGCATGGACCTGGTGAACCTGGGGTCGTCCAATTCCGACACGATCGTTACGATCGGGCAGGGCCTGCGCGTGCGCCTGCATGAGAACGTGGACGCGGGCGCCTCCTTCGAACTGCCGGTGACCGATTCCGAAGACCTGATGGATTGGCGCGTCACCACCGACCTCGTGCTTCACCTGTAGTCGCCGGTTTCTCGTCCGGTTGCGCGGGTGCCCCGCCGCATCGGCCTCGGGCCGTCGTGCGGTGGGCGCCCGCGCGGCCGGCGTGCTCGAAAGCAATTCCTGCCGCGGAGCGCGATCCGCTTCAGGAGCGCGCCGGCGCCGCCATCGCGAGTCGCGCGCGACGCAGCGCCTCACGCTCCGCGCTGGTCGCCCCCGTGTCGACCGCGCGTCCGTCTTCGCTCAGCACCACGCCGTAGTCCGCTTTGGCGCCGCGTGCGCTGACGTAACCGTCGAGCACGTCTTCGAGCACCGCGGCGGGGTCTCGATCGAGCGGATCTCCCCAGCCGCCTCCGCCGCCGAGCTGGAAACACCAGTTGGTGTCGGGCGCCAGCGGGACCATGTAGCCGAGGCCTGTGGCTTCGCGCGCCTGCGGCGTGCCCCAATCCATCGTCCAGCAGTTGGGCGAGCCGTCGCGCCCGCCGGCAATGCCGCGAACAGGCCAGCGACGTCCCACCGCCGAGAAGTTCAGCAGCATCGGCGCGAGTACGCGCTTGACGCCTCTCGATCCGCAGCATCCACGCCATTGCCCCGCGCCGCCGGTGTCGGGCGCGAGTTCGCGCTCGACCACGCGGTACGGGAAGCGCATCTCGACGATCTCGGCGTTGGCCAGCGTGGCCATGCCGTAGTGATTGGGCAGGCCTCCCCAGCCGTCCATTCCGTGAACCGCACTGGACCAGCCCGCGGTGCTGTCGATGTTGGCGTCCAGGAACAGCTCGCCGCTGTCGGGGTGCATGCCGACGCTCATCACCAGCGCGCCGATCTTGAGCGTCTGCGGGTAGACGCGCTCCGGCTCGATCGCCTCGAAGGCGTAGGCGACCGCTTCGGCGATCTCGCCGCCGATATTGAGCGTGCACGCGGTGACCGGCGCGGGCGGATCGGCGTTCACCACCGAGTGCGCGGGCAGCACGATGTCTACGGCTTCGAAGAACGCTTCGTTCTTGGGGATCTCCGGATCCATCATCGTCGCCACGCCCAGGTAGATGTTGGAGTAGCTGTTGGCCTTGGAGCTGTTCACGTAGCTGGCCACCTGTGTGTGCGATCCGGTCAGGTCGACGCACAAACGATCGCCGCGGATGCGCAGCGTGCAGCGCACGTTGATGTCGATGGTGCCCATGCCGTCGTGATCGAGGAAAGCCTCGCCGACGTAGTCGCCGTCAGGCCAGGCCGCAACCGTGGCACGGATGCGCCGCACACCGCGCGCGATCGCTTCGTCGCAGGCCGCGCGCACGGTGACGACGCCGTACTTGGAGAGCAGTTCGTGGATTCTGCGCGCGCCTATGCGGCAGGCCGCCAGCATCGCCATCAGATCTCCGCGGAAGGTGGGCAGCCGCGTGTTGAGTTCGAGCATCCGCACGAGGTCTTCGCGCAGCCGCCCGCCGTCGCAGATGCGGATCGGCGGCAGGCGCAGGCCCTCCTGCCAGATCTCGGTTGCGGTGGGCGAGTAGGAGCCGGGTGTCATCGCACCGGTGTCCATCTGGTGTGCGCGCACTGCGGGGAACAGCACCAGCTCGCCGCCGAAGTGCACCGGCATCACCATCGTCAGGTCGGGAATGTGCGAGCCGCCGTGGTACGGGTCATTGACCAGGAAGATGTCGCCGTCGTGGATGTCGCCGGCGAAGTCGCGCAGCACGCCTTCGACCGAGAACTTCATCGCGCCCATGTGCACCGGCAACGAAGCGGTGCGCAGCGCCTGCGCGATCAGCCGCGAGCGGCCGTCCATCACCGCGCACGAGTAGTCGGAAGACTCGCTGAAGATCGGCGTGACGGCGGTTCGCTTCATCGTCAGTGACATCTCGTCGCAGACGGTTTCGAGAAAACCGCGGATCACCTCGACGGTGATGGAATCGGGGACGTCGCCGGGTCTGCCTGCTTGTCGTTTCATCGCGCGTCTCCGCTGCGGGTCAGGTGATATATCCCGTGCTCGTCCAGCCGGCAGTGCCAGCCCGGGTAGACGACGATAGTGGAGTCGGGTTCCTCGACGATGGCCGGGCCGTCCAGCGTCGCACCGGCGCCGAGGCTGGCGCCGCGGTAGATCGCGGTGACGGTCCAGCCGAGGTCGTTGTCGAAGTAAACGTCGCGCCGGCCGGCCAGCGCCGGTTGCATGCCCGGTGCGGCCTGCGTTTCGACGCTGAGCTGTGGCCGTTTACCCGCTCGCAGGCTGGTGAGCTTCAGACCGACGACGTGCACCGGCTCGTCGCGCTTGGCGAACGAGCGCTCGCGCTCGTGGGCACGGTGGAAGTGTTCGGCAGCGCCACTGAGTGCGCCGGCTTCGATGGTCAGCGCGCCATTCGGTCGCTCTGCGGTCGCGCCGGCGCCGCTTGTCGGCTCAGGGGCCTGGGCGTGCGCGGCGTGCTCGGCGTGCACGGCCAGTGCGCCGGCCTCGCACGCGCTCAACTGGAGCGGCACCCAGATCTCGGAGGTCTGTCCGGCGTAGTGGCAGGCCAACCACGCCTGGTGGCGTAGCTCGGCGTCGCCGATCGGCACGCCCTCCGACCGCGGTTTGGCGCCGCCGCCGCGCAGCACCGCCGCTCCCTTCTCGCGCAGATCGGCGAACGCACGCGCGAGTTCGGCCGGATCGGCGCTGTCGCAGCGTCCGACCCAGGTGGCCAGGTGATCGACGCGCGCGTCGGCGAACAGTCCGCCATAGGCGGAAAATGCTCCCGCCATGCGCGGGACCAGCACGGTGGTGATGTCGAGTTCCTCGGCCTGGCGCCCCGCGTGCACGGCGCCGTTGCCGCCGAACGCGACCAGTTCGAAGTCGCGCGGGTCGTGGCCTTGCTGGACGCTGACGACGCGAATCCCGTTGGTCATCTGCGTGTTGACGACGCGCACGATGCCGTAGGCGGCCTCTTCCAGTTCCATGCCGAGCGGCTCGGCGATGCGGCCGCGTATCGCGCTGCGCGCGGCTTCGAGATCGAGCGTGACGCTGCCACCGAAGGTCGCGTGCGGGTCGAGGTAGCCGAGCACCAGGTTGGCGTCGGTGACGGTCGGCTCGCAGCCCCCGCGGCCGTAGCACGCCGGCCCCGGCAGCGCGCCCGCGCTGGCCGGTCCCACGTGCAGTCCCAGTGCCGCGTCCAGTCGCGCGATGCTGCCGCCGCCGGCTCCGATCGTGTGTATCGCGAACATCGGCAACGCCACCGCGTGGCGGGCAACGTAGGTGTCGGAGGTGACGCGCGGCTGTCCATCGGCGATCAGGCAGACGTCGTAGCTGGTGCCGCCCATGTCGATGGTGATCAAGTTGCGATGCGCGCCCGGCGCCGCCACCAGTTCGGTTGCGGCCAGCACTCCGCCGGCCGGTCCCGACAGTAGCAGCGAAGCGGCGCGGCGCCCGGCGAAATGACCGTCAATGACGCCGCCGTTGCTCAGGATCACCAGGAACTCTCCGCCAAAGCCGGCCTCTGCCAGTTCGCGCTCGAGTCGCTGGAGATAGCCGGCGGTGCCAGGACCTACGTAGGCGTTGACGGCAGTGGTGCTGAAGCGCTCGTACTCGCGCACCTGCGGCAGCACCTCGCTCGACACCGACAGGTAGACGCCGGGCCACTCTTCGTTGGCGATCGCGGCTGCGCGGCGTTCGTGAGTTGAGTCGAGGAAGCTGAACAGGAAGCCGATCGCCAGTGACTCGCAGCCTGCGCTTCGAAGTTCGCGCACGCGCGCTCGCACGGCGTTCTCGTCGAGCGGCTCGATCACGCCGGCGCGCGCGTCGATGCGTTCGCCGACCGTCAGGCGATGGCGTCGCAGCACCAGCGGCCGCGGAGCCGGCAGTGCCGGATCGTAGACGGCTTCCTTGAGGCCGCGCCGGTATTCGAGTTCGTCGCGGAACCCCGCGGTGGTCAGCATGCCCACGCGCGCGCCGGTGCCCTCGAGCATCATGTTGGTGGCCACCGTCGTGCCGTGGACGATGCGGTCGGTGCGCCTGAGCAACTCGCCGAGATCGAGTCCCATCGCCTCGGCCGCGCGTGCGATCCCGCGTCGCACGCTTTCGGCCTGCGCTCCGGCCGAGGTCGGCACTTTGCAGTAGCGCGCCCCGGCCGCGCCGGCGACGACCACGTCGATGAAGGTTCCGCCCACGTCGATGCCGATATCGTAGCGTTCCATCAGGTTTTCCTTTGCGATCGCGCGTTGAGCGCCGCCGCATCGCGCCGCGGCGGCGGCTCCGCGATGGCACCGCGCGCGATGATTTCGATCGCCCGGTCGAACTGCTTCCACGAATCTTCGGCGTGCAGATCGATGCCGAGATAGAAGTCGCAGGTGTGGGCACGCACGATCAGATAGGTGGTCGCGGCGGCCATCAGCGCGCCGACTGCGCGCCACGAAGCATCGGCCTGAGTGCCGAGTCTGGCTTGGATGCGTTCGATGAGTTCGGCCGCGCGCTGCTCGCGCACCGCCGACAGCTCCTCGGTAAGTGCGTTGGGCTCGATCATCTCCCAGGCCAGGATCTCCTGGGTGAGGGCGCGCTGGCGAAGTGCGCCGGTGTGTCGCTGCACGGCAAGGCAGAGCCATCCCGCCCAGGTGTTCTCGGCGGGGCCGGGCAGGTGATCGCCGACCAGTTCGTCGACCGTCCACCAGAAGTCGCTGCCCGCCGCGTAAGCCGCGATCAGCCGGTCGAGGTCGCCGAAGTAGCGTGAGAGCAGTCGCTTATCGACGCCCGCCTGGCGCGCCACGGCCCTCAGGCTGAGGCCGCGAAAGCCCTCGCGGGCCAGCACGTGGCCGACCGCCTCGACGATGCGCGCGCTCGTGGCTTCACGGTTTCTAGTCATCGCCAGCCTAAGTCCCCGCCCGGGGACTTAGGCCGTCTACTACCGCGCCACAAGCAGGGGGTCAAGTCGCGCCGACCCCAGGCGAGCCAGCGGGTCAGCGCTTGCAGGTGAGACTGGTTCCGGTGGGGGCGAGCCGGCAGTCGGCGGTTGCGAACGCGGACTCTACGCAGCGCCCCGCCGCGGCAGCTGCAGCGTCGCCGAGCGCTATCGAAACGTTGACGGGCACGTCGGCGTCGGCGAACGGGAAGTCTCCGCCCTTCGCCACCAGACCCACACGCACGCGCGCCCCAGGGTCACCAATGGTACCGCGCACCAGCCGCAGCGACAGTTGCTGTATCCCGCCCACCGGGGAGTCGCTGCGATCGAGCCAGGTCCATCCACGTCCGCCACGACGCATCGTCCAGCCGCGCCTGGTGCCGGGCGAATAGCTCTCGTCGGGCAACGCGATGTCGACGACCGCCGTCCCGAAGCCGTCGCGCAGTACCACGCGCGCCTCGGCACCGAGCGGGAACATCTGCCAGCACGCCCACGACGCCGGCAACGCGAACGATCCGCGAACAGCCAGCGTGTCGTCGTTGGCGGTGGTGTCGGCGAAGGTTCTGCCGAGCACCATCTTGGCAACGGGCGGGCTGACGAAGTCTCTGCTACCGGCGACGTTGGTGCACGGATCCAGCCCGTCGCAGAGGGTATCGCCGTCGCTGTCGGCGGTCCCGGCGTCCGCCGGACAGGCGGCATCGACGCCGCTGCACACTTCGGGCGCGTCACAGGGCTCGGTCGCGTCCCGACAGACCACGCCGGCGTAGTAGGCGACGTGGGCGCAACCACCCGCGCCGTCGCATGTGTCCCGGCTGCACGGGGAACCGTCGTCGCTGCACGGAGTCCCCCATGGCGCGAAGCACGAAGCCGCAGCTTCGCTGCACGCACCGAGGCACTCGCCGCTGGCGGTGCACGGATCGCCCGCGTGGACGCCACAAACGCCACCGCTGCACGTTTCCGCGCCGTTGCAGAACACGCCGTCGTTGCACGGCGCATCGTTGGTCGGGTGCGTGCACGTGCCCGCCCCGTCGCACACGTCGTCGGTGCACGAGTTGGCGTCGGCGCTGCAAGGGCTTCCGAGCGACGACGCGGTGCAG
>JACRCR010000173.1 GCA_016218925.1 Deltaproteobacteria bacterium | reverse complement strand
GCGTCCGACTATCGTGGCTGGGAAGATCTCTACCGAACTGCCTGGAGCTGGGACAGCGTGGCGCGCGGCACGCACCTGCGCGCCAACTGCTTCAGTGCGTGTTCATGGAACGTGTTCGTCAAGGACGGGATCGTCTGGCGCGAAGAACAGGCCGACATCTACGAGCGTGAGGCGCCGGGGTTGCCCGACTTCGGACCGCGCGGTTGCCAGAAGGGCTGTTCCTACAGTTCCGCGATGGCGGCGCCGGAGCGGCTGACCTACCCGATGGAACGCGTCGGGCCGCGTGGTTCGGGACGCTGGCGGCGCATCTCGTGGGAAGACGCGATCACGAAGATCGCCGATGCGATCATCGACGCCAGGCAGGAAGGCGGCCCCGAGACCGTCGTCTATGACAACGGCACCTCCAACGTCGATTGGGGCCCGAGCAGTGTCGGCGAGATGCGCCTGTTCCAGCTCATCAACGCGACGATGCTCGACGGGTTCGCCGGCACCGGCGATCTGGCGATGGGCGCCCGCCAGACCTGGGGCACATCTTTCGTCGACGGCACATCGGACGACTGGTTTCGCGCCGACACGCTGATCTTCTGGCACTGCAACCCGCTGTCGACGCGCATCCCCGACGCGCACTTCCTGACCGAAGCGCGCTACAGCGGTACCACGGTGGTCACCGTCGCGCCCGATTTCTCGCCGAGTGCCATTCACGCATCGCTGTGGATCAATCCGCAGACCGGCACCGACGCGGCGCTGGCGCTGGGGGTGGCGCGCGCGATCATCGAACGCGGCGCGGTAGACGAGGCCTACGTTCGCGAGCAGACCGATCTGCCGTTCCTGGTGCGCGACGACAACGGCCGCTTCCTGCGCCAGTCCGACATGTCCGCCGGCGGCAAGGACGACATCTTCTACGTGGCCGAGGTCGGCAGCGGCCGCGTCGTCGAGGCGCCGGCGACGCAGGGTAGCTGGAGCGATTCGCTGGCACTGGGGGATCTGGTTCCTGCGCTGGCCGGAAAGTTCATCGCGCAGACAACTACCGGCAACGTGGCGGTGCGACCGGTGATGGAGCGCTTGCGCGAGCGGCTCGCCCTCTACACCCCCGACTACGTCGCGCAAGTCACCGGCGTCGGCGCTGCGACCCAGTCCAAGCTCGCCGACCTGCTGGCGGCTTCGCGCCGCACGCTGATCTACGCGAGCTGGGGTTCGTGCAAGACGCACCACAGTGACTTGATGCAGCGCGCTCTGATCCTGCTGTCAGCGCTGCGCGGGCAGCACGGCCGCACCGGCTCGGGCGTTCGTTTCGCGGCGTGGCTGCCCTTCGAAGGCGCCGACGCGCTGCTGCCGAGCGGACAGCCGTCGTGGGTGCAGCGACAGGTGCTGAAGTTTTACACGCCGCCGCCGCGCGACATGGAAAAGGCCATCCGCGCGGCTTCTCCGGCGCTCTCGTACACGCCGTCGCATCTGTTCCTCTACGTTCATGGCGGGCTCGGCGAAGCCTGGGAAAATGGCCTTCGCGACCCCAAGCTGCCGCGCGCGCCGCTCGAGTATCTGCGTGATGCGATGGCACGGGGCTGGCTCACGCCGCGCCCGGCGCCCGACAAACCGCCTCGGGTTCTGATCACGTCGGGGGTCAACCCGCTGCGCCGCTGGCCGGTGCCGGACGTCATCGAGCGGGTGCTGTGGCCCAAGCTGAAGCTGATCGTCGCCGTCGACCCCCGGTTGTCGACGACCGGCGCGAAGGCCGATCTGCTGCTGCCGGCTGCGGGCTACTACGAAAAGCGCGGACTCAAGTACGCGGTGGCGCTGGCCCCGTACGTGGTCGCCGGCGATCGCGCGGTGGCTCCGCGCGGCGAATCGAAACCGGAATGGGAGATCATGGGATTGCTCGCGCTCGAGCTCCAGAAGCGCGCGCGCATGCGGGGTCTGAAAGACGATATGGCCGACATCGGTGATCGCTTCACCGAGAACGGCCGCTACGGCCCCGGCGACGACGAAGCCGTGATCGACACCATCGTGCGCGGATCGTCCTCTACTGCGGGGATGGACTGGGCGGAACTTCGCGACAAGGGAGGGACGCGCGCGCGCTCGGCCGGCGGCTGGGGAATCACCAGCGGGATCGGCAGCGACTTCGAAGAGCAGGGCAGCCTGGCTCCCTCCCGGATCCACGTCGAAGGCAAGCACGCCTGGCCGACCCTTACAGGACGCCAGCAGTTCTACCTTGACCATCAGTGGTTCATGGAAGCCGACGAAGTGTTGCCCTGCTGGAAGCCGGTGCTCGGCAAGGGCGGCGCCTATCCCATCTTGCTGGGCGGCGGCCACACGCGCTGGAGCATCCATTCTATCTGGCGCGTCACGCCGCTGATGTTGCGCTTGCAGCGCGGGGAGCCGTCGCTGTGGATGTCGGCCGAGGATGCCGCCGCGCGCGGCGTCTCCGACAACGACGAAGTGCGGGTGCGTAACGACCGCGGGTCGTTTCGCGTACGCGCGCGGGTCGCCAATTCGCTGCCGGCCGGTGTGGCGATTCTCTACCACGCCTGGGAGCCATACCAGTTCGCCGACTGGCGCAGCGAGATGACGGTCATCACCGCTCCGCTCAAGCCCGTTCACCTGGTGGGCGACTACGGGCATCTGAGCTACCGGGTTTTCGAGAGCGGCCCGGTTCACGTTCCACGGCACACGCCGGTCGAGATCGAGCGGGTCGAGCCGCCGCCTCCAGCGGCATGAGCCAAGAGACAGCGGCGCTACGGGCGCCGACCCGGGGCGCCGGGGCGAGAACTCACACTCGTGCTGATCCTCGAGAAAGGTACCGGCGCGCCAGTCCTTTTCCCGGCGCCGATCGGCGCCGCGGTGTGCTAGGCTCCGGCGCACGGGAGGAAGAGTCATGCAGAACGGAGCCCACCAAGAGATAGCAAGACTACTGGCAAGCAAGAACCCGGACGATCTGCGAGTCGGGCTCGATCTCGTGAAGGAGGAACTCGCGCGAGCGGACTCGAAGGACGCGAGAGCGCTCTTCGAAATCGTTTCCGCCATTTTCTACATCGACGCGCTCGACAACCCGCAGTTCCTGCCGATCATCGAAGAGGCGATCAATCTCGTGGCCGGATTCGGCGATTGGGTGATTCCGGTTCTCATCGAGAACCTCGACACCGGTGACCTCAAAGCGCAGTTGGCGATCGCGCAAGCGCTGGGAATGATCGGTGCCGATGCCATCGATCCGCTCATCGCGCAGTACCGGACCCTCGAAGATCCCTCTCGTCGCGCGTTCGTCGTCTACGCCATCGGCAAGATCAAGTCTCCGCAGATCGCGCGCGCCGTTCCGCTGGCGCTGGAGTCGGCGCGGTCGCAGGATCGAGAGCTGCGCGACACGGCCACTCGCGCCATCGGCAAACTTGCCGAGTCGATCGAGCCGGGGAAGTGGCCGCAGCCGGCTCGCGATCAGTGTGTGAACGTGCTGACCGCCAGTCTTGCCGACACCAACTCGGGCATCCGCGCCAAGGCGATACGAAGTCTGGGCAAGATGGCGAAGTTCGAACACCTCCACGATGCGGAGAAGAAGAAGTTGGAAACCGTCTGCCTGCGTCTGCTCGGCAAGGACGAGCACTTCGAGTGGGACCGCGCCTACATCGTCCGCAAGGAGGCCGAGCTGGCGTTGAGCTCTTGCCGGTAGGAGCGCCGATCCCACGCCGCTGTCACCCGCGGCAGGGCCCCTCGCCGCGAATCGTGTCGCCGGGGGATCACGCGCAGAAGTTGCTGCTGGCCAGCGTGAAATTCACCTGCAGGTCCGGGAGCGTGAAGTCCACGAGGCTGCAGTTCGGCATCAGCGGATTGCAGCCGTAACGGAACGTCGCCTGGTAACTGCCGTTGAGCGTGCAGGTACCCGGGTCGGCCGTCAGGCGCAGAGCCCAGACCTGGTTGCAGGCTCCGCTCGCTCCGAGGGCGACGCTGCCGACGGCGCAGTCGCGGCGCGCCGCCACCTCGACGCCCGCGATCGAGAAGCCCGCGGGACCGCTGAGCGACGTAATCTCGGTGAGCATGTACTCGGCATCGAGCGACGTCATCAGGTCGACGACAAACTCGCGGGGACTGGAGCCGCTCAGCATCACCTGGCGGAGGAGGGCCGAGTAGGGGACCGGCTCGTCGTAGGGACCGCCGGAGAGCTTGACCGCCGGCGTGCACACCTTCGCAGTGCGAAAGCCCGACACCGCACGAGGGCCGAACTGGTCATGGACCACTTGGCTTGCCGGCGGCGCGACCACCGGTTTGTCACAGCGGACCTTGTAGCAGAGGAAGTCGTTGGCGAGGTCGCGGCCGACGAGCGCTTCCATAGGCGGTTCTTTCGGGTTGCCGGGATTGAAGAAGCGCGTCTTGGCGACCGGGATGCAGAACTCCTTGCTGTGCACCGAGATCTTGCAGTTGGTGTCGTCCGGGAAGGCGGCGGCCTGCAGATCGTTGGTGCTGAGCGTGGCCAGCGTCGTGAACGAATGCTGGTCGGAGATCTTGTAGCACTTGAGATGGTCGAACTGCTGGGCCGACGCGGGTGCCGCCGAGAAGACTAACGCCGTCGCAGCCAGCGCGGCGGGAATGAACGCGAATCTCATGGTTTTCTCCAGTCCGATCTTGCGCGGTCGCCACCCCAAGGCTCGCGGCGCTCAGCAGACTATTACTGTCCGTCGGCAGCGCGCAAGACCGGCGGACGAGCAAGTCGTGATTGATATGTTTGTCACCGAACCCACCAAGAGAGATCGCGGCTAGCGGCATTACCGCGCCCGCGTCCTACCTCCGGTGACGACGCCGAGGCGACCGATATCAAACGCGGATGGCAGGTAACGATTCGCACGCGCCGTCAGCGCAGCGACACCGCGCCCGGCCGATAGGGGCTGAAGCGCGGTTCCCACTGTGCCTTGCGCACGAGGGCGTCGAGCTCGGCGTCGGGAAGCAGGCGGCCCAGACCAGTGTCGCGCGCTTCGATCGCGACAGCCGTGGCCACCCGCGCAGAAACCTCGCGGATGGCCTCCATGTCCGGGAGGAGCAGGCCTTGTTGTTCTTCATCGGCCGTGACCATCGCGCTGACGGCGCGCGTCGCGGCCAGGAACATCCCATCGGTGACTTTGGGCGCCTTGCTGACCAGCGCGCCGAGCCCGACGCCCGGGAAGATGAACAGGTTGTTTCCCTGCGATGTCTTGATCGTGCGGCCGTTCCACTGGAGCGGCGGGAAAGGACTCCCGGTTGCGAGCAGTCCTCGTCCATCGGTGGCGCGGGCGAGTTCCTCGGGAGTGCACTCGGTTTGCGAGGTGGGGTTCGACAGCGCCATCACGACCGGGCGGTCCGTGTTGCGCGCGACCGCCTCGAGGATCTCCGCGCTGAACAGACCCCGTTGCGCAGTCACACCGATCAGGACGGTCGGTTTCGCGTTCTTGACGACGTCGCTCAGACCGACGCGCGAGGCTGACTCGAGCCGCCAGCCCTCCACCGCGGCGCGGGGCTGGGCGTACATCTTCTGCTGGGGCTCCAGGGCTGGATCGTCTTCGAGCAGAAGACCCTGCACGTCGAGAGCGAAGAGCCGGCGGCAAGCCTCTTCCTCGGAGAGTCCGCTCTGCCGCAGCATCGAACGGATCATGTAGCAGATCCCCGAGCCTGCCTGCCCCATCCCCACGACGACGAAGCGTTGCTCGTCGAAAGAACTCTTCTTGATCCGCATCGCCGTCATCAGCGCGGCGAGTGCCGCGGCGCCGGTCCCCTGGATGTCGTCGTTGAAAGAGAGGATCCTCTCGCGGTAGCGCGCCAGGTTCTGCAGGGCCTTGTTCTTGGCGAAGTCCTCCCACTGCAAGAGCGCATCGGGGAAGTTGCGCTTCACGCCGAGCACGAAGCGCTCGACGATTTCCTCGTAGGCCTCGCCCTCCAGGCGGCGGTGGCGGTAGCCGAGATAAAGCGGGTCGGCCAGCAACCGCTCGTTGTTGGTGCCGATGTCGAGGCACATCGGCAGGCAGACGGCCGGGTGCAGTCCTCCGGCGGCCACATAGAGACTGACCTTGCCGACCGGGATTCCCATGCCGTCCGAGCCGAGGTCGCCGAGGCCTAGGATCCGCTCGCCGTCGGTAACCACGATCAGATAGACGTGCGGCCGGCTGATCGACTGGAAGATCTCGTCGATCCGGCCGATGTTGTCGGGGCTCACGTACAGGCCGCGAAATCGCCGCTGGATGTGGCTAAGTTCGAGGCACGCCTGCCCGACGGTCGGCGTGTAGACGATGGGTACCATCTCGGTGAGATTGTCGCAGAGCAGCCGGTAGAAGAGGGGTTCGCTGCGGTCGAGCAGTCCGCTCAGAAAGATGTAGCGCTCCAAGGCGTCGGGTTTGCGCCGATACGCCTCGAGACTCCGCTCGACCTGCACTTCCATCGAGGAGTGGCCCGAGCGCAGGTACCCATCCAAGCCGAACGCGAGCCGTTCCTCTCTCGTGAATCCCGATCCCTTGTTGAGGAGCGGGTCGGTCAGAAGCTGGCGCCCCCGGATGTAGACCTCGAGGTATTCTTCGCCCGTGAGCGCGTCGATCTTGAAAGAGAACGTCTTCATGCCTGCCTCCGCGCCCGTGCCAGTCACGACGGGAGCGCCGTAGATCGTGCCTGCCGAATATATGGCATCGAGTGCGGCAGTTACAGTGAGCGTCTCCGTCGCGCGAGGTCGGCGTTGTCGGCTACAGGTTGCAGTCAGCGCCGCGCGAGAATCGTGATGCCGTTCTGCCCTTCGAAGTTCTTGATGCTCTGGATCAGCAACTGGCCGACGACGACGAAGCTTCCCGCCTCGGGTATCGTCACGACTCCGTTGGCGAGCGACCAGGTGATCGCGTCGTTGTTCGTCTCGGGGGTATTGAAGAACGCGAGTTGGACCGTGTTGTCTCCGGTAACGACGGCGTTGAACGTCAACTGCCGGTACGACGTGGAAAGGTCGACCTGGCCGGTGCCATCCGCGTTGAGGACCACGGTTCCGGAGGTCGCCGCTCCCGCCATGCTCTTCGACGTGGCACTGAGGTTGTCCACGTCGATCTTGACTTCAAAATAGTCGTAGGTCCCCGCCAGCGATTCCATGGTCTGCGGACCGAGTTTGGATTCCAGTGCGGTCACCGCGGCAGTGAGCGCGGCGAAGTTGGCGTTGACCTCGGCGGCACTGGCCGTGGTACCTGCGACAAACGTATGCGGAACCGATGCCGCCAGCGCCGTCGTACTGAAAGCCGCGCCGAGCAGTGACAGAGCAGCGAAGCGAACGATGTTCCTGTTCATGAATGGTTTCTCCCGTAAGCGACCAGCCGCGATTCAGTTCCACGAGACCTGGCCCCAGGCCCCTTCATCCCACGTCAGAGGAGTGGTCGGTGCCGGCGGGCAGTGCGCGGCCACCTCCTGCCCGACTGCCTTGCGCAGGATGGCCAGCGCGTCGGAAGCCGCGACCTTGCCGTCGCCGGTGTAATCGCACACCTCCAGCGAGCAGGTTGACGAGCCGACTGCGGCGCGAAGGGCGAGAAGTGCGTCGCCGGCCCTGACCGCGCCGTCTCCGTTGGCGTCCCCGCAGACCACCTCCGGGAGCGTCGTGGTGGTGGTCGCGGTAGCGGCGGGGGCCGAGAGGCCGGCGCGACCCGGGCTGCTGCAGAGGAGCGACGCGCACCCGATGATCATCGCCGCCAGCAGGAATCGCGGCCTCTCCGCTCGCGCGTTCGGGGCGCAGCCGGGACCCGTGGCCCGCGCCGCGGCGGCTCCGACCGTACGGTCGTCGTGCTGTCTGCGTACTTCCACTAGAGGACGTTGGGTTTCACGACGAGGTTACCGGCGAATTCCACGCGGCCGAGCATACAGACCGAAAGCCCGTGGGGATAGCCCCGCGCGAAGCGCCCGCACTCTACGCCGCCGCCGTGCGAGCCGGCGCAGCGCCGCGGTGCGTGGATTCTTCGCATGGCCTCTTGTTGCTGACATTGAAGTAAGTCTAACTTCTGCCGCCTACCAGATCGCAGCGCACGCGGCGCGGGCGCTTCTTCCAGAGGTTGGCTCATGAGATTGTTAGTAAACTCATTGATGTTGGTGCTTGCGGCGGCGGGCGTCCCGGCCGGGGCGGCTGATCGGCCCGTGCCCGGCCACAAGCTGTTGATGCGTGCGGGGAGCAACGGCCGCCAGAGTCTGATGTGGACGGCCAAAGGCGACGAGGTCTTGGCCCCTGCGGCCAGCGGCGCCGACGATCCCAGTACGAGTGGGGCAACCCTGCAGGTCCTATCGAGCTCGGGCAATATGGCGACCTTCGACCTGCCGGCCGCGTCGTGGGCGCGTTCGCGTCGCGGCAACACCTTCAGGTTCAGGAACCACGCCAGCTCGGCCACGCCGTCGCCGGTCAGGCTCGGCTCGCTTCGCGACGGTCTGCTGAGGCTTCGCGCCGACGCCACCGGAGTCGCGCTCGAGAACCCCCCGCCGGCTTGGGTAGGCCTGATTTTGACGATCGGATCAACGCGCTACTGCTCGCTGTTCGATTCGGGAATTCGCCGCGCCGAACCTGGTCGCTTCGAAGCCGTCGATGCTCCCGCCCCCGCTGCCTGTCCGATCGAAGGCAGCGGCAGCGTTACCTGGCTGATCGAGGACGGGCCCGACGAGCAGTCTCGCGCGCTGGCTGCGTTCTTCGCGGCCGCCGCCGGCGATACCATCGAGTTCGGTCGGGGGGCCTTCGAGCTGACGACGACGCTCGTCATGGCCCACAGGGAAGGCATCACGATTCGCGGTCAGGGACGCGACGAGACAGTGCTGGACTTCCAGGCAAGCAACTCGCCAGAGGGCATTTCGCTCAGCCACATGACCGGAATCACGATCGAGGATCTGACCATCATCGACACGCCCGGTTTTTCGCTGAAGGTCTCCGACTCCGACTTCGTCGTGCTGCGCAATCTGCGCGCGATGTGGTCGAGTGCCGACTCCGACACCAGCGACGCCGTCGACGATCGCGGCGGAATGGACCCGAAGATCCCCTCGACCCTCGACGTCACCTGCGTTCACGAGCTGTCGTTCCCGCAGAGCACCGGCACCTACACCGACGGTGCCGGTACGCCGCGCAACTACGTCACCGACAGCGGCAACGGCGGCTATGCCATCTACCCGGTGCTCTCCAGCAACGTGCTGCTCGACAACGTCATGGCACTCGGTGCCTCCGATGCCGGCATCTACGTCGGCCAGTCCAACGACATCATCGTCAAGAACAGTCAGGCGCTCTTCAACGTGGCCGGCTACGAGATCGAAAACAGCGACGACGCCGACATGTTCGACAACGTCGCCCACTGCAACACCGGCGGCTTCCTGGTTTTCGACCTTCCGGGCCTCAACCAGTACGGCGACGAGACGCGCATATTCGACAACTACTCAGGCTACAACAACACGGTGAACTTCGCGCCGGGCGGCGTCGTCACCGGCGTCCCGCAGGGCGTGGGCATGCTGCAACTGGGCTACGATCGCTGCGAGGTCTTCGGCAACATCATCGAGATGAATCGCAGCCTGGGTTTCGTGGCCGCCAGTCACGAGCTTCTCGACGGCAACACCGACAACCCAGACAAGCGCATGGACCTGTATCCCGAAGGCATCCACATTCACGACAATACGTTCCGGACCAACGGCACCTCGCCGCAGCCGCCCGAGGAAGGCGCGATCATCTGCGCGGACGGAACCGGCGGCGATACCGGCGTGCCGTGCGTGCCCACCGGCATCAACGACTCGCACGACTCGCTGCTGCCGGCACTGGTGCAGATCAAGGGTACGCTGGCCGCCGACGGCTATGGACCCACCGGCGCCCATATCGTCTGGGACGGCATGTACGACCACGCCGCCTACGACTGCGACCTCGCACCCGAGTTCGCCGGCATTCTCGACGCGCACGGCAAGCCGCAGTACACCGGGCAGCACCACCCGGCCTGCCGCTACGACGGGTACAAGTTCGCCGACCCGTCAAACCCGGCCACGCGCAAGCATCCAGAATATTGGATGTGCATCGCCGACGCCGGCGACCCGCAGGGCAACACGTTCACCGCCGACAGCCGCAAGTTCCTGAACTTCGAGAACACCGATCCGGCCGATCCGCCCAGCACCGACATCGACGAGCACGACTGTCCGACCCGCTTCGGCGTGCAGCTTGCCTCGCTCGACCCTGCCGTCGTCGCCCAATACGTGCCGGGCCAGGGCGGCGAGCAGCCGCCGAGCCAGGCCGAGATCGCGGCGATCTGCGCCGACTACAGCGGCAACCAGGTCAACCGCGAGGCGTTGCAGTACAACTGTCCGCTGCTGTCGCAGTACAACCTGTTCGCCGACGCGACCGATCCGCGCAGCGGCGCCAACGAAGGCGGCATCCTGTTCGACCTGACCACGCCGTTGTTCTCGGACTACGCGGTCAAATACCGCATCGCGTTCCTGCCTCCGGGCGCGCCGGCGCAGTGGGTAGAGGGCGATGCGACCTCGCCCAACGCGACGCTCGGTTTTCCGGCCGGCACGGTGATCGCCAAGACTTTCGCGTTCCGCGACGGCGCCGACGAAGAGGTCGTCGAGACGCGCCTGCTCATCCATCGCAGCGGCAAGAACAACGCCTCGTACTGGGAAGGGATGGCCTTCGTCTGGGACAAGGACGCCGAGGGCCATCGCACCGACGCGCACTTGGCGGTGGGCGGCGGGACCGCCTCGGTGCACTGGAACTATGAAGATCCCGATCCGGAGGTTACCGCGACCTATACCGGCAGCACCGACGGATACGCGATTCCTCACGCCAACCAGTGCGGCACCTGCCACATCCGCGACGATGTGCAGGCCGGAGACGCGCCAATCGGCCCGAAGGTGCGGCTGCTCAACCGTCCGATGGACTACGGCGCCGGCGCCGAGAACCAGCTCCAGCACTGGATCGAGCTGGGGCTGCTGGCCGGCGCGCCGGCGCTCGACGTAAACGCCGCCGCGATCGCAACCAACGCCCAGCGCAGCCCGCGCTACAACGTCGCGGGCGACGCATTCTCGATCCCGGTGACCGATCAATACGAACAGAACAGACTGGCCGCGATGAGCGCCGGCGAGATCGACAAAGAAGTGCGTGCACGCGCGTGGCTCGAGTCCAACTGCGCGCATTGCCACAACCAGAACGGACTGGCGCAGAGCACCGGCGTATTCTTCGACGCGTTCCGTAAGGTCAACGTCAACTTCGGCATCTGCAAGCGCCCCACCACTGCGGGCAGTTCCTCGGGCGGTCACGAGTTCGACATCGTGCCGGGCAGCGCCGCCGACTCGATCCTGTCGTTCCGCGTCCATTCGGTCGATCCCGGCGCGCAGATGCCTCCGATCGCGCGCAGCGTCACCCACGACCAGGCCCTGGCGGTGCTGGATGATTGGATCACGACGGTGATCGACGCCGACTACGAGTCGTCGGGGTGCCAGCAGTAGAGCGGCGCAGGATCCGTGCGAAGACGAAGTCCGAGGCAAAGGCCTCGCGCAGTGCCGCTCCGACCTTGCGTGCGTTGCGTGATCGTCACGCACGTCGCATGACTCGCTGCGCCGCGCTCGCCGTGTCCCGCTGCTACCCGGCGGCGGGCCAAGCAAGGAGGTCGGACGATGTCCGGAAACGATCACCCGTCGTCCTTCGGGTGCCGCGGGTGCTGGCTCTCGGTGCCCGCAGCAACCGGTTTGCTTGTCTTCCCGGCGGCGGCGTCTTCGCGGCCCGCGCACGTCACGACCATCACCGCGCAAAGCGCGCGGCATGTGGCAGCGGCACCCGGAAGCGACCGCCGTGCGCCTGTCCCAGGCGGCGGCCCGCGCCCGCGCGAACCGGGCCCGTTCGGGGCCGCGGGAGTCCACCCCGGCGACCCGCTGGCGAGCGCCGCGCATCCCTCGGTCTCAGCAAACCGCTGACACCCCCGTGGATGGCCCTCGATCATAGCCGGACATGACATTGGTCATGGTGCCCATCCGACCGGTTGGTAGACTCCCGCCGAGCTTTTGGCCTGCGGAGGTAGCTCAATGCGGTGCATCGCGGGGTCTGCGACATGAACAACGAAGCGGCGTTGCAGCAGCTCGTCGAGCTCTCGCGACGTGAGTTCCTGGCGCGAGGCCTGACCGCGGCGGGATGGGGATCGTTCGCGGTCGTCCTGGGCGCCGGGACGCTCGAAACCGTCCGGTTCTTCTTTCCGCGCGTTCTCTACCAACCGCCGAGCACATTCCGCATCGGGACGCCCGAGGCGTTCCTGGCGCGCAAGGGCGAAGCCGACGAGTACGGCGTGATCTTCGTCGACGAGCGCTGGAAACCCGAGCAGCGGTTCTTCGTGGTCCGCGCCAAGGATCGTGTCTACGCGCTGACGGCGCGCTGCGCGCACCTCGGCTGTACCGTCAACTGGTTCTCGAGTCTCGATATCTTCAAGTGCCCTTGCCACGGCAGCCAGTACCACAGTGACGGGAAGAACTTCGCGGGTCCGGCGCCGCGGCCTCTGGATCGCCTGCGGATCACGGTCGGCGTCAGCGGCGATCTGGTGGTCGACACCAGCATCATCTACTCGGTGGAACGCTTCGAGGCGGACGGCGCGTTCGTCGCGCTCGCGTGAGTCGGGGACTGGCGCGGATGCTCAGCGAAGCGGAAGTGCAGCCGGAAATGACGGTGACGTCGTCGGTGAAACCCGCGCGCCTGCGCGCGCAGACTGATCGGTTCACCGGCCAGCGGGCGAAGAAACCCAAGCAACTCGCGGTCATCACGGACAGTTGCACCGGGTGTGCCGGCGGCCCGGTGTGTCAGATCTACTGCCCGGTCGACGAGTGCATGATTCTGCAGCCCGCTGAGGCGTTTCCGTTCTCGCGTATCTGGGTGGATCCGCTGAAGTGCGTCGGCTGCCGCAAGTGCGTGCGACAGGGACCCGAGGACAGCTTTCTCGACGGCTGCCCCTGGGATGCGGTCGTGATGGTTCCGACACGGGAGTGGGAGGATGAGAATGGCCAACTCCCGTACTGACAAGCTGCGTCGCGGGGCGCTGGAGTGGATCACCGCGTCGCAACTCTATCGCTCGATCTTCCGTCACGGCTACGACGATACGGTGCGCAACCGCGCCCTCGAAGTCACCAGCAACGCGTTCCTTCACCTGCACCCGATCACGATCCCTCACCACGCCATCAAGGTGCGCTTCACCTACTGTCTGGGCGGGCTCACCTTCTTCATGTTCCTGGTGGAAACGGTCACCGGCGTGCTGCTGATGTTCTACTACCGGCCGGTTACCGAGTACGCGTACGCCGACATGAAGACGCTTCAGTACGCGGTCTACTTCGGCATGGTCCTGCGCAATCTGCACCGCTGGGGCGCCCATCTCATGGTGGTGCTGGTCATGCTGCACATGCTGCGCGTGTTTCTGACCGGTTCGTACCGTCCGCCGCGCGAGTTCAACTGGGTGCTGGGCGTCAACCTGCTGGTGCTCACGCTGCTGCTGAGCTTCACCGGTTATCTGTTGCCGTGGGATCAACTGGCCTTCTGGGCGGTCACGGTCGGCACCAACATGGCCGCGGCGACGCCTTTCTTCGGTGCCGAAGGGCCGTTCCACGGTCTGCTCGGAGTCGATGGCACCAACGATGCCCGCTTCCTTCTGCTCGGCGACGTGCGCGTGGGAGGGAGTGCGCTGCTGCGGTTCTACGTTCTGCATTGTGTCGCGTTGCCACTGGTCGCCGGCGTGCTGATGGTGGTGCACTTCTGGCGCGTGAGAAAGGACGGCGGGATCTCGCGACCGCTTTGAGCGGCGTGATGAGACCGCGCGGAGAGAAACGGTGAAGCAACCCGGCGAGACCAGAATCACGTCCGAGCGACCGGTTGCGCAGGCTTTCGGAGCAATGCCGACCGGACGTCCGGGCGACGTCGCCGTATTCCCGTACCTGGTTTACATCGAGTTTCTGGCTGCGCTGCTGTTCTCGATCGTGCTTCTGGTGTGGTCGCTGACGGTCGATGCACCTCTGCTGCAAGAGGCCAATCCGGGAGTAACCGAGAATCCGGCCAAGGCCCCGTGGTACTTCGTCGGTCTGCAGGAGTTGCTCGTCTATTTCGACCCCTGGATCGCCGGCGTGATGATCCCGACGCTGATCATCGTCGGCTTGATGGCCATCCCGTATCTCGACACCAGCACCAACGCCGTGGGGCGCTATACGATTCGCGAGCGCCGCCTGGTCATCAGCCATTTCGGCTTCGGCTTCGCGCTGTGGTGGATCCTCATTTTCATCGGGCAGTTCCTGCGCGGCCCCAACTGGCACATCTACTGGCCCTGGCAGGACTGGTCGATGGTGAAGAGCGCCGAAGCCACGTTGTGGGATTTCCCGTGGTGGGTGGGACTTCCGGCGCTGATCGCGTACTTCGGTGGCCCGCTGTTTCTGGCACAAAAACGCTGGCCCTGGCTGCTCGAGCGGCTCGGCATGACGCGCTACGTGGGCGCCGTGACGCTGGCGCTGCTGTTCTACGGCGTGCCGATCAAGATGCTGCTGCGTCTGTTGTTCAACGTGAAGTACGTCTTGGTGACGCAATGGTTCAACGTCTGAAAAGCGAGTATCGACGATGATGCAGGCAACTCCACGAATGCGGCTCGTGTTCGCCGTGCTGAGCCCGATCTTTCTGCTGCTGTGTGTCGTCGCGATCCACGGCGAGGAAACCGGGGAGTGGAGACAGCACCAGGACGAGTTCAATCGTCTGTATGCGGAGCGGGCCAACGCGAAACTCGCCGAGGCCCAGGCGCGCGGCGATGCGGCAGAGGCCGGGCGCTGGACCCGCGTCGCGGGCGAGGTGGCCCAGCTAAAGCCCGAGATAAAGCAGAACTACATCGCCGAGCTCGGCGTTGCCGACCGCTGCACGAGCTGCCATCTGGGTATCGACAACCCGTTGTTTGCCGACGTGCCGCAGCCGTATCGCAGCCATTCGGGCAAGCTTCTGGAGTCGCATGAGCCGGGCCGGTTCGGATGCACGATGTGCCATGACGGCCAGGGATCGGCGACCAGCACCCAGGCCGCCCACGGGAACGAACCCAACTGGCCGCGCGTGATGATGCCGTCGACGGTAGTCCAGAGCGCGTGCTCGCGCTGCCATGAGGTCGCTCACGGACTGGTGGGGGGCGAGGCGGTGAGCCGCGGCGCCGACATGTTCATGAACAAGGGCTGCTACGCCTGCCACAACGTTCCGGGCGCCGGGCCGCTGCCGAAGTTCGCTCCGCCGCTCAACAACCTGAAGTCGAAACTCACCGATGCACCTGCCTGGGTCGGAAGCTGGATCAAGGAACCGGCGCGCGTCGCGCCCGACACGGCGATGCCCAACTTCCTGCTCAGCGACGAAGAAACCGGCAAGATCACCGCGTTCCTGCTCACGCTGGGCAAGCCGGCTACGGCCAAGCCGGTCGTCGTCGACGCGTCGCTGGCGGAGAACGGCAAGAAGCTGTTCACCGAGCGCGGTTGCCGCGGGTGTCACGGCGTGGAGAAGGAAGAACACAGCGTCTCCCCGCGCGTGCCGCATCTGGGAGAGATAGGATCCAAGGTCACGCCCGAATGGCTGGATGCTTGGATAGCAGATCCGAAGCAGTCCAACCCGGACACCGCGATGCCCAAGATCGCTCTCGAGAACAACGAGCGGGGCGCGATCGTCGCGTATCTGATGTCGCGCAAGCGCACCGAGCCGCTGCCCCGTGCTGCCGATACCGCCAAGTTCGACGTCGCCGAGGGCAAGGAACTCGTCAAGCAGTACGAGTGTTTCGGCTGCCACGCCATAGACGGTTTCCAGGACGTGCGTCCCTCGGTCCCGGACCTCGGCGAGTTCGCACGCAGGCCGGTCGCCGAACTGGATTTCGGGACCGTCAAGGATCTGCCGCGCACCAAGTGGGATTGGATGCGCCGCAAGTTCCGCGAGCCGCGTGCCTACGAGTGGGGTCAGATCAAGCTGAGAATGCCGGTGAATCCGCTGACCGATGACGAGGTGAACGCACTGATGGCGTACTCGATGGCGATGCCCGCGCCGTCGCTGCCGGCGAGCTACCTGGTCAAGGCTACGCCGGCAAGTAGCGCCGCACGCACGGTGAGCTGGATGGTCGGGCGCCTCAATTGCAACGGCTGCCATCGTCTCGACGGCAAGGACGCCAACATCGCGACCTACTTCGAACGCAAGAGCAGGGTGGGGCCGACGCTGGACGGCGTGGGGGGCCGCCTGCAGGGCCAGTATCTGTACGGCTTCCTGATGGAGCCGAAGCCGGTGCGTCCGTGGCTGACCTTGCGGATGCCGACCTTCGGGTTCACGCAGGATCAATCGCGCGCACTGGTCGACGGCTTTGCGGCACGCGCGCACACCGACAACCCGTACACGTACGTGGCCAAGAGCGCGATCGACAAGGAGCATTTCGAGCGCGGGATTCGGCGGTTCCGCCACTACAAGTGCATCCAGTGCCACCCCAGCGCCGTCGGTCAGGCGCTTCCGGAGGGCGTGGATCCCGACGATCTGTCGATCAACCTGATGCTTTCCAAGGAGCGCCTGCGTCCTGAATGGTTCGCGGAGTTCCTCGCGCGTCCGAAACAGATCGCCGGCAACGACACGCGCATGCCGACGGTGTTCTACACGGTGGAGGGAGCGCCCAAGGTCGAACGTCCCGAGGACGACATCAAGGACATCGTCACGTACGTGATGGGGATGACCGAAGACGCAGAGATCACCCTGAAGGTGTTCGACGAAGAGGAAAAAGCCGAGCAGCAGAAGGAAGCCGTCGACTGGTCGAAAGTCCAGTACTGACCGCAGCGGAGAGCGGCATGGGAACCGAAAGTAACGGCGGAAAGGCGCGAGATCGGCGACCGTGCGTCAAGTGGACGCGCCGCGAATTCCTGCGTGCCAGTGCGCTGGCGGCCACCGGGCTGGTGCTGAGCAACCTGCAACTGGAAGGATGGTCGAGTGCCGAAGCTGCGGAGTCGCCGTTGCTGTCGATGCCGACCACGATCCCATTGTATCGCGAATGGGAAGACCTCTATCGCAAGCAATGGGTGTGGGACAGTGTTGCCCGCGGAACGCACACGATGACCAACTGTGTGTCGGGCTGTTCGTGGGACCTGTACGTCAAGGACGGAATGGTGTGGCGCGAGGAGCAGCACTCACCCTACGAGGCGTCGATGCCGGGGTTGCCCGACTTCAACCCACGCGGCTGCCAGAAAGGCGCGTGCGGTTCGGTCCTGATGCACTCGCCTTCGCGCGTGCGCTACCCGCTGCGTCGCGTCGGAGAGCGCGGCGAGGATCGCTGGAAACGGATCTCATGGGAGGAAGCGCTCGACGCGGTGGCGGTCGGCCTGGTCGACGCCATCGAAAAAGAGGGGCCGCAGAGCGTTCTGTGCGAGCTCGGCCCGAACATCGGATCGGGGCCGAACAGCGCTGCGCCGCTGCGCTTCTTCCGGATGCTGGGCAGCGCCGCGACGGACGCGAACGGGCAGATCGGCGATCTGCTGCCGGGGCCGACGATCACGCTCGGCAACGGACATCCGTGCGGATCGTCCGACGATTGGTGTCGCTCCTCGTATCTCGTCTTGTGGTCCTACAACCCCTCGGCGACGCGAATTCCCGATGCGCACTTCCTGTACGAATCGCGCTACCGCGGTGCCAAGCTGGTCGCGGTCTGTCCGGATCTCAACAACAGCGCGATTCATGCCGACCTGTGGCTGAATCCGAACCCGGGGACTGACGCCGCGCTGGCGCTGGGCGCCGCGCAGGTCATCGTCTCCGAGGCTCTGCACGACGTCGCCTACGTTACCGAGCAGACCGACCTGCCGTTGCTGGTGCGAACCGACACGGGCCGCTTCCTGCGCCCGGCGGATCTCGGGCGCAGCGATCCGGACCCGACCTTCTTCGTGTGGGACGGCGGCCGCAACGAAGCGGTTCCGGCCCCCGGGACCGGCGCCAGCGACAGCCTGGCGATGGAGGGGCGCAATACCGCGCTGGACTTCACCGGAAGCGTCAAGGCTGGCGGCAAGTCGATTTCCGTTCGCACGGTGTTCTCGCTGCTTCGCGAGAAACTCGACCGCGACTACCAGCCCGAGACCGTCGCGACGATAACCGGAGTGGCGGCGACGACGATCCGCGAATTCGCACGTGGATTTGCTGCCGCGCCGGCAGCGATGATCTTGTCGGAATTCGGCGGCTGCAAGTTCCTCCACGCCGACCTCAACCAGCGCGCGCAGATCCTGCTGGCGTCGCTAACCGGCAACATCGGACGCGCCGGTGGAGGCTGGCGCGCCTCGGGCTTCTTCGCGCCGGAGGGCTTCGCTCTGCTGGCGATGCAGGAGCAACTCGGCTTGCTCAACCTCGGCGTGTTCGCTGCGCGCGCGCTGATGTGGCCGGCCGAGGCCGAACACGAGTTCGCGCGCTACTTCGTGCCCGGCACCTTGTGGCACGCGGTCCACGGCGGTCTCGACAAGATTTCCGGCGATTCGCGCTACGGCGATGTGACCTCGCCGCGCCCGGTGGCCGAGTACCTCAAAGAGGCCCTGGACAAGAAGTGGTTCACGCTGTTCCCGGCGCCCGGCAAGAAGCCGCAGGTACTGCTGTCGATCTTCGGTAACGTGCTGCGCCACTCACGGCAGAACGTGCGCCTGCGCGAGACGCTGCTCGACAAGGTGAAGCTGCTGGTCGACGTCAACTTCCGCATGAGCGAGACCGGACGCTGGGCCGACATCATCCTGCCGGCCGCGTTCTGGTACGAGAAGATCGACCTGAAGTACCTCGCTTCCTTCATCCCGTACCTGCATCTCGGCGACCGCGCCGCACCGCCTCTCGGCGAAGCCAAGCCTGAATGGGAGATATTCGCGCTGCTGTCGGCGGCGGTTGCTCGTGAGGCCAGGCGCCGCGATCTCGCTCCCTACTCGGACATCGCCGAAGTCACGCGCGACGCGCGACGTCTGGACGAAGCCTTCACCGACAGCGGGCGCCTCGGCCCCGGCGACGAGGAGGCGGCGATGGAGTTCGTGCTGAAGTATTCGACCGCTGCCGGCAACACCTCGCTCGCTGGATTGCGCCAAGCCGGCGCGGTGCGCTTTGCCAGTACCGGACAGCCCGGAAGCCTGGCCGGCTACTACAGCGACTACAGCGAGAACGAGCCGCTGGTTCCGCAGCGCTGGTTCGTCGAGAAGAAGCAGCCGTGGCCGACCCTTACCGGGCGGCAGCAGTTCTACATCGACCATCCGTGGTTCCTGGAATGCGCCGAGGCACTCCCGACGTACAAGCCGCCTCCTGGCGCGGGTGGTTCCTTCCCGCTGGTCATGAGCGGCGGCCACACGCGCTGGAGCATCCACTCGCAGTGGCGCGACCAGCAACCGATGCTGCGCCTGCAACGCGGCGAACCGGTTGTCTATGTGAGCGCCGACGATGCCGAACGTCGCAACATCAAGGACCACGACCTGGTCAGGGTTCGCAACGACCTGGGCGCTTTCGTGTTGCGGGCGAAAGTCGCGCCGTATGTTCGTCCCGGCGAGGTGATCGTCTACCATGCGTGGGAGCCCTACCAGTTCCGAGGCGGTCTAAGTGACCATTCGATCATTCCGAGCCCGCTCAAGGCGACGAGCCTGGTCGGCGATTACGGCCAACTGCGCTGGACCTATGGCCACTGGGAGCCGAACCAAGTAGACCGAGATACTCGGGTGGAGGTAGAACTTGTCTGACCGGATCAGGACGCGGCCGGCCGCTTTGGTGAGCGGCACTTGTCGCGACGCGATAACCTTGGAGAATCGGGCAACATGGCTGCCATGACGAGCTGCGCGTGAAGAAGATCACTTGCGAAAGCTGTCCGATCCGCGACACCAGTTGCATCGCCGATCTTTCCCCCGACAAGCTCGAGGAATTCCGCTCGTTCAGTTTGTCGGCGGTCTACAAACCCCGACAGGTACTGTTCCACGAGGGCACCTCCGCCAGCGGTCTGTACGTTCTCTGTCACGGTGCGGTCAAACTGTATCAGTCGGGGCGCTTCGGGCGTGATCACATCCTGGCGGTGGCGGGGCCGGGCGAAGTGCTCGGAGAGCTACCGCTGGAACCGTCGGCTCCGTACTCGGCTTCCGCCGAGGCGCTGGTCGAGTCGCAGGTCTGCTACCTGCCGCGCGAGCGGCTGGTGCGCTTCATCGAGCTGCACCCTATGACAGGAGTGCGATTGATCGCAGCTCTGAGCGATTCGCTGATCGCGGCGCGGCACAAGGTTCGCGACATGGTGCTAAAGCCCGCCGAGACCCGCCTGGCGGAGTTGCTCGTCAGCCTGACGAGCAACGGCACGACCAACGGAGGCTCGGTCTGCCAGGTCACGCTCGCCTACTCGCGGCGTGACATCGCCGAAATGATCGGCGTATCCACCGAGACCGCCATTCGCCTGCTGGCCAGACTCAAGAGCAAGGGCGTGATAGCGACTCACGGGCGCGAGCTCACCGTCACCGATATCGACAAGCTGCGCCGCTTCGCAAGTGTTCCATTTTAGCAGGCCGCCCATAAAGGCCCACCTGCCGCGCTGAGCGCGGGTCCTGATCGCTACGACGTAGCGCCGCTACGCCTCCGCGCTCAGGACCCGCGCTCGCCTTGCATCTGGGCCTTTCTGAGCAGCCTGCCGCTGAACGGAGGTAGTGTGTGAGCTGGTTCTATTTGTTCTTGGCGATCGGTCTCGAGATCTCCGGTACGACGTGTATGAAGCTCTCGCAGGGCTTCACCAGGCCGGTGCCGTCTTTCCTTCTGTTCTTCTTCTACACGCTCAGCGTCGTGTTCCTGACGCTGGCGGTCAAGCGACTCGACATCAGCATCGCCTACGCGGTCTGGTCCGGACTCGGCACCGCTCTCATGGCGTGCATCGGCATCGCATGGTTCGGTGAGCCGCTGACTACGGCGAGGGCGGTAGCGCTGGGTCTGATAATTCTCGGTGTCGTTGGGGTGAATCTGGCAGATTGAGCCAGCCGGCGGATACCCCGTGGATCAGCCGCGCTCCTGGCTGCCGATCACGCGCCGGTGCACGACCGAGTAGTAGCGGTAGCGGCTCGGCATGTGCGAGACGACGCCGCCGATCGCGATCACCGCCGTCAAGAGCCAGACGCGCACGTCCCAGGCAACCGCCACCGAAGCCACGAGCGCGATCTTGACGACGGTGGCCAGGCCGCGGATCTGCACCGGCCAGTACGGGTTGCGGTAGATTTCCAACGCCATCAGGGCACCGCCGCTGGCCAGCGTCGCCAGCAACGCCGGCTGCAATCTCCCGGCTTCAACGCCGTAGACGTGCCCTCCGTAGAGCGCGCCGAATGCGATCAGGTGGGCGGTGCGGAGCGTGCTGCGAACCGTGCGGACGCCGGGAAGCGCTGCGCCGAGGCTCATTCAGCCTCCGATCGCCGACATCGCTCGCGTCGCGCTCGCAGGTGCGTCGTCGGTGGCGCCGGCGTAGGTGCCGCAGGCGGGCCGGCCCGCGGTCGCGGCCCGGAACGAAGCGGCGATTGCCTCGAGGGAGACCCGCGGTTTGAGCGCGTGGCGCAGGTCCACCTCGCCCTCGCTGGTCAGACACGGCCGCAGTTTGCCGTCCGAGGTCAGCCGCAGCCGGTTGCAACGATCACAGAAACGACAGCTCACCGGGCTGATCAGTCCGACCTCGCCTCCCGAGCGAAGTGGGTAGTAGGTGGCAGTATCGCCGGGTTGGAGGCGCGGGGGCTCGGCGGCCAAGTACGGGTTGACGCGCTCGAGGATCTCGGCGCGGCTGACGTAAGAGGAGGCCCAGCGCTGGGCCAGGCCGAGCGGCATGTACTCGATGAAGCGGACCTGCGCGCGGTGCGCGGCGGCAAAGTCGAGCATCGCGGGGAGTTCGTCGTCGTTTACGCCGCGCATGACCACGACGTTGAGTTTGATCGGGGCCAGGCCGGCTGCTGCTGCTGCGTCGATTCCGGCCACGACCCGGTCGAGATCGTTGCGTCCGCTCACGGCTCGGAAGACCGCCGGCCGCAGCGAATCCAGGCTGACGTTGACGCGGCCGAGGCCGGCGGACCTCAGCGCCTGGGCGTGCTCGGCCAGCAGAGTGCCGTTGGTGGAGAGCGCCAAGTCGCTGATCCCGGGAAGGCTGCTGAGCGTGCGCACGAAATCTACCACGCCCGGGTGGACGAGCGGCTCTCCGCCGGTGATGCGGATCTTGCCGATGCCGAGCCCGACGCCCACGCGTACGACCGCCGCGATCTCCGACAGGTCGAGGCGCTCGGGGTGCGAGCCGCCCGAGCAGCCGCGCGGCAGGCAATAAAAGCAGCGCAGATTGCAGCGATCGGTGATCGACACCCGCAGGTAGGTGACCTGCCGGCCATAGCGGTCGTGGAGCATCATATGAGGCCGACAGACTACCGAACGGTCGGAAGGGCGCGATGACTAAAGTCATACCCGGTGATGACGGCCGCGGTTCGGCTCATACTTTCCGGACCTCGACGCTGATGCCGGGCGGGCCGAAGTGCGGCGCGGCAGACTGGGGCCGGTAGGGGGGTTGTCCCTTGCAGGGGGTTTCGGTCGCCAACTCTCGGCGGGCGGCTCCGCGTCCCGCGCACGCCGGTGCTACCGGGCTGGCCCGGCCGCCGAGCGGAAACGAGCGAACAGCGCTGCAACAGCGACTTCGACCAGGTGCGCGAGCAGCAAGACCGCCACCACGTAGGTAAGCCAATCATGCAGGTCGCGCGACGGGTCGAGCAGCGATTCCGGCACCGAGCGGTTCGCCCACAGCACCACGCCGGTCACGGTGAAGACGACGCCGATCAGCACCGTGAGCACCACGTGAAGGCCTTGCCACAGCGATCGCAGCGTCCGCTCTTGCGGCGCGACGAACACACTGCGGACGCCGAACTTCATGATGATGATGATGGGAAGGACGAAGAACGCGACGCCGCCCCAGCGGTGGCTTTCTCGTACGATCAGCGAATAGCCGCCGGTTATTGCAGCCCGAAGATCCGGGATGAACAGCAACAATCCGGACGCGAACAATACCGTGAAGGTGAGAAGGTGAACCGTGTGTACCAGGGGACGGGCGACTCGTGAGGACATGCGCTGGTTCCTTGGGGTAGTCTACCGAACAGTCGGAAGGCAAATAGGCCCGACGTCACGCGTGCAGATGATCGAAGTCACGCCGAACTATTCGCCGGGTCGGTGTCGGAGCGATGCGACGGGCGCTTGCGCGGTTCTCCGCGCAAGCGCCCGTCGCATCGGCTTCCTGGACGGGACAGCGATCGCGCTTCGCTATTGCCCGCACGCCTGAGCGCAGCCGCGATACCCGCTCCAGCAGGCCGCGCCTTCGGTACGGGCGGTAGCCCTGCAGTCTGCGCCGCACAGCAACCCTTCCTGCGCCACACGTCCCAGACACAGCAGCGGGTTCGGCTGACTCAGGCACGCGGAGCCGGCGTTCAGTGCTCTGGTTATGCAGGTGGTAGCGCAGCCTTCGACCAGTCCCGCCGTCGATGCGACGCACTCCTCCAGAGACGCTACGCAGCCATCCTGGCAGGGATCGGCCGGGCACTGCTGGACGCAAGCGTCGAGTCCGGCGCGGCACTGCGCTGCTCCCGCCTGTGCCGCAGGTTTGCAGGCCTGCGCACACTGCAAGAGTTGCTGCACAGTCTCGCCGAGACACGCCGCGGGTGCAGGCCCGGACAGGCAAGGCAGCACGTGCGGGGCAGCGTTCTTCGCGCACGTGCCGACACAAGTCCTTCCTTCTTCTGCCACCGGCACCAGACACTGTCCGGTCTCCGCCAGGCACACGCCGCGGCAGGTGCCATCGCCGAGAGGTCCGCAGGCGTCGGCGCACTGGCGGAAGTCGCCTCTGCAGACATCACCTCGTTCGCGCGCGCTGTGCGCGCACCCTTGGGCGCACACGCCCAGCGCATGCTCGACTTCCAGCAGGCATGCCATTCTGTCTTGGGCATTCAGGCAAGCCGTCGCCGCGGCCAGCGCGTCTCCGGCACACTGAATTCCGCAGGTCCGCGTGTCGCTGACGATGGGCGCCACGCATTGCTGCAGATCTCCGAAGCACGCGTCGCGACACGGATCGGGCGGCAGGCAGTCGTGGACACATCCTTCGAACGTCGCGCGGCACTGCTGTGCCTCTTGTTCCGCATCGTTCTTGCAACCGATTGCGCATTGCGCCAACTGCTGCGCTACTTGCGCCAGACACGCGGCAAGGTCCGACTGGCTCAGGCAGGCAGCCGCTGCCGCGCGCGCCGTGCCCGCGCACTGCTCGCCGCACTGGCGTGCCTGAACGACAACCGGTTCGAGGCATCCGTGCAACGAGGGTACGCATTGCCCCTCGCACTCAGTTGCCGGTGCGCAACCTGCGTTGCAATCCTGCAGCGCCGCCTTGCACGCCTCGGCACCGTCACGCGTGGTCGTGGCGCAACCTTGCACGCACATGTGCATCTGGTGGGCGGTTTCCTGCAGGCACGCAAGAGGATCCACGGCACTCGCGCAAGCAGCCGCCGCGTCGTCGGCGATGCCAGCGCAATCTCGTGTGCAACTCCTGGCCTGGTCCAGGATAGGCGCGAGACATTCTCGCGCCGGAGCGAGACACTGTTCCTCGCACGAGTTTGTCGGTTGACAGGTCTGGCTGCACTCGACGAGCGATGCCTTCACCGCACGGCGCGCCTGCTTGGCCGCCGCGCGGCAGTCGGCACGGCACGTTGCCGGCTCGGCGTCGCTGCGACAGTCCAGCTTGCAACTCTTCAGCGCCGCCTTGCCTTCGCTCACTGCCGTCGACGCTACCGCGCCGCAGGCTTGCCTGCATTCCTCGGCTGCGGCGCGCGCCGGTATCGTCATCATCGCCAGCCCGATCGCGGCGGCCACGATTCCTCCAAAGATCCGTTGCGAATTCATTGGGTCCCTCCTCCCGTGATCACCCAACTGCAATCGATGGGGTCACCCCGTAGTGCTCGAGTATCACTCGCGTCCACTCCCGCGCCGGTCTGCAGTCGCGGCTGTGGCGTCAGCGTAACGATAGGAAACGCCACACTCATCCTCTCCTGGGTGCGGTGAGTCAACGCTGTTCGTGATGCGAGAGGCGCGCACACTACGAGGTCCGCGCGGCCTGCCGTGCTGTTGCGCGGCGCAGTGCTCGGCGCGTCGTCGTGGTGAGTGGAATTCGCAGGCTGGCGGTCGTCGCGCGCTGGCCGCTGCCCGCCAATTCGGGCAAATGTCACGCTACGCGATGACCAATGTCATCCTGGGGCCGCGCGATGTCTCGCATGCGCCGATTCGGCGGCGGGACCCGGCCTTGCTCGTCGTGCGTCCCACGCGCCATGAGCCACAGGGGCAGGGGAATCTCGGGCGTTACTCGTCGGCTTCGGCGTCGAACCGGTAGGTGAACCCGATGGTTACGCCGGGGCTCGCCTCCAACTGATAGCGACCGGGGAAGCTGGTCTGATCCGCGGTCGTCACCTGCCGATCCTCCATGAACGCGTATCCCACGTTGGCATCGATTCCCCAGTGTCCGTGTACGATGCCCAATCCGATCATCATCATGAAGTCGGTGGTGTCGTAGAGCAGGGGGCTGACGGACGAAGCTTCGATCATCCACTCCTCGCGGGAGACTCCGGCGCGCAGCCATAGCCAGTCTGCCCACTCGTACTCGGCGCCGATGCCGTACCGAAACGTGCTGCGCGCATCGCCGATGAAGGACTGATTGAGCTGTGGATGCTGCTCGAATTCGAACACGCCCTCTTCGAACTCCGGGTAGTTCGTCCAGGTCGTCTGTGCGGTTACCATCAGGCGCGGCGTGAAGCGGTACGCGACACCGAAGACGACGCCTTGCGGCGTGCGAAAGTCGATCGCGACGTCGTCGTCTTGTCCGCCAACGTCGCCGTCGCCGCTCATGTACACTACGCCAGGGCTTCGATACGAGAGCCCGAACGTAGTCTTGTCGTTCAGATCGTAGAGGATTCCGGTCGTCGCGGATATTCCGAATCCGTTGACGTCGAAGTCCACGGCACCGAGCGGGCTCGGCGTCTTGGTGCGGATGCGGCCCCAGGACGGTGCGAGCTGGACTCCGAAGCTCAGCCCCGGCGCGATTTCGCGTCCGACCACGAAACCGCACTGGATGAGTCCGGACTCGGAGAGGAACTGCCCGGGGACCCCGGCGTCCGGCTGCGCGCCGAAGTTGAACGACGAGCCGACGGTTCCGTAGAGGCCTGCGCCGACATACCACGGAGCGAGCCGATCGCTGCTGATCCACAGAAGCGGACCGAACGGCATTTCGCTGCTCTTCTGGTCGTAGCCGGTTTGCGAGTTGCTATAGCGGCCGCTGAGCGTGCTGACGATGAGGCTCGTCGTCACCTCGGTCGGCCGCCCTACCACACCGGCGGGGTTGAACAGCAGGATGCTGGCGCCGTCCAGAGGCGTCGCGACGACGTTGCCGGAAAGAGCGCCGTCACGCCCGCCGATGTGGGGCGCCTGAAGATAGCTGGCACGGGCCTCTCCAGCGCAAAGCCCCGCGGCGATCAACATTCCCATCAGCCGCAGTGTGTGGCGTATCGCCGTGGTCGTGCGTCCTGTCATCTCACGCTCCCTTGGGTCCTTGGCGACCCGCTATAGACATGTCTTTCTCGGTAAACTCGGCGAAGAAGGCCCACGTCTTCTTCCAGTGAACGATGCTGATGATCTGGTTGACGATCGGCACGGCCTCGGTCACGACGCGCGCCGCTTCCTCGCCTCCGGCCGCGGCGTATCGTTCGGTGAAGAATTCCATCTCGCGGCGGACCATACGCGACATCGCGTCCTCGATGATGTCGAGGTCGCGTGGCATGAACCCGCGCTCAGGCGAAATCCCGATTGCCTTCAAGCGCGCCCAGGCGTGCAGCAGTTGCGCATCCTCCGGCGATACAGAAGCCGCAGAGCCGCTCCCCTCGACCGCGATAACGCCACGATCGCGGAATTCCGCGATCTCGGTGGCGGGGATGGCGTTCTGTTCCAGAACTTCGGCGAGCGACACGCGCTGGGCATGTTGCGCGGCGGCCGGCGCGCCGAGGCGAACGCGCAGCTCCTTGATCAGCGACTGCTGTGCAGCCGACAACGTAGAATCGTCGCTGTCCTCGAGCAGCGCGCGGATCGCCCGCAGCGGCAGGAAGTGCTTCTCCTGGATGTCTTTGATCAGCCGGGCACGCCGGACGTGTTCCTGGTTGTAGAGAGCGGTGTTGCGCCCGGTCTTGGTGGGCCGCGGCAGGAGCCCTGCCGAGAGATAGAAATGGATGGTCTGCCTCGGCAGGCCGGTCTCGCGAACCAGGTCCCGCATCCGCAGTTCCTCGCCCGCAGTCCTGTCCGGCCGCGCTAGCGGCACCGCTCCCTCCAGACTAAGTGCATAGTGCAACTAGACACTATGTACTAGACGCTTGGACGGCGTGTCAAACCGGCCCGCGCCGGCGGAACTTGGCTCCGAGCACGCTTCGACGGAGACCTCGGTGCGATCAAGTCCGCATCCCGGCTGAAAAACCGGCCTTTATCATGTTGGCACCTGACGGGCGCTGCTTCTTCCCTTCCAACCGTTCGGTAGACTCGGCGCCCGAATATCAACTTGGCCCCGGGCGGCGACGCGCCACGCGCGTATCGGACGCACGCCCGCGGAGCCGGCCCCAAGGGCCGGACGAAGAGAGCAGAGGAGTGCGCAAGTGACACAGACCAGGGGTAAGTGGGCCGACGCGTATCGAAGCAAGTGGACCTGGGACAAGGTGACGTGGGGCAGCCATTCGGTTGACTGCTATCCCGGCGGTTGCTCATGGCAGGTCTACACCAAGGACGGCAAGATCGTCCGCGAGGAGCAGGCAGGCGTGCTCGCTCCGATCGAAGCCGGCATCCCCGACATGAATCCGATGGGTTGCCAGAAGGGCGCCTCGTGGAGCCACTGTCACTACTCGCCCGACCGCATAACCCAGCCGATGAAGCGCGTGGGCAAGCGCGGCGAGAGCAAGTTCGAGCCGGTCTCGTGGGACGCTGCGCTGACCGACATCGCCGACGCGATGCTCGATGCCATCGCCGAGCAAGGCGGTGAATCGATCCTGACGCTACTCACTCCCGAACCCGGTGCCGCGCCGGCCCGTCTGTTTTCGCAACTGCTAGGTACTCCGACCACCGACGGCAACGCCGAGTTCCAGGACTTCAGCCCCGGCTGGCACATCACCTGGGGCCTGTTCAATCCGACCTCGACGATGGACGACTGGTTCCTGGCCGAGCTCACGCTGATCTGGCACGCCAACCCGGTCTACACCAACATCCACTGGTACCACTACGTTGCCGAGTCCCGTTACAACGGCGGCGAAGTCGTGACGATCGCGCCGGACTACAGCCCTTCGGCGATCCACGCCGACCATCACCAGCCGATCCGCATCGGCACCGATGCGGCACTGGCGCTGGCGATGTGCAAGGTCATCATCGACGCCGGTCTGTACAAGAAGCAGTTCGTGCAGGAACAGACCGACCTGCCGTTGCTCGTGCGAACGGACAACGGACGTTTTCTGCGCGGCAATGAGGTGAACGAGGGCGACCGCGAAGACCAGTTCTTCTGGTGGGATCGCCTGACCAACCTGCTCACTCCGGCGCCGCGCCACACTCTGGCCACGACCGGCGTCGACCCGATGCTCGACGGAACCTACAAGGTCACGCTGCTCGACGGCACCACCGTTGAAGTGGAACCGGTGTTCGCGAGGTTGCAGCGCCACCTCGAAGACTACACGCCGGAGAAGGCCGGAGAGATCTGCCAGATCCATCCCGACAACATCCGCAGTCTGGCGCGCAAGGTGGCCACTCGCCGCACCAAGATCTTCATCGGCTGGAACTCGGGCAAGTACTACCACGGCGACTTGATGGAGCGCGCGATGGCGCTGTTGCTCGGGCTGACCGGCAACTGGGGCAAGAAGGGCACCGGCACGCGTTCGTGGGCCATCATGGGGATGGACGGCGTCGCGTTCATGACCCGCAAGCAGGGCGTGGGCCAGCAAGAAGCGATAAACCTGATCTCGCAGATCATCGCGATGCGCCGCGTTCTGGCCATGGGTGACCCGACGATGACCACCGAGATGGTCCAGAACCGCGGAGCCGAGATCGCCGGTGAGTTCGGCGGCGTCGGCAACACCATCCCGCCAGCCTTCCTGTGGTACTACCAGTACGGTTACAAAGAGCGCTGGGACAATCCCGAGAATCACGACCCGTCGATGAAGAAGACCTTCGGCGAGTATCTCAACGAAGCGGTCGACAAAGGGTGGTGGAACGCCGCCGCGACGGCGACCTACAGGGACGTTCAGCCGCGGGTGCTGTTCGAATCCGGCGGCAACATGCTGCGCCGCCAGCGCGGTGGGCAGAAGATCCTGCTCGAACACCTGTGGCCGAAGCTGAAGATGATCGTCTCGGTGGACTATCGCATCACCACCACCGGGCTCTACTCCGACTACATCCTGCCGGCCGCGCAGCACTACGAGAAGCTCGGCAACAGCATGCCGTCGATCCATCATCTGAACTACGTGCTGTGCGACCGCGCCACGCAACCGGCGGGAGATTCGCTGGCCGATATCGAGATCGGTATGCGTCTCGTCGAGAAGATCGAGCAGCGCGCCGCTGCACGTGGCGTGAAGGGCTTCACCGATCGCAACGGCAACTACCGCAGCTTCGAGGGGCTGATGGCACGCGCCACGCTGAACGGCGCGGTGCGTGACGAAGAAAAGCGCTTCGAGGAGGTGCTCAGCGACAACACGGTCTACGGAGTCCTGCCGAAAGGAACGAACCTGGCGACCCTGCGCGAGAAAGGCTCGGTGCGCTTCGAGGGCTGGGGGATGGTCGGACACGGCGTGTCGCAAGGCTCCACGATCAAGCCCGACGAGGTCCACAATCCGCTGCGCTGGCACACCGAAGACAAAGTCCCGTACGACACGCTGGTGCGGCGAGCTCAGTTCTACATCGATCACGAATGGTTCCTCGAGGCCGGCGAAGCACTGCCGACCCACAAGGAGCCGCCGCCCCAGGGCGGGCGCGGTCGTCGCTTCGAAATGACCAGCGGTCACAACCGCTGGAGCGTTCACTCGATGAACATGACCAACAACGTGATCCTGAACACCCACCGCGGTGAGCCGTTTGTCTTCATCAACGACAAGGACGCCGCCAGTCTCGGCATCGAGAATGGCGGGAAGGTCAAGCTGGTGAACGACGTCGGCGAGTCGATCATGGTCGCCAAGGTCACGCCGTCGTGCCGTCCCGGGCAGGTCATTCTCTACAACGGCTTCGAGCCGTACATGCACGAGAACTGGTACAGCCAGTCGGACCTCGAGCCGGGACACATCAAACACCTCGGCCTCGTCGGCAACTACGGACAGCTCGCGTATCGGCTCTTTTCGTGGCAACCGATTCCCGCCGATCGCGCGGTGCGAGTCGACCTGCAGAAGATCTGACGCCAAGGAACAGAGGAAGACGACGTCATGGGAACCATCACGAAATCGAAGCGCCAACTGGCTTGGGTGTTTGACCTCAACAAGTGCATCGGCTGCCAGACCTGCTCGGTCGCCTGCAAGGTGCTGTGGCCCCAGGAGGACCCCGGCACCGAGCAGCAATGGTGGATGACGGTGAACACGCAGCCCGGTCGCGGCACGCCGCGCGACTGGGAGACGATGGGCGGCGGCTACGACGCCGATGGCAAGTTGCAACTCGGCCACGTCGCCACCGACGAAGAGATCGGCGGCGGCTGGAACTTCAACTACGACGAAGTGCTGCGCGGCGGCGGCGGGCGCTCCAAGCACCTTCACAAGATCTCGGGGAGCAAGACCTGGGGCATGAACTGGGACGAGGACGAAGGCGGC
>JACRCR010000029.1 GCA_016218925.1 Deltaproteobacteria bacterium | reverse complement strand
GGTGCCACGGCGACCAAAGATGCAACCGGCAACCTGATCATCGGTTGGAACGAGACGCCCGATGCACGTGACCGCAGCGGCTCGCACAATCTGGTGATCGGGGAGTGGCATTCCTGGAGCGCCACCGGCGGCATCGTTGCCGGATTCTCGAATACGATTTCGGCGGAGTCGGCGTCCGTTGTCGGTGGCGCGTACAATCACGCGAGCGGTTTCGGCGCAGCCATACTGGGAGGTGGGAGCAACAACGCGAGGGGATCGGACTCCACCGTATCCGGCGGAAACCGGGGCTTTGCTACTGGCCGCTGGTCGTCCGTCGCCGGTGGTGACGCTGGCACGGCGTCGGGAGTGTCCAGCTTTGTCGCCGGTGGCACAGGGAACGCGGCGACAGGGAGTTTCACAACCGTGACGGGCGGTTCCAACAACGAAGCGAGCGGAAACGTTGCGGCGGTTTGCGCCGGAACGGGGAACCTTGCGGCCGGGATGGGAGCCACTGTCGTCGGCGGCGAGTACAGCAGCGCTGGTGATGTTGAGGATGGCATCGGTGCGACCGTCGTAGGCGGATCGATGAACACCGCACTGGCCAACGGTACCACCGTAGTTGGTGGTTTTGACAACGAGGCCCTTGGCTACGGCTCGACGATAAGTAGTGGCATACGGAATCGCGCCACTGGTAACTACTCCACGGTCAACGGTGGATCGTTCAATACTGCCGAGGGCAGGACCTCTACAGTCGGCGGTGGTGCTCACCGCACCGCAAGCGGCGAGTCAGACTGGGTGGCCGGCAGTCTGTTCGAAGACGAGTAATCCTTGTACTCGGCCGCCGGGCCTCCACCCTTCCGCCGAGCGCCGATCGCCGCGGCAATGCTGCGCGCGTGCGATTCGACCGCGCTTTCGTGCTCGCCTTCGACCATCACGCGCGCCAGCGGCTCGGCCGATGCGCTCGACGAATCGCGGTGCGCGGCGCCGTAGCCAGCTCTTCTGTCTCTGCGCGGCTTGGCCGCTCAGTCCGAGCGCGCCTTGAAGCGTGCAGTGTCGCTACTGAGCACGGTCGAGAACGTGGCTTCCCAGCACTTGCCGTTCTCCAGGTTGATGAGCTGAGCCGTCACGCTTGGGTTCTTGGCAAGCGGCAGGACCGGCAACGAGAGGGTTGGCCCGACCGCGCGAACACTGAGACTGGAACGACCGGCTTCACCGGCCTTGATCGTCAGATTGCGAATCGCCCCCCGCTCCGACTTGCTGTCGCGGTACTTGTAACCTGCTGCGGCTGCGCTCCAACACGGTAAGCCGTTGCAAACATCGGACGCGCGTGCGTGCTTTTCGAGAACCGGACGCATTCCGGCGGGCACCTTGTCGTACAGACACACTGCGTAGTCCGCAGTCGAGGTCGGATCGCCGAGGTCGCCCGCGGCCGTGGCTCCACCCTTCTTCCATTTCCACACGAACCGATCCCTGGCGCCGCCGGTGTTGCGCAGCACCAGGCGCGATGCGCCCGCTTGCGTAGGCGTGACGCAGCCAACGGCCGGGGTCAGCGGGCATTCGTCCTTGTCGAGCGCGAAAAAGATGTCACCGTCGTCGCCTATCGCCCCCAGACGCCGGTTGTTCCGTCAACCTCCACCCGATTCGGTGGCCCTACGATACGCGCAAATCATTCACGCCGGCAGGGGGCAGGGCGAGCATGTACGCTTTGTGCACCTCGCGCTCGGTACGCCGCTTGAGCGTGGCGTAGTTCACATTCAGTTCACGCGAGGCGCAGTAGGCGCCCTGCGCCTCGGCCACCGCTATGGCGTCCGCCCACAGATCCTCGGGCATCCGCGAGTACGCCCGATGCGTTCCGCGCCACCGCTCCACCCGACCCCGCGCCGCCGCTACATGCCTCGCAGACCCGCCGCCTCTCGTCATTCCCATCAGCTGACCTCCCGTCCGTAGTTTAGGTCAGGAAGGTAGCCCGGATGCTACGTGCGATGCACGCACGCTTGCCGGAAGGACACTCTTCACCAGACCCGAACCGACCGGCTGGTCGGCTGCTCGGCGCGACGACCCTCCGAAGAGAGCGCGAGCCTCGCCCGCGTCGCACCGCCACCATTCGACATCGCATCGGTCGCGACTATCCTTCCTCGCGTGTCCGGGCCCAGCCTCCTTTTCGACTGCGCGCTGCGCCAGCGCGTGCGGTCCAATCTGGAAATATTCGAGCGCCGCGCCTACCCGCGTGGCGGACTCAAACCCGCCGCGGTGGCGGTCACTCTGATCGCGGACGACGACTCGCGGCCGTGTTTCGTGCTGACCCGCCGCGCCGCGCGTCTGCGCGCACACAGTCGCCAGTGGGCGCTTCCCGGAGGGCGCATCGATGCCGGCGAGAACGCCGAGCAGGCCGCTCTGCGCGAACTCAGCGAAGAGGTCGGTCTGGTGGTCGGCGCCGAGCGCGTGCTCGGTCTCCTCGACGACTATCCCACACGCTCGGGGTACGTGATCACGCCGGTGGTGGTGTGGGCGCCGCGCGATGCCAGCCTGGTGGCCAACTCCGCCGAGGTTTCCGAGATATACCGCGTGCCGCTGGCCGAACTCGAGCACCCCGACGTTCCGCTGCTGCGGCGCATCCCGGAGAGCAAACGGCCGGTGATCTCGATCCCGCTCATGGGCACCAACATCCACGCACCCACCGCCGCGGTTCTCTACCAGTTGCGCGAGGTCGCGGTGTGGGGACGCAATACGCGCGTCGCGCACTTCGAGCAGCCGGTGTTCGCCTGGACCTGAACAGGCACCCGCGCGGCGATGAGCGCCGGCGCGACCCGCCAAACGCATGCATCGCCGCCCCCTGCTAGAGCTTCTCGCGCAGTACCGATCACTCGACGGCGACGATCTGCGCGCCTGCGGGCGCATCGCGGAGTTCGTGCGCCGTCACGATGATTGCTTCCAGCGTGCGCTCGCGATCGGACACGTGACCGCTTCGGCGTGGATCGTCGACGGCGTGCGCGGCCGCGTGCTGCTGACGCACCACCGCAAGCTCGACCGCTGGCTGCAACTGGGCGGACACGTCGACGGCAGTCCCGACGTTCTGGCGGCGGCACTGCGCGAAGCGCGCGAGGAATCGGGTCTGGCCGAGGTGCGCGCGGCGAGACCGGACATCTTCGACTGCGACGTGCACGGGATTCCGGCGCGCGACGACGAGGCGGCCCACGATCACTACGACGTGCGCTTTCTGCTCGAAGCCGACAGCCGGCTGCCGCTGGTGGTCAGCGAAGAATCCAACGACCTGGCGTGGGTAGCATTCGACGCTGTGCCGCGCCTTGCCCCCGGCGATCGTTCGATGCTGCGTATGCTCGACAAAACGCCGCGATAGGCGGCCGACTACGACAACGCGATCTTGAGCACTCCGTCTTCGCGGGTGCGGAACATCTCGTAGGCGCGTACCACCTGCGACAGCGGCATCGCGTGCGTGAGCAGTGGGGTCGCGTCGACGCGTCCCTGCTCGATCAGGCCCAGCAGATGATCGAGCCGTGCGCGGCCACTTGGGCACAGCGTGGTGACGAAGCGCCGGTGGTAGAAGCTGCCGTCGCACGGAATCGCCAGCTCCTGGCTGGCGCCGTAGACTCCGACCGACGACACCGTGCCGCCGAAGCGAACCACGCGGAAGCAGTTGGTCAAGGTTTGCTGGCGACCGAGCGCTTCCACGGCCACGTCGACGCCGCGGCCACCGGTCAGTGCCATGATCTGCTCGACCGCGGTTTCCGGATCGAGCACCTGGTCGGCGCCGAGGCGGCGCGCCATCGCGACGCGCTCGGGAACGCTCTCGACCGCGAAGATCGCCGAGGCGCCGTAGGTCTTGGCCGCGATGGTCGCGCACAGTCCGACCGGACCTTGCGCGAAGATCGCCACGGTCTGGCCCTCGCGAAAGTCGGCTCTCTCGATCGCACCGAATCCGGTCGACAGGATGTCGCTGGCGAACAGCGCGTCGCGGTCGGCCATACCGGACGGAATCGTCGTACACGAAAAATCGGCGCCGTTTAGCAGGAACGCCTCGGCCTGCGCGCCGAACAGCAGGTTCATCGGTGCACCGTGCGTTGAGCAGACCTGGGGCTCTCCGCTCGTGCACGGCTCGCAGCTCCCGCACGAGGTGAGGCACGAGGCGACGACGCGATCGCCGACGCGGATCCGCTCGACGCCTTCGCCGACCGCTTCGACCACACCGATGGCTTCGTGGCCCATCGGAACCCCGGCTGGAATGTCGGGAAACTCGTCGATGAGGTGGATGTCCGATCCGCAGATGGACGTCAGTGTGGTGCGGATGAGAGCTTGGCCGGGACCGGGGTCAGGCAGCGCCATGTCGACCAGCGAAACCTTTCCCGGGCCGTCTTTGATGCACACTCTTACGTTCGGCATGCGGCGCATTGTGCCGCATTGCCAACCTTACTCAACCTCTCGCGGGGTCTTCGTCGCGTTGCGCGCCGCCAGGTCGCGGCGTTGGTAAAGGGGGGCCGCCGCGCATACCCTCCGCGCCGAGGTTCCCATAACATGACCGAAACCAGCGATGTCGTCCGTAAACCTGCGCGTGGACCGCGCGTGGCCCTAGCGCAGATCGCGCCCGCGCTCGGCGATATCGAGGCGAATCTCGAGCGCCACCGCCAGGCAGTGGCGCGTGCGGTAGAGGAAGGCGTCGACGTCGTGGTCTTCCCGGAACTGAGTCTGACCGGCTACCGTCTCAAGGATTCGGTCCCCGACGTCGGTCAGCGCCGCGACGCCGCCGCACTGACCGAGCTCGCGGCGCTTTCGACCCAGGTCTCGATCGTGGTCGGTTTTGTCGAAGAGTCGAAGGAGCACCTGTTCTTCAATTCGATGGCCTACATGGAGGACGGACGCATAGTTGCGGTGCATCGCAAGACCTACCTGCCCACCTACGGCATGTTCGACGAACAGCGATACTTCGCGCGCGGTCGTGCGGTGCGTGCTTTCGACACCAAGCATGGCCGCATGGCGATGCTGGTTTGCGAGGACATGCTGCACCCGAGCGCGGTGACGATCGCGGCCTGCGACGGTGCGACGCTGCTGCTGGTCGCCTCGGCCAGTCCGGCGCGCGGTGTCGTCGCCGCTGCCGACGAGGTGGGTGAGCCCACGCACGAGGCCGACGCCAACGCGCGTTCGTGGGAGGCCTACAACCAGGTCATGGCGCGCACCTTCGGGCTGTGGGTGGTGTTCTGCAACCGAGTCGGTATCGAAGACGGGGTGGCGTTCTGGGGCGGCTCGCAGATCGTGTCGCCGACCGGCGACGCTCTGCTGAGGGCCGCCTACTACGACGAAGATTTCACCAGCGCGGTGCTTCCCGAAGATGCGGTGCGCCGCCGGCGCATCGTCAGCCCTACCGTCCGTGATGAGGACATGGACCTGACGATCAACGAGCTTTCGCGCGTGCGCGGACGCGTCGTCGAAGACAAACGCCGCGTGGATGCAGGACGCGAGGCGCCCTCGCAGCCGCGCGACGATCGGCGACCGGTCGAGCGCGAGCACAAGCCGCGACCGTTTAGCGGCGGTGGTGACGAGCGTCCGCGTGGCTTCCAGGGGCGCGACGGTGACGATGATCGCCGCGGCGGCTACAAGCCTCGCTTCGGCGGCGGCGGCGGTGATGATGATCGCCGCGGTGGTTTCAAACCTCGCTTCGGCGGCGGCGGTGATGATGATCGCCGCGGTGGTTTCAAGCCCCGCTTCGGCGGCGGCGGCGACGATCGCCCTGGTGGGTTCAAACCTCGCTTCGGTGGCGGCGGTGACGATGATCGCCGCGGTGGTTTCAAACCTCGCTTCGGCGGCGGCGGTGATGATGATCGCCGCGGCGGTTTCAAACCTCGCTTCGGCGGCGGTGGTGATGATGATCGCCGCGGTGGTTTCAAGCCCCGCTTCGGCGGCGGTGGTGATGATGATCGCCGCGGTGGTTTCAAGCCTCGCTTCGGTGGCGGCGGTGACGATCGCCCCGGTGGTTACAAGCCCCGCTTCGGCGGCGGCGGTGACGATCGCCCCGGTGGATACAAGCCGCGCTTCGGTGGCGGCGGCGACGACCGTCCCGGTGGATACAAGCCGCGCTTCGGCGGCGGCGGCGATGACCGTCCCGGTGGATCCAAGCCGCGCTTCGGTGGTGACGACGACCGCCGCGGCGGTTTCAAGCCGCGCTTCGGTGGTGGTCAGGATGGCGGCGGTTCCGGCGACCGCCCGCGTCCGCGTCGCGACGATGATTCAGAGCGGCGTCCGCGCTCGTCGGCGCCGCGGTTCGGCGACAGCGCGAAGGATGCGCCGCGCGGGCGCGACGACCGCGATTCGTCGTCCGCGTCTCGTGAGCGCAAGCGTCCGAGCCGTGGCGAGCGCCCGGCGCGTGCCGTGAAGCTGCCGGGATCGGATTCCGAGAAGAACTGAGATGCCGCGCGCGAGGAAGACCGCGCAGACGCCGCCCGGCGACGATCCGCAGCGGGCGAAAGAGACAGCGCAGGGGTCTGCCGTCGCCAAGCCGTCGCGTGCCAAGAAGACCGCGCAGCCGCCGCCCGGCGACGAGCCTCAGCGGGCGAAAGAGACAGCGCAGGCGCCTGCCGTCGCCAAGCCGTCGCGCGCCAAAAAGACCGCGGAAACCGCGCCCGCCGCCAAGCCGTCGCGAGCGAAGAAGACCGCGCAGGCGTCACCGGATGCCGAGCCGACGCCGGATGCCGAGCCGCCCCTAAACGCCGAGCCGTCGCCAGACGCCGAGTCGTTACCGGCGAAACCGCGCAAGCCCCGTAGCGAAGCGACCGCGCCGATCGCGACCGAACCGGTCGTGCCGAAGGTGGCGAGCGCTTCGCAGGCGGCGTCCGCGCGTTTCCCCGCGACCAACTACGCCTTGGTCGAGCGTCTGCTGGTCGGTTTCGTCGCGCGGGAAGTAGGCAAGGTGGGGCTCTCGCGGGTGGTTCTCGGACTTTCGGGCGGTGTAGACTCTGCCGTTTCCGCGGCCATCGCCGCGCGAGCTCTCGGCGGCGCCAACGTGCTCGGCGTGCTGATGCCTTACAAGTCCTCGAGTCCCGAAAGCGAGGAAGACGCCCGTGCCGTCGCCGAAGCTCTGCAGATCGAGACTCTGCTGGTCGACATCAGTGCGCAGGTCGACACGTATTTCGACCGTTTCCCCGACGCCAGCCGCCTGCGCCGCGGCAACAAGATGGCACGTGAGCGCATGACCGTGCTGTACGATCAGTCGGCGGCGCGCTCGGCGCTGGTGATCGGCACGTCCAACAAGACCGAGTTGCTGCTCGGCTACGGCACGCTGTACGGCGACATGGCTTCGGCTCTCAACCCGATCGGCGATCTGTACAAGACCCAGGTCTGGGGGCTGGCCCGCCACCTGGGTCTTCCTTCGTCGGTCATCGAGAAGGCGCCGACCGCGGACCTGTGGGCCGGGCAGACCGACGAGAACGAGCTCGGCTTCAGCTACCACGAAGTCGACCGCCTGCTCTACTGGATGATCGACGAACGCTGCGCACAGGACGAACTCGAAGCGATGGGTTTCGAGGCGGGATTCATCGAACGCATCGCACGCATGGTGCGCTCGTCGCAGTTCAAACGCCGACTGCCGGTCATCGCCAAGATTTCGGCTCGCACCGTCGATCCCGACTTCCGGTACTCTCGCGACTGGGGGCTGTGATCCGTGGCCGGAAGGCTCTACGTAGTGGCCACTCCGATCGGCAACATGGGCGATATTTCGCCGCGTGCCATCGAGGTCCTTCGCAGCGTCGACGTCATCGCCGCCGAAGACACCAGGGTCACGGGGCGCCTGCTCGAGCGCATCGACGTCAAGAAGCGCATGGTGAGCTATCGCGAGGAGACCGAGCGCCGGCTCGCGCCGGGACTGGTCGCGCGTCTTGCAGAAGGCCAGAGCATTGCGCTCGTATCGGATGCCGGAACCCCGGGAGTCTCAGACCCTGGCTATCGTCTGGTGCGCGCGGCGGCCGATGCCGGCGTCGAGGTGGTCGCCGTGCCCGGTCCTTCGGCGGTGGTCGCGCTGCTGTCGATCAGCGGGCTTCCCACCGATCGCTTCGCCTACGAAGGATTCGCGCCGGCGAAGGCTTCGGCGCGGCGTCACGCGCTGGAGCGGCTGCGCGGAGCCGGGCGCACCGTCGTGTTCTTCGAGTCGCCGCACCGAGTGGTCGCACTGCTTGAAGACATCGCCGAAATTCTCGGCGACCCTCCGGTAGCCGTCGGTCGCGAGCTGACCAAACTCTACGAGCAGGTGCTGCGCGGCGCGGCCAGCGAAGTTGCGGCGCATTTCACGACACACGCGCCGCGCGGGGAATTTTCGGTCGCCGTCCACATCGAAGCGGCCGAAACCGAACTGGCCGGCGACGAACTCGAACGTCGCGTCGCGGCGCTGATCGCCGAGGGTCGTACGACGCGTGAAATCGCGGCCGCACTCAAGCCTTCCGGAGCCCATCATCGCGAGATCTACGCGGTGGTGCAGCGATTGCGCGGCGCCGGGCCGGCGCCACGCACACGCGGGACTTCACAGTAACGCGGCGGTCAGTTCGGCCAGGAAACGGAAGCGCTGATCGATCAGCCACAGCAGGTTGTCGTCGGCTTCGTGGATGAACGGAACCGATTCGAGCGCGAAGCGCTGCGCATAGGCCAGACGGTTGGTGGTCCCCACCAGCACCGGTCGCGAGACGTACACCCACACCCCGATCAACGAGGGATCCGCCGGTCGCGCCCATAAGTGGGCGTAGCGATGCAGAAACAGGTCGATACCGTGTGCGAGACGGCGGCTGAGCTGCATCGGGTCGGGAGAGGTCAGGAAGTCGAGGTCCAGCTCCTCCATGCGCGTGATCGCCAGCGCGAGGATTCCGCGTGCCTCGGGCCGCGCCACGCAGCGGTCGGCGAGGCGCTTTTGCGCATCGCGCACGCGCGCGCCGATGTCGCGCGCGCTGTGCAGGCGCGTGCAGTCGAACACTACCGCGCGGCCGCCGACGTTGGCTTCGAACTGTCCGTCGGTGTCTATTTCCACGCCGAATCCCGAAGCGCTCAGCCGCGCGGCCAGCGTGATCTCGAGGCCGAGGTCGCGAGGATTTTCGGTGGAGTTGCGGGCGTGTTCGTCGGCTGCGCCGCCCTCGCGGCGCAGCAGGTCGCGCAGCTTGGGTTCCAGAGGGCCGTCGGCGAAGAACACCAGGCCCTTGTAGAGACGTCGCAGCTCGGCGGCTTCGAGCAGCGACGAGGCGAGGCGGTGCGAGACGCGTTCGCGAACTATATCGGGCAGATTGCCGGACTCGTCGGCCCTGACCAGGTCTTCGACGTCGCGCCGATACTGGCCCAGCCGCAGCCTATCGAAGGTCAGCCCGCTGTCCGAAAGCCACGCGACGGCCTGGTTGACGGTGTCGATCAGTTCGCGAAACGCGCTCTCGCCACCTTCGGGTATGGCCATCGGCGTGGGCGCCATCGGATCAACTCACCGGCGCGGGAGTGTCACCCGCGAAGAAACGACGCGGATTGTCGACCAGCAGCGCGTGCAGGTCGGCATCGGAGGCGCCGCCTTCTTTCAACTGGGGAATGATGTGTTCGAAGAAGTGAGAGGGTTTCCAGACCGCCAGCAGCGCAGCGAAGGCCTCGGGATCGGGGATCGGCTGTCCTCTCCAGCACCACACCGAGTCGTGCGAAACGACGATGCGCGACACCGCTCCGCGGCGAATCAGCGCCAGCAACGACGCCACGCGCTTGGCGTCGGGCTGCAGCACTTCCAGGCCGAAGCGATCGAAACCCAGGTAGGAACCCCCGCGCAGCAACCGCATGTGGTAGTCGTGGTCGTCGCTGCCGCAGGAATGTCCGATCACGATGCGATGGGCCGGAACCCCGGCATCGGTAAGGATCTTCTGCTGTTCGTCGCCGAGGCTGCCGTGGTCGGTGTGGGTGGTGATCGGTGCGCCGGTTTCCACCGATGCCTTCGCGGCGGCCAGCAGCACGGTCTTTTCGTACGGGGTGATCGCGCCGGCGCCGGTGGCTACCTTGATGATGCCGGCGCGCACGCCGGTGGTACCGATGCCGTCGGTGAGTTCCTTGACGAACAGTTCGGTGATCGAGTCGGGTCCGGCGCCGAAGTTGGCGCGGAACTTCCAGTAGGCGGTGCCGCCTTCTTCTTCCTTGTAGAGCCCGGTCGCGCAGATGATGCGAAAACCGGTGCGGGCGGCGACTTCGGCCATGAACTCGACGTCGCGTCCGAGGTCGTTCGGGCACGGATCGATCATCGTGGCCACGCCGTGGGAGCGGATCTCGGCGATCCGGTCTTCGCAGACCGCGAGCATCTCGCGCCGGCCCGGGCCAGGACGAAGCGTGTCGGATTCCCAGCCGGCGTATCCCACCATCAGGTGTTCGTGCATCAG
>JACRCR010000175.1 GCA_016218925.1 Deltaproteobacteria bacterium | reverse complement strand
TGTGAGCCAAGACGGGAACGGATGCTGACACGAGAGCGATCGCAAGTACGGCGCACGACATCAGGGCCGGTTTCATGGTCAAGCTTAATACCCGACCGAACGCGCGCCTGCCACTACGGACGTGTGCGAGCGGGCGACGAGAGGCTGGAAAGCTACGGCCGGCCGGACCCGGCCCCAGCATCGCAGCGCCGAAGGCTCCGGAGCCGGCGCCGCGTCTTTTCGACCGGGTTTGCTTGCGCGCGCGAGCGACGGTTAATTCGCCCGGATGAAACCTCTCGCTATCCGAAGCGCGGCTGCGTTGGCGCTGGTCGTTTGCGTGGGTGCAGGGTCCGGCTGCAACGTGCGGGCGCCGCTCCAGCTCGACGAGGAGTTCGCGTCGGCGGGGGTGGAGAAGATCCTGCTGCTGCCGGTCATCGATGCGCGCCCCGATCGACTCGACTACGTGGTACTCAGCCGCAACGTTGCCGATGCCACTGCCCGCATGCTGCGGGCCAAGGGGTACCTGATCGCGGAGAGCGACACTTACCAGCAGCGCCCGGTGGGGCCGATCGACATCGACACCGTCCAGGCCGAGACGGTGGTTGGGCTTGCCCCGCCGGAGGCTCGCGATTTCCTGATCGTGCAGGTCGAACGAATGGACCGCAGCATCGACGAACTCGGGGCGTCCTACTCGGTACGGCTGTCCGGGCTGTTGGTAGACCGCGACGGGGGCAGGGTGCTGTGGCGGGACAGCGCCTCGGCCGCCAACAACCTGACCGGCGTCTTTACCGTGATGTCGCATGGCTCGAGCCAGTACGAAGCGGCGATAAACGCCTCGCGCGCCCTGTTCGAGACGCTCCCCCGGCGTGCGGGCGCGGAAAAAGACAAGAAGCGCTGACCGCCCGGTCCGAAGTGGCCAAGGCCGGGGGCCGCGCAGCGGCCCCCGGCCGCCGGGCCGACCGAGCAGTCGCGGCCTGCGCGGCGCCTCGGTCGGGGCCGCGAATTCCCCGCACACACATGTGGATCGCTACCCTTCCACCGGGATAGCCGGTACTATTCCGAGGTCGGCAGCGGCACGGGACGCGAGGCGCCCTCCGCCCGCGTCCACTGCAGGGCCCCGGCCCAAGGCAATGCCGACCTGAGGGGAGCCCCCTTCGCGTTTGGCCAGGAGAACGATACGTACATGAAAGGTGCACCGCTTGCCGCTCTGACCGCCCTGCTTCTTGCTGCCTCCACGGCCGTTGCCGTCGCCGCCCCGCCGGACCGCCCCACCAACGTGCGCCGGACCAGAGTCTCAAACACGGAGGTTCTGCTTACCTGGCACGACAACAGCGACAACGAGACAGGGTTCGAGATTCTTCGCCGCGCGGCACTCCACAAGAATTTCCAGTCCCGCGGAACCGTGCCGGCCAACGCCGAGGAGTTCACCGACACCGTCGAACGCGGCACCGTCTATACTTACCGGGTGCGCGCCTATAACGGCGACGGCGACTCTGACGACAGCAACGACTGCCTGGTCGGACGTACCCCTCCCAACATCCCGATCGGGGTGAAGGCCCGGTTTATCGCGCTTACCGTCGTTCGTGTGACGTGGGCCGACGTCAGCCAGACCGAGAGCGGCTTCCAGATTCAGCGGGCCGCCGAAGGCAAGGGGTTCCAGACCGTCGCCACGGTGCCGGCCAACACCGAGAAGTGGGACGACGAGGGACTCAATTCGGCTCACACCTACACGTACCGGGTCCGTGCGCTCGGACGCCCCGGCGTCTGCATCGACAATTCGAAGTACTCGGTGGAGCGCACCGTCACGACCAAGGGCGGCGTGCGCATCCTGACGGTGGACGTGACCGGCAACGGCAAGGGCACCGTCGTCAGCATTCCGGAAGGCATTCACTGCGGTCCGCTGCGTGCGTCGTGTAGCGCGGAGTTCCCGACCGCTACGACGATCACGTTGCTGGCGGAGCCGACGGCTTCGTCTCGTTTCAAGGAATGGCTCGACGTTCCGGCCTGCGTCGGAAACGACACTTCGTGCAGCTTCAATCTGGGAAAGGACCGCGTCATTGGAGCGGTCTTCAAGAAGAAGGTGTTGAAGTAGGCCAGGGTTTCTTCCCCCAGCCGGGAAAAGGGAAGCGGCTGCAGGCCTTGCGCTTGCGGCCGCTTCCTCGTCTTGGGCTCGGTTCAGGTCTGCTCGCGGCCGCGCTCCTGTACGGCCGCTCTTCGTGCGCGGATCTGCTCGGAGGAAACCGACCGCATGTGCGCGCGCGAGTGCTCATTTTCGAGCGCGAGGGCGTGCCCGAGGTCGGTCTCGTAGCCTTCGTCGATGAGGCGCTTGTACGCGCGCACGACGTCGCGCGGGCATGAACGCATGTCGTGCGCGAGCGCCCGTGCGGTGTCCAGCAACTGCTCGGGCGCGACGACTCGGCTCACCAGCCCCCACTCCAGCGCCTGCTCGGCACTGAGGTAGTTGCCGCTCAGCGACAGTTCCTTGGCGCGATAGATCCCTATGGTACGCGACAGCTTCTGGCTCAGTCCCCAGCCCGGCAGGATGCCGACGCGGGCGTGGGTGTCGGCGAAGCGCGCCTGGCTCGACGCCAACAGGACGTCGCACGCCAGCGCGAGTTCGAAGCCGCCGGTTATCGCGAATCCGTTGATGGCGCCGATGACCGGCCCCGGGAAATTCTCCACCGCACGGACAACGTCGGCGCCGGCTACCACGTTCTCGCGCTCACGGTCGTCGTCCTGGCTGCCTGGCGTCGCCGACTCGCCGCCGAGTTCCTTCAGATCCAACCCGGCGCAGAAAGCGCGCCCCGTGCCGGTGAGGATCACCACGTCCACGGTGTCATCGTCCGCCAGCGCGGCCAGTGTCTGCACGAACGCGTCGCGCAACTGGCGCGACAGCGAATTGAGCTTGCCTGGACGGTTGAGCGTGACGGTTGCGACGCCGTCGCGTCGTTCGACCAGCAAGACGTCTCGATTCATTCGGTGTGCTCCGCTGTTGCTTCGAGCGTGGACAGGGCGCTGCGCAGCGACGCCGCGAGCGCGTCGAGCTGGTCGCGGCCGGGGTTGAGGCGATTGAGGAACGAACCGCCGACATGGAACCCGTCGTCACCGTGGCGGGGCAGCAGATGAAGGTGGCAATGGAACACCGTCTGGCCGGCCACCGGTCCCTCGGCCATGAATAGATTGATCCCCTCGCACGGCGTCTGCGACCTCCGAACGGCAGCCGCCAGGCGCTGGGCCACGGCGACCATCCGTGAGGCGGCGTCGGCGTCGAGTTCGGTGAGCCCCTTGGCATGGCGGTTCGGAACGATCAGCAGATGGCCAGGCACGACCGGGAACAGATCCAGAAACGCAGTCAGGTGCTCGTCGCGGTAGACGATCGCGGCCGCGGCGCGTCCGGAGACGATGGCGCAGAAGATACAGTCGGTCGGTGATTGCATCGGGTGTGCGGTTGTCCCGCTGACTTCCAGATAGCCGCTACGACGCCGACAGGAAAGCGAAGTCGCTGCGTAGCCGGCCCGGCGGCCTCGAGGCAACGGTCCGCGCGAGGCCCGCGCCGACTACAGGGCAGCGCCGGTCGGTGCCGGCGCTGCTGGACTTCGGCGACGCTCGCGTACATAAGGCGCTCCCTCGTGCGCTTCGACGCCGTACTCTTCGATCTCGACGGGACCCTGCTCGACACCCTGCGTGACATCGCCGAATCGATGAACGCGGCTCTCGAGTCGCTGGGAGCGCCGGCGGTCGCGATCGAGGACTACCGCCGCCATATCGGCGACGGGGTGACCCTGCTGGCCGGGCGAGTGTTGCCGGCCGGGCGCAGAGACCAGGAGACCGTGGGCCGCTGCGTCGCGGCGATGCGCGACTTGTATTCGGCCAGACTGGTGCGCTGGAGTCGCCCGTATCCGGGGATCCCCGGACTTCTGGATGCCTTGGCGGCCGCGGGAGTGGCGATGGCGGTGCTTTCGAACAAGCCGCATGCGCTGACGATTTCGCTGACGGCGCAGTTGCTGGAGCGGTGGCATTTCGCGGCCGTTTTCGGGGAACGCCAGGGGGTTCCACGCAAACCCGACCCCCAGGCCGCACTCGAAGTCGCGGGTTTGATGAGGGTAGTGCCCGGCCGCGTCCTCTACCTCGGCGATACCGGTACCGACATGCAAACGGCCAAGCGAGCCGGGATGTTCGCGGCCGGCGCACTGTGGGGTTTTCGCGACCTGACCGAGCTCGAAGCGGCGGGGGCCGACGCATTGGTATCCGAGCCCGGCCAAGTCCTGGATCTGCTGTGAGGGGAAGTGGCGCTGGAAGTTCCCACCTCGGTCGCTATAGTAAGCGTTCGCCCGAGGTCTGCGTGACCCCTCGCGGCGTGACCACGAGCACCCCGAGTAACGCCAGGTAGCGATAAATGACGGCGATCCTCGGTATTTCTGCCTATTATCACGATTCAGCGGCGGCCCTCGTCATCGACGGCAAGATCGTCGCTGCGGCTCAGGAGGAGCGCTTCACCCGCAAGAAGCACGACCACCGTTTCCCGGGCAACGCGATCAGGTACTGCCTGACCGAGGCCGGCGTGTCGATCGGCGACCTCGACCACGTCGCGTTCTACGACAAGCCGCTGCTCAAGTTCGAGCGTCTGCTGGAAACCTATCTGTCGTTCGCGCCGGCAGGCTTTCCTTCGTTCGTGCGTGCGATGCCGCTGTGGTTGCGCCAGAAGCTGTATCTTCCGCGCGAACTGCGTCGCGGCCTGGACGGCCAGTACCAGGGGCGCTACGTCTTTACCGAGCACCACGAGTCGCACGCCGCCAGCGCGTTCTTCCCGTCGCCGTTCGAGGAAGCCGCGATCATGACGCTGGACGGGGTCGGCGAGTGGGCCACGTCGAGTTGGGGTGTGGGGCGCGGCAACCGCATCGAACTGCTCGGCGAACTGCGCTTCCCGCACTCGCTCGGTCTGCTCTACTCGGCTTTCACCTATTATTGCGGATTCAAGGTCAACTCCGGCGAGTACAAGCTGATGGGTCTGGCGCCGTACGGCGATCCCAAGTACGTCGACCTGATCCTCGACAACTTGCTCGACCTCAAGGAAGACGGCTCGTTCCGCATGGACATGTCGTACTTCAACTACTGTCAGGGCCTGACGATGACGTCGAAGAAGTTCGACGCGCTGTTCGGCGGACCCGCGCGCGGCGCCGAGACGCGAATCGACGACAGGCATTTCGACATCGCAGCGTCGATACAGAAGGTCACCGAAGAGGTCATGCTGCGCATGTCCCGTCACGTACAGCGGCGCACCGGGATGAAGAACCTGTGTCTGGCCGGCGGCGTGGCGCTCAACTGCGTGGGCAACGGGCGGGTCATGCGCGAAGGGCCATTCGAGAACATCTGGATCCAGCCGGCCGCGGGGGACGCGGGCGGTGCGCTCGGAGCCGCGATGTTCGTGTGGCATCAGTTGCTCGACAATCCGCGCAGCGTCGGCGCCTGCGACAGCCAGTTCGGCAGTCTTCTCGGGCCGCAATATCCCGACGCCGAGATCCGCGCTTTTCTCGACGTGGCCGGCGCGGTCTATCACGAGTACCCTGACGACGACGCGCTCTGCGAGGCGGTAGCGGATCTTCTCGCGGAAGAGAAAGTCGTCGGCTGGTTCCAAGGCCGAATGGAATTCGGTCCCCGCGCACTCGGCGGACGCAGCATCCTCGGCGACGCGCGCAGTCGTGAGATGCAGTCCACGATGAACCTCAAGATAAAGTTCAGGGAATCGTTCCGCCCCTTCGCTCCCTCGGTGCTGGCCGAGCGCACCGGCGAATACTTCGCGATGCGCGCCAGCGAAGAGAGTCCCTACATGCTGCTGGTTGCTCCGGTGCTGGAGAGCCAGCGTCTGCCGGTGGACGGAGCCGCGGTGGGACTGAAGGGCATCGACAAACTCAAGATCCCGCGCTCCATGATTCCCGCAGTCACGCACGTCGACTATTCGGCAAGGGTCCAAACTGTCGACCGCGAGCGCCACGGACGCTACCGCCGTCTGATCGAGAAATTCGACCAGAAGACCGGCTGCCCGGTTCTGATCAACACCAGCTTCAATGTGCGCGGGGAGCCGATCGTGTGCACGCCGGCGGATGCGCACCGTTGCTTCCTGGCCACCAACATGGACGTGCTGGTTCTGGAGAACTTCGTGCTGCTGAAGAAAGAGCAGCGGGGCGCTGTCGACATCGACGTCGAGGCCTATCTCGCGCAGTTCCAACTCGACTGAGGAGATCCGCGATGGCGATGGTCGAGATCAACTGGAACCCGACGCGGCGCGAGCTGCGACAATTCGGACTGCTGTGCCTGGCGATCTTCGGTGGCATGGCGGCCTACGGGTACCTCCAGGGCGGATCGGGACTGGGCACGCGGCTCCTGGCCGGCGCCGCGGTTGTCGGCGGAACGCTCGGAGTACTGGCGCCGCAGGCCCTCCGGCCGATCTTCGTCGGGTGGTTGATCGCGGCCTTCCCGATAGGCTGGACCGTCTCGCACCTCTTGCTCGGCATCATTTTTTTCTGCGTACTCACCCCGATCGGTCTGCTGCTGCGGGTCCTCGGCCACGACGCGATGCAGAGGTCGGTGGATCACGATGCCGAGACCTACTGGATCCCGCATGAGCAGGCCGAAGTGAAGCGCTACTTCCGGCAGTTCTGAGATTGGAGAACGATACCGATGGCGGACACCAAGCAACCGGTTCGGACGGAACCCAAGAAGAGCGGCAGCCGCAGCGAATTCGAGAAAGAGGCCGGCGCCGCCCAGGGCGGGCTGGTCGCGGAGTTCAGCGACTACCTTCGACAGAACAAGAAATGGTGGATCACGCCGATCGTGCTGGTACTGCTGCTCGTGGGCGCGCTGGTGATCTTCGGCGGGAGTGCTGCCGCGCCGTTCATCTACACCTTGTTCTAGGGATGCGGCGTACTCTTCCGTGAGCGCACGCCCGGGTCGTTTCGCGCTCTTCTCGATCGCCGCGATCGTGCTCGCTTCGTCGCTCGGTATGGCGATTGCGGAAGCGGTGCTGAGGCTGGTCGACTATCCTGCCGCGACGTTTTCTCCGTGGATTCGCAGCGAGCGGTTCGGCTTCCGTCTGGCTCCGGATCTGACAACGCGGATGCGCGGGCCCGAGTACGACGTCGCGGTCGAGACCAATTCTCTGGGCTTCCGCGACGACGCGGTCGGGCCCAAGACCACGAAGCGGATCCTGTTGCTCGGCGATTCGTTCGCGATGGGTTACGGCGTCGAGCGGGGAGAGATCTTCGCCGACCGTATCGAGCGCGACCTCGGAGTCGACGTCGTCAATGCTGCGACGGGCGGCTACGAAATCGTCCACCAGGTCGAGTTGCTCAAAGCGTACGGCAAGTCACTGGCGCCGGACCTGGTCGTCTACGCGCTCTACCTCGGCAACGATCTGGCGTGGAACGATCAGTGGCAACGGGGACAGGACGGGAGCCTGCGCAGCCTGGTACGCGAGTACCCGGTGCGCCGGCCTCACGAGATCAAACTGCTGCGTTTGGCGCGCGACTTCGTCTATGGCCTGCGCAGTCGGTCGAAGGAGAAGGAGGCCGAATGGCTGCCCTTCGAGGGATATCTCGGGCTGTGCGAACGCGACCTCGGGCAGGAGGCCCTCCAGGACTACGACCGCGCTACGGGCCTGATCGGCGAGATGGCGGAGCAGGTGCGCGGCCTGGGTGCCGCGTTCTTCGTGGTGTTGGTTCCGTATAGATCGATGGTCGAGCCGGAGGCCAGGGAGCGCCTGCGGAGCAAGGTGCCCGACCTCGACGTGCGCTACGACCTGACCCGGCCGGGACGCGAGATGGACAGGCGCCTGACGGGACTCGGCGTTGAACACGCCGACTCGACGCCGTTCCTTGCCGCACAGCACAGCCGCAGCGGCGCCGGGCTGTTCTTCCCGATAGACGGGCACTTGACCGGGGCGGGGCACCGCGCGCTGGCCGATTTCCTGGAGCCCCTGCTCAAAGCGCGGCTCGGTCCGGTACCTGACTTGTAAATCTTCGGCGGGGATGGAACGGTCGGCGATGGGCACCGCGCAGGAGCGCCGATAGGCGCTACGCGGCAACGGCCCGCGACCGGCGGGCGAGAGTGGCGAAACTGGCAGACGCACTAGACTTAGGATCTAGCCCGCTAACGCGGTTGGGGGTTCGAATCCCCCCTCTCGCACTCGCTGCCGGGAGCTACGAGGTCCCAGCCACGAGCCGATGCCACAGCACGCGGCCGGCGACGCCGCGGTGTCCGGCCCCTCGGTCGTGCGGCCGGCGCGGCTCGCGAGTGCACCGCGCAAGATCAACAGTAGATTAAGAGGATAGCTATCTCCCGATGTCTCAGATCAGCTCTACCATAGAGGAAGCCGGGCCCGCGGCCCGAACCCTCAAGATTTCCGTTTCACCCGAGCACGTTCGGGGCCGATTCGACGCCGCCTTTCGTAAGCTCCAGGCCCGCGCTCATCTGAAGGGCTTCCGCAAAGGCAAGGCACCGCGGGCGCTTCTCGAGCAAGCCTATGGCGATGAGGTCGAGCGCGACGTGGTCGGCGACCTCATAGAGGAGGCCTGTGTCGAGACGATTCGCGAGCATGGTCTGGACGTGGTTGCAGCCCCGCGCCTGCTCCACCACGAACTCGCCGAGCAGGGCGGCCTCGAGTTCGAGGTCGGAGTCGACATCCGGCCCGACGTTCGGCTCAGGCAGTACAAGAACCTTCCGGCCGAGAGATCGATAGTAAGGGTCGAGGATCGGCACGTGGACGGAACCCTCGAGGGGCTGCGCCAGCGCATGGCGGTCTTGCGAGTGGAAGAGGACAGGGCGGTAGTCGAGCCCGGAGACGTCGTGGTCATGGACATGCACGGCTTCGACGGGGACAAGCCGCTTGCTGGCACCTCCGGCGAAGGTATCGTTCTGGAGGTTGGTTCGGGCCGCTTTCCGCTCGATTTCGAGAAGCAACTGGTCGGCGTGACGCGGGCGGTCCGAACGCCGATTACGGTGGCCTTCGGCGACGACCACGCAGACGAGAGCCTGCGAGGCAAGACCATCCGCTTCGATGTGACGGTCAGCGAGATCAAGACCAAGGTCTTGCCGCCGGTAGACGATGAGCTGGCCGCCGAAGCGGGCCTCGAAGGAGTCGAGACGCTCGAGGCGCTGCGCGAGCGCATCCGGGAAGATCTGCGCGCCCGTGCCCGCCGCGATGCCGACCGCCGCGTGCAGGACGCGCTGCTGGCGGGTCTCGTCGAGGCCCACGAGTTCGACCTGCCCGGGGCGCTGCTCGAGGAGACTATCCACGGCTACATTCACGAACTGGGAATCGCGCACGGCTCGGAAGAGGAGAAGTCCCCCGAGCTGCACGCTACCCTGGAGTCGCGCGCCCGCCGTTCCTTGAAAGCCGGGTTCCTGCTCGACGCGATTGCCGTGACCGAGGCTCTGGAGGTTCCCAAGGAGGAACTCGAGGCCCGCATCCGCGCGCAGATCGCCTCCGCCGGCAAGCGCGCCGACGAGGTCAGGCGCCACTACTCCAAGGCCGGTGCCATTGCCGAGCTGCGCGCCTCGTTGCTACGCGAGAGAGCCGCGCGGTGCGTCTTCGAATCCGCTTCTGTGCAAGAGCGCGAAGTGGAGGAAAGCCAAGTTGCCGACCGTGGATAAACCCGATACGCTGCGCATCAGTTCGGACAGACGCGCCCCTGAGGTAAGCATGAACCTGGTTCCCATCGTCGTTGAGACCACCGGACGAGGTGAGCGCGCGTACGACATCTATTCGAGGCTGCTCAAGGAGCGGATCGTCTTCCTGACCTCCGAGGTCAACGACATCAGCGCCTCGCTCATTACCGCCCAGTTGCTGTTTCTCGAATCCGAGGACCCCGAGAAAGATATCTTTCTCTACATCAACTCGCCTGGAGGGTCGGTGACCGCCGGCCTGGCGATCTATGACACGATGCAGTACATCCGCCCGCCGGTGGCGACGCTGTGCATCGGGCAGGCGGCGAGCATGGGCGCGATCCTGCTGGCTGCCGGTGCTGTCGGCAAGCGCTTCGCGTTGCCGCACGCCCGCATCATGATCCACCAGCCGATGGGCGGGGTGCAGGGGCAGGCCACCGACATCGAGATTCAGGCGAAGGAAATCCTGCGGATTCGCCAGGAACTGAACGTTATACTGTCCAAGCACACTGGGCAGGACCTGGACCGGATCGAGACCGACACCGACCGGGACCGCTTCATGACCGGTGAGGAGGCGAAGGCCTTCGGGATCATCGATCAGGTGATTTCGAGCCGGCCCCTGGCGGCGGCCTAGAGAGTTCGGAGCGAGCGATGCGCAAACAGGGAGACGACAAGACCAAGGACCTGGTGTGTTCCTTCTGCGGCAAGGGCCAGGAGGAGGTGCGCAAGCTGATTGCCGGGCCGACGGTGTACATCTGCGACGAGTGCATAGACCTGTGCAACGATATCATCGCCGAGGAGTGCGACCAGGAAGAGTCGATCAGCGCGGTGTCGTCGGTTCCCAAGCCGGCCGATATCAAGAAGGTGCTCGACCAGTACGTGGTCGGGCAGGAGAGGGCCAAGAAGGTTCTGGCCGTCGCCGTTCACAACCACTACAAGCGCATCGATTCGTCGATGGTCACCGGCGACGTCGAACTGCAGAAGTCCAACATCCTGCTGATCGGACCGACGGGTTCGGGCAAGACCCTGCTTGCCCAGACTCTCGCCCGATTCCTCCAGGTTCCGTTCGCGATCGCCGACGCCACCAGCCTGACAGAAGCCGGCTACGTGGGTGAGGACGTCGAGAACATCATCCTGAGTCTGCTGCAGAACGCCGACTACGACGTCGAGAAGTGCCAGCGCGGCATCGTCTACATCGACGAAATCGACAAGATCGCGCGCAAGGGCGACAACCCGTCGATCACTCGCGACGTCTCGGGTGAGGGGGTGCAGCAGGCGCTGCTCAAGATCGTCGAGGGTACCACCGCCAGCGTTCCGCCCAAAGGCGGCCGCAAGCATCCCCAGCAGGAATTCCTGCAAGTCGACACGACAAACATCCTGTTCATATGCGGCGGTGCGTTCGTCGGTCTCGACGACATCATCCGCCGCCGCGTGGGCATGAAGGGCATGGGGTTCGGTGCCGACATCAGGTCGAAGAAACAGGCCGAGACCAGCGCGGTTCTCAGCGACGTTCAGACCGAGGACCTGCTCAAGTTCGGTATGATCCCCGAGTTCGTCGGCCGCGTTCCGGTGATCGCGACGCTTCACGACCTTGACGAGGATTCGTTGGTGCGTATCCTCAAAGAGCCGAAGAACGCCCTGACCAAACAGTACCAGAAGCTTTTCGAGATGGAGAACGTGCGCCTGAAGCTCACCGAAGGGGCGTTGCGGGCGATCGCGCGTGAGGCGTTCCGGCGCAAGTCCGGGGCCCGCGGGCTGCGCGCCATCATGGAAGAGATCATGCTCGACGTGATGTACGACATCCCGTCGCAGTCGGAGATCGAAGAAGTGGTGATCTCCGAAGAAGTTGTCGAGCGCAAGGACAGTCCGATCGTCGTCTACGCCAGCGCCACGCGCGCGAGCTGACGAACGCGGACTGATGGGTTGCGGCCGGCCGGTCGGTCAGTTCGAGAGGAAGTGAGGGTGAAGGAGTCCCGATGTCGAAAGAACGTGAACCGATGATTTTCCGTAATCCGCGCGGCACTGGCGAGGGTGAAGGCAAAGAGTCTCCGGTGATTCCGCTGCTGCCGCTGCGTGACATCATCGTGTTTCCGCACATGGTGGTGCCGCTGTTCGTAGGCAGGCAGAAGTCGATCGCGGCTCTCGAGGCGGCCATGGCCGGCGACCACGCCATCTTGCTGGCCGCCCAGAAAGAAGCCAAGACCAACGATCCGGCGCGCGAGGACATCCACGCGGTCGGGACTCTCGGCCACGTAGTGCAGTTGCTGCGCCTGCCCGACGGTACCGTCAAGGTTCTGGTCGAGGGCAAGAGCCGCGCACGCATCACGTCGTTCACCGCCGAGGAGCGTTTCTTCTCCGTCGCCGTCGAATCGATCGAAGAGAGTTCGGGCCGCGGTCCGGAACTCGAGGCGCTGATGCGCAGCATCAATTCGACTTTCGAAGCGTACGTACGGGCCAACAAGAAGATTCCGCCCGAG
>JACRCR010000172.1 GCA_016218925.1 Deltaproteobacteria bacterium | reverse complement strand
GCCTGCTGACGCCCGAGTGCCTTCCGATCCTGAACGATCCCGCGATGATCCGGACTTTCGACACCGAGGCACGCAGCCGAGGCCGGCGCGACTATGTGAAGATCCACGGGCGCTTCATTCCCGAAACTCCCGCCGACCCGCTCATCGAGGGCTTCACCTTCTCGATCGGCAACGCCCGCGGTGAGTTCTACCGCGCGAGCCTGCTGCCGATGGACCTCGAGGGACGCATCGGCACCTCCGGAGGGCGATGGATCTTCAAGGACTCCACCGCGAAGCTCGGCCCGGGTCTGCGCCAAGGCCTGTCGCGCGTAACCGTGCGCTCGAAACTGATGGACGGCTACCTGAACTACTCGTTCAGGATCGTCGCCTACGGAGATCTGTCGCGCGCGACCCTCAGCCAGATGACGACGCAGGTCTACATCGGCGACGACGTCGCCTACCTCACGGCCGACTGGAGCGGGGAACCCGGCAAGTGGAAACTGTCGCTTCCGCAGACTCAGTGAGGGAGCGTCGCGCGCCTTGATGTGTGCCGCTGCGGCGCCGATCTCCAGAGCGGGACCGCACGCAGGCGTACCGGACACCGGCTCGCATCTTTAGTACCGACGCCCACGGTGATTCTCGCCAGTTGTCGGAAATCACCGTGGGTATTCTTGACGGCAGTCGCGCGACTTGCTCCCCTGCGCGGCGCGGAACGGTCGTTGACACCGCCGCTGGCTCGGGTGTACTGCTCGGGCTGAAGCCCTTCCCGAAGACCGGCTCTCTTCGCCGAAGCCTCACTTCCTCGCGCCAATAGACGGTTCGTCACCGTGCTGACCAGGCCCTTCGGGACCTGGACCGTTGGGGGGTACACGGATGAAGAGTCACCGAGAAGCCCTGCTTGCGCTCAGTGTGCTGCTAGCGGGAGCGGGAGCCGCACCGGGATTTGCGCCGGACGCAACCGCGTTCTCCGAGACGGTCAGCGAGTGCCGGAGCACGATCGTCAAGACGGGAACGTCCTACACGGTCCGTCTCGCCAAGCTGATGGCGAAGTGTGCCACGGCGAGGCTGGTGGGAAGAATCCCGGGCTCGACCGACTGCAACGTACCAGCCCAGGCCGCGGCGGCTTTGAACAAGGTACCGCCCGCCCTCTCCTTCCCGAACGGTTTCGATCAACCCGGTGGCGTTTGCGGCGACGTTGAGCCCGCGGATGCCTTCTACACCTCGTGTCCATCGCCTTGCGACGCGATCGCGGTGGCCGAGTGGTCGGACGTACAAGCGTGCATGACCTGCATCACCGCGGTGCACGCCGAAAAGTTCGCGCGCGGGGCCTTCGCGCAGGGTGACCCGCCCTCGGCCAAAGACGATTCCCGATGTGCAGCAGCGATGTTGAGCGGCGCGACCAAGCATCTGCAGGGCGTGCTCAAGACCAACCGGCTGTGTCAGGCGCGTGCCAGCCATGCCAACGCGTGTCTGATCGAGGACGACCGCGGTCGCTATCAACTGCTGAGAAACAGACGTGCGCTCTCGGACCGGCTGGAAAAGGCCTGCGGCGGCGCAGACCTGGCGGCGATCGGAGCGTGCGCCGCCGAGTTCTCCGGTCTGGCCTGCGTCGGGTATGCGGCGGAGCACTGGGGGAAACTGCTGGCCTACGACGTGTCGCGCATGATGGCCGAAGGTGACGATCCTGCCCCGGACGAAACCTTCACGCAGGTCACAGCGGGATTCTATTCCACGTGCGCGCTCCACGCCGACGGCTCGCCCGCCTGCTGGGGCAGCGAGTTCCTCGGCAGAGCGTCCCCTCCATCCGGAACCTTCAGTGAGATCTCAGCGGGACAACAGCATGTCTGCGCAATCCGAGGCGATGGCTCGATCGATTGCTGGGGCTGGGACTACTACGGCGCGACCTCGTCCCCGACTGGGACCTTCACGCAGCTCGCGGCCGGCGAGCACCATACCTGCGCGCTGCGAAGCGACGGCTCGCTCGTGTGCTGGGGGTACGGCAGCACTTGGACTTCTCCGCTGCCAGGAACCTTCGCCCAGGTCACGGCAGAATGCGCGCTGAGAAGCGATGGCACGCTGGAATGCTGGAAGGACCTCGGGCCGCTCCCGGCGGGCACTTTCAGCCAGATTTCGTCCGCGGACGACTACGCCTGCGCGATCCGAGGCGACGGCTCGATCGCCTGCTGGGGCAACAACGATTCCGGCCAATCCTCCCCGCCAGTCGGGACCTTCACTGAAGTTTCGGCCGGTGGTATCAGTAACTATTTCGCCCATGCGTGCGCGCTTCGAAGCGACGGCGCCATCCAATGTTGGGGATCGGACTCTTACGGTCAGTCCTCTGCGCCAACCGGAACCTTCACGCGAGTGTCCGCAGGAACCAGCCACACGTGCGCGCTTCGAGGCGACGGCGCTATCCAGTGCTGGGGAGAAGACTCGTACGGTCAGTCCTCGCCGCCGACCGGAACCTTCACTCAGATCTCAACTTGGTACCAGTTGACCCATGACTACACGCCCGGTGGGTGCGCGCTTCGCAGCGACGGCTTGATCGACTGCTGGGGATTCCACCGTTACGGCCAGGCTCCTGCGCCCGCTGAACCGTTCGCGCAGGTTTCGAGAGGAAACGACTATGCGTGCGCGCTGCGCGACGACGGCTCGATCGCGTGCTGAGGCGCGGACGACTACGGCAAAGCGTCTCCGCCGTCCGGAACGTTCACCCGCGTCGTCGCCGCAGATAGGCATACCTGCGCCCTTCGCGGTGATGGCTCGATCCAGTGCTGGGGTGACAACGGACTAGGCCAGGCCTCGCCCCCCGCCGGCACATTCGCGCAGCTATCGGCTGGCACCGGCCATAGCTGCGCGGTAGCCAGCGACGGCTCGATTGCGTGCTGGGGTGCCAACTCTATCGGACAATCCTCCTCACCACCTGGAACCTTCACCCAGGTTTCGGCCAGCGGCGACGCGGACCATGGCCGTACGTGCGCACTTCGAAGCAACGGCTCGATCCTGTGCTGGGGCTACAACGAAGTCGGCTGGTCGCCGCCGCCGGCCGGAACCTTCATGCAAGTCTCAACAGGAGGACCGAGTTTCCGCGACAGCAGATGCGCGCTTCGCAGCGACGGTTCGATCGATTGCTGGGGACGCGAGGGGTTCGACCTTCCGCCGCCCGGAGCCTTCACCCAACTGTCGACTACCTGCGCGCTTCGCCGCAGCGATGCGCGCGTCGTGTGCTGGGGAGACATGGTGCGACGTTGAGCCGAGTTGGTTCTTGCGGCACCGAGCCTCTCCGTGATGCCGCCGCGAAGATCGGGGTCCGACAACGCGTCGGCGCGACCTGATGGTGTTGGAGGTACGTCAGTGAAGAAGTTGAGTGCAACGATCCTTGCGCTGGCTCTTCTCACCGCGAGCGCGCTGCCGGGCTTCGTGCCCGACGCGACAGCGTTCCCCAGGCCCGTGGGTGAATGCCGGCAGGCCGTCGTCAGCGCGGTGTCCGGCTACTCGACTCGCGTGGCAAAGACGATCGCGAAGTGTCACTCGGCAAGGCTGCTCGGCAAGATCCCGGGCGCGACCGACTGCAATGTGCCAGCGCAAGCCGCCGCCGCGTTCGGATCCGCTCTGCCGAGCGTCTTTCCGCCGACGTTCGGCCAATCCGGCGGCACTTGCGGCGACGTTCAGCCGGACGAAGCTTTCTACACCTCTTGTCCTGCGCCTTGCGATGCGACCGCGATCTCCGCGTGGCCGGACGTACAGGAGTGCCTGGCGTGCATCACGGCCGTGCACTTCGAAGGGCTCAGCCGCGCAGCCTTTCCCCAAGGCGACCCGCCCGCTCTGGCAAAGGATTCGAAGTGTGCAGGGGCGATGGTCAAAGGCGCTACCAAGGTCGTGCAAGTGATTCTGCGCAACGACAAGCGATGCCAGGCACGTGCCTCCCAGGCGAACGCATGCGTCGATAGCGGACCGCGCAATCGCGCTCGCGTGCAAGGCGCACGGCGCGCACTCTCCCGCGCGCTGGACGGCGCTTGCCGAGGAGTTGACCTGGGGGCGCTCGGCACCTGTGCCGCCGAGTTTTCCGATCTGGCGTGCGTAGCGACGGAAATAGAGCGATGGGGTGCCCTGCTGACCTACGACGCGTCGCGAATGATGGCCGGTAGCGAACCGGCTCCACCGGCGGCGCCCTTCGTGCAAGTCGCCGCCGGGTTCGCCCACACCTGCGCACTGCGAAGCGACGGCGCGATCGAATGCTGGGGATCCAACCGCTCGGGCGAGTCCTCCCCACCGCCCGGAATCTTTACTGAACTGGGGGAGGGGTTCGGGCGGACGTGCGCGCTGCGGAGCGACGCCTCGGTGGATTGCTGGGGGTACGACTACGGTGACGAATCGTCTCCGCCGCCGGGAATATTCACCCAGATCTCGGTAGGAGATGGTCGAGAGTGCGGGATTCGAACCGACGGCGCGATCGAGTGCTGGGCCAGTGCGAATCCAGTGGCGGTGGCCGGAACCTTCACCCAGGTGTCGGGCGGACGCGATCACATGTGCGCGATTCGAACCGACGGCGCCGTCGACTGCTGGGGGAATACTCGCCCCTTCTCTCCGCCTTCGGGAGCGTTCACCCAGATCTCGGTCGGAAACGATCGAGCTTGCGGGCTTCGCAGCGACGGCACGATCGAGTGCTGGATCGAGTACGGAGAGTTTCCTGCGCCGCAAGGGACCTTCACGCGAGTCACGGTCGGTGCATACCATGCGTGCGCACTTCGACCCGACGGTTCCATCGAGTGCTGGGGAGATGATTCTCTCGGGCAATCCTCTGCGCCGGCCGGAACCTTCTCTTCGGTTTCGGCGGGATTCCGCAACACTTGCGCGGTGCGAGACGACGGCTCGGTCAAGTGCTGGGGCTACAACGACGCAGGCGAGTCGTCTCCGCCAACTGGAACCTTCACGCAGGTTTCGGCCGGAGACGGCGACTACTTCGACCCGGACGCGCAGACGTGCGCACTTCGGATCGATGGCTCCATCGAGTGCTGGGGCAGAAACGATGACGGCGAAGCCTCGGCCCCGCCCGGCGCATTCATGCAAGTTTCAGCTGGATTCGGCCACACCTGCGCACTTCACGGCGACGGATCGATCGAGTGTTGGGGATCCAACTACGGAGGCGAGTCGTGTACGCTGGCCGGAACCTTCACCCAGGTCTCGTCAGGGCGCAACCATACGTGCGCGGTGCGCGGCGACGCGACGGTGGCTTGCTGCGGAAGCGGCTCATGGGACGAATCCTTTGCACCGGCCGGAACCTTCACCCACGTCACAAGCGGAGGTGATCATACCTGCGCGCTTGCGACCGACGGCTCGATCCAG
>JACRCR010000177.1 GCA_016218925.1 Deltaproteobacteria bacterium | reverse complement strand
GGCATGGAGTCCCAGGGGATGTCGGTCAGTTCGTCGCCGCGCGTGACGGGGTTTGCCACCATCAAGCCTTGCACGCGTCCGTCGGCGTCCCGCTGCCGACCGCCAGCTTCAATACCGCCAGCGCGTCGCTGGCGGTGATCTTACCGTCGCCGTTCATGTCGCCGCTGAGGTTCGTCGCAAGCGAGCCCACCGCCATCTTCAGCACCGCCAATGCGTCGCTCGCCGTGACCTTGCAGTCGCCGTTCACTTCGCCGCACACGTCGCAGCCTTCCTCGGCCAGGTCGGTCGCGTTCATGCGAATCGCGACGAACTGGTAGTTGAGGCCGCTGATGTTCTGCTCGCCGGCGCCGACCACGCGATCGTCGTCGAGAACCGACAGGCCGAGCAACGCCTGAGGCGGATAGAACCCCGAGTACTGGCTGAGCATCTTGCCGTTGGGACTGAACTGTACCGGCTTGAAATCGAGACCGGCCACGACCATGTCGCCGGAGCTTCGCAGCACGATGTCGTACGCGACCTCGTCGCTCTTGAGGTTCGGCACGAACGCGTACCCCGAAGCGCCGAAGCTGGTGTCCAGCGCGCCGGCCGTGGTCACCCGCGCTACCAGCGCGTCGGTCTGCGGGCCGAGAGGGTCGCGCGTGGAGCCGGCGACCAGAATCTTGCCGTCGTTCTGGATCGCCAGTCCGTAGGCGTTCTCGTAGGAGCCCACCTGGAAGTCGCCCACCGTCGCGCTGGTGTAATTGAAGTTGGCGACGCCGTCGCCGGAGAATGTGGCGTCGGGAACTCCAGTGCCGGTGAGCTTGACCACGGCAAGATCCTCGCCGTCGCCCACCGCTACGATCGCGCCGCCCGACAATTCGGTGACGGCAGTGAACGAGAAGTACGCCTGGGGCACCGCCGGATTCTGGATCGCGAACACTCCGCCGGTGGCGAACGTGGTGTCGAGAGCACCGGCGTCGGTGAGCCTGATGATGAAGCCTTTCTGGATCGACGGGTCGTTGGCGCCGCCGCAGACCAGGATGCTTCCGTCGCCCCGGATCACGATGCCCTCGGCGATGGCATCCCACACGCCCGGCAGATCCAGCACGACGCTGCCGCCGGCGCCGAAGGTCGGGTCCGGCGTTCCGTTACTGGCGAGGCGGGTGACGAATACGTGGTATCCGACGCCGTCGTTGACGTTCCAACCGCCGGCGATGACGATCTTCTGGTCGGCGGGTTGGATCGCCACCGCGCGCGCGTCGGCGCCACCGAAGTTGAGCGGGGTTCCGCCCGGCAGCAGCGTCACCAGGCCGCTGGTGCCGAAGTCGGTGTCGAGACTGCCGTCGTCGCTCAGCCGCGTCGCGGCGAGATAGTCGAAGGTGTTGGGGCCGGTGGTCTGACGCGACAATCCGACCAGCACGTAGCGGCCGTCGGCCTGCACCGCCAAGTCGCGGGCTGCGTCGAGTCCGGATGCGAAATTCACCTGGGCGAAGCCGTCGCTATCGAAGGTCGCGTCGGCGGTAAGGCCGGCGCCGGCCGGTGCGGTCGTGGCCAGCGAGGCCGCCAGCGCGAAGGTGAAGACGAGAAAGCCGCGCAGCGCGCGGCCGATGGTGTTGCTCATGAATCGCTCCCCCACAAAGGCCGCGGCCTGTGGGGGCGCGGCGGGGCCGGAACATAAGCAGAACGAGCGGCACTTGAAAGCCCGGTTTGTTCTATTCTCCCGTCAGGTAGGCGGTCAGGACCCGCACCATCGGCTCTACGTCGGCTGCGCCGGCCATCTCGCGGCACGAGTGCATCGACAGCATCGGGTTGCCGGCGTCGACGGTGCGCACCCCGAGGCGCGCGGCGGTGATCGGTCCGATCGTCGAGCCGCAGCCGAGATCGCTGCGTGAGACGAAGTGCTGGTAGGGCACCTGGCAGCGGCGACAGATCGAGGCGAACAGCGCGGCGCTTTCGGCCTCGCTGGCGTAGGACTGGCCCGCGTTGACCTTGATTACCGGTCCGCGGCCGATTACCGGGGTGTGTCCGGGCTCGTGACGGTCGGCGTAGTTGGGATGGACGGCGTGGGCCATGTCGGCCGACACCAGCCAGGACCTGGCCAGCGCGCGAACGCGCGAGTCGGGCTCGCCGGCACCGGCCACCATCGCGACGCGATCGAGCACGTCGAACAGAAACGTCCCTTGCGCGCCGTGCGCGCTGCGACTGCCGATCTCTTCGTGATCGTAGAGCGCGACGACGCGCGTGAACTCGCTCTCTCCGGCGTCGCCGGCTGCGAGCAGGGCACTGAGCGCCGCGTGAGAGGAGCCGAGATTGTCGAGGCGTCCCGACAGAACGAACTCGCTTGCGACGCCGCCGAGAGTCGCGCCCTGCAAGTCGTAGAACATCAGGTCGAAGGCGAGGATGTCCTGCGGCGCTACTGCATCCTCGCCGGTATCTATTGCCTGCGCTGCGAGTTCTTCGCTGAGCAGCGCCGCCAACTCGCCGGTGCTCTCCAGGCCGATCACCGGCGCGAGATGGGTCTGCTCGTTGAGCTTCAGGCCGTCGGTGCGCAGTTCGCGATACAGATGTATGGCCAGGCTCGGAATGCGCGCGACTGCGCGGCGCAGGTCGATCAGCACGGTGCGGGGCTCGCCGGCGGCAGCGATGCTGACGCGGCCGGCCAGGCCGAGGTCACGATCGAGCCAGGTATGCAGCAGCGCGCCGCCGTAGGGTTCGACCGCGAGTTGGCGATAGCCGTGGGCTTTGACGTCGGGGCGCGGCTTGACGCGCAGTCCGGGCGAGTCGCTGTGTGCACCGATCATGCGAAAGCCGGCTTCGGCGACGTCCTCGGTGCCGATCTCGACGGCGACCAGACTGCCGCCTCCGCGCACCACGTAGACGCGGTCGCCGGGCACCAGGTCCCAGGCATCCTGCTCGCGCAGGCGCCGGTAGCCGGCCGATTCCAGGCGCTCGGTGGTTTCGACCACCGCGTGGTAGGGAGTGGGGGAAGCGTCGAGAAAGGATAGGAGGTCGCGGACGAGTTCGGCCATGGCGCAGCATAGCGGCCGCGAGCGCCGATGGCCACGGCCGGCCTCCCTCGCTATCTAGGTCCGGCGCGATGAGGTGAAACCGCCGTGGCCCGACTCCAAGCAAGAGAATTCCACCCATCTGATGTCGACGCGGCTGCCGAGCTGCTGTGCGCCGCCCACGTTCGAGCCCACAGCGCTACCGCGACCGGGGCCGTGCTCGGGCCGAAGTTCTTCGACATCGGTGCCTGCCGCAGTCTGATCGAGACTTCCGCGAGCTCGCCGCGCGTACGCGGCGCGATCGTCGAAGACGGCAGTCACGTGTGCGGCTACCTGCTCGGCGAGAAGCAATTGTTCGGCCCCCAGGACTTCGCGTCGATCTACGCGGAGCCGCGTTCGGTGGGCGTGTCGCTGCAGGGGCACGCGGTGGCAACCGACGTCGACGCCGATCTCGTCTACGAAACGCTCTACGCGTTTCTCGCCCGCGGCTGGGTGGCCGACGGATTCTTCATCCACAACGTCGCGGTGGATCCTCAGGACGGCGCGAGCGTCGAAGCGTGGAGCCGGCTCGGCTTCGGTCGCAAGTCGGTGTGCGCGCTCAGGCGCGTGGCGCCGCTGGTACCGCGGCCTCGCGCGCTGCGAGATCTGGTCATCGACGAGATTCGCGGACACGATGACGAACTTCTCGAGACCTTCCATCGCCGTCTGATGACTTTCCAGACCGACGCGCCGATGTTCTGGCCATACACGGGAGAGGCCGACTCCAAGGTGCGCAGCATTCGTGCGGAGGCTCTGACGTCGCGGCAGGGCGTCGCGTTCGTGGCCAGACGCGGCGGCCAGGCGCTCGGTTCGATGTTGTTCGTGCCCGCGGTCTTCCTGTCACCGCTGCTGGTCTGCGAGCGCATGGCCTATCTGTGGGAAGGTTACGTAGAGGAAGGCCTGCGCGGCGCCGGCGTCGGCTCGCTGCTTCTCGACCACGCCTTCGACCGCCTCCAGCGCGAAGGCGTGGAGTGGTGCTCGTTGCACTTCGTTTCAGGCAATCCGCGCGGCGGCAACTTCTGGCCGTCCAAAGGCTTCGTGGCGATCGAGCTTGCAATGAAGCGTCACGTCGACGAGCGGGTGGCGTGGGCGAGGGGTCTGGCGGAATAGGCGGCCTGCGCGCCGTCGGGGCGAGGGCCTCAGCGGTCGATCTGCTCCAGACTCGAACTGGAGACCCACGCGTCGCGGCCATCGGCGAGCACGATCCGTGTCCAGTCACCGCGCCTCTCGGCCACCCGCACCTCGGTGCCCGATGGCAGCGCTTCGGCGAAACGCGCAGGGGCATTGCGCGAGTCGGCTGCCCGGGCCACCGTGTCGTCGCCGACGATGACCGCGGCGCCGGTTTCGTTGCCGCCGCCTACCACCAGCGAAGCCAGCAACAGCGTGCATGCAACCGCCGGCATCAGGCTGAGCAGGCGAAGCATGGTGTTGCGGCGCGCGATACCTGCGCCGAGCAGCAGTCCGGCCAGCGCGAACGCGATCGAAGCCGCGCCGGCGCGCTCGCTGGCAGCCATCGCGCGATGCCACTGGAAGAAGCTGTCGAGCAGACCTTCGCTCTCGGGACGCGGAACCCACGGCGCCAGCAACGTGCGTGCGTGTTCGATGTTCTGGCGGGCGCGGCGATGATCGGGGTCGAGGATCAGCGCGCGGCGGTAGGCGGCGATCGCAGCGCCCAGGTGCTCGGCCTGCAGCGCCGCGGTGCCGACGTTGGCCCACATGTCGGCGTCGGCGGGGCCCTGCTCGGCGCCGGCGCGCAGCAGCCGCTCGGCGCGTGCGAAGCCGGCCAGTCGCTGCTCGCGATCGGTGAGGTCCTGGGCCGACTGATAGGCGGCGATGCCCTGATCCACTGACGAACTTTGCCGCGAACTCTGCGGTGCGCCCTGCGATTCGGGGATCGCGCTCTGCGGCGAAACATGCGCTGCGCCCTTCGACGAATTCTGTGACGCGCTCTGTGGCGCGGCCGGTGGTGCGGTTTGCGGCCACGCTTGCGGAGGCGAAACCGCGGCGAGACCCGCAAGCAGCGCCGCGCTCGCCGCGGCGCGCGCCAATCGACCGCGCCGAAGCCATCGCAGCCAGCACGCGTGCCGCTTCATCGCGCCTGCTCCCGCAGCGCATCGGCGACGGCCAGCGCTCGTTTGCGAAGATCCTCGGTGGCGGCGCTGGCAGCGCCGCCCGGTGCGAACACCAGTTCGTCGAGGCGGCCGAGCAGTGAGTCGATGTCGATTGTAGCGGCCGGTGACTGCTGCGCGGTCTGACGTCGTTGCAGCGCCGGTGGCGGCTGCAGTGCGGCCATGCGGCGCAGCGCCGCGGCGACGGCGCCGGCGTCGCTCGCGCCGGCGATCCGCGCTCTCTCGCGATCGAGCGCTTTGCGAAGACGTGCGATCTCCGGGTCGGTATCGCTGCGGCGCCGCACCAACACTCCGGCGAGCAGCGCAAGAACGCCCAGTGCGTAGGCCCACACCCGCAGCGCCGGCGCGGCTAGCATCGAACTGTTGCCGTTGCTCAGACTCGCCGGGTCGGTTTCGATCGAGAGATCCGCGCCGGTCAGCGTAAAGACGTTCGGCGCGCCGCCGGCGTCGCGAGCCTTCTCGCCCCTGGCCTGCTTGTCGGGCTCGGTAGGCGGCGTCTCCGGCGCGGCGCTCACCACGTCGCCGGCGCCGACCACTTCGGCGGCGCGCACCGACAGCGCGATCGGTTGCGAGCGGGCGGTCTCGTAGCTCTGCGTCTTCGGGTTGAACCACGAGTAGGCGATCGGCGGGATCTCGCGCAGGTTCGGGTCCAGGATCCGGACCGTGACGTCGAAGCGCTTCACTCCATTGTCGAACACGCCGGCGATCTCACCGTCGGGAAGACGCAGTTGCTTGGGCGAGAGGCCTGCGCCCGCCAGCGGCGGCAGCGCCGCCGATTCGAACGATCCGTCTCCGCGCAGCGTCAGCGTGAGCTTTATCGGATCGCCGGTCTGCACGACGGTGCGATCGGCCGAGGTCTCCAGCGTAAAGCCCTCGCCGATGGCGCCGCCGAAGCTCGACGGCCTGCCGGCAGCCGGCAGCGGCTCGACCACGAAGGTTTGTTTGTCGGCCGAGATGCGGCGCTTCTGGACCTGCGTCGGGATGCGCGAGCCGAAGAAGTCGCGACGCCAGCCGGTGGCCTGATCGACCCACAGCGTGGCTGGGTCGAGGTCGTAGGTACCGGGCGCGATCGGAATCATCGTGCGGGTGACGGCGCGGATCATCCACTGCTTGCCGCCTTCGCTCTGCTGGCGCAGCGTGGCGGGGAACTCGACCGTGCCGGCGGGAGTCTCGATGTTGAGTGTCAGGCGCGACTGCTCGCGGCTGTCTTCGACGAACTGGAAGGCGTTGCCTTGCATGAACAGCGGCACGCTCAGGCGCTGGTTGTAGAGGCTGTCGGCAAGGCCGGCCTCGGTCCACCATTCGACGGTGACCGGCACGCGCTGGCCAACGAACAACCTCGGTTGAGCGGCTGAACCCACCATCATGCGCAAGCTCTGGCCCTGGGCCAGCGGGACCTCGACAACGTCGAACGCTACCGCTTTGGTCGCGGCGCTGCGTGCGTCCTGGGTTACCTGGAAGGGACCGAGCGCGTAGCGGCCCGGCGCGGTGGCGGTAAACCGGTACACGAACGCGAAGCGGACTTCCTTGCGCTGGGTGATCTGGCCGTTGACGATCGACATGAAGCTCGACACCTGAGGACGCGTCGCGACGAACTCGAGCGTCGCGCCCTGCTGGACGCCCGGCGCGTCCATCTGCGGCTGCGGCTCTTCGTCGAATCCGTCGGCTACGATCTGCAAGTCGATCGGAGTTCCGGCGTAGTACGGTCCCGGCACCGCCTGCAACACCGCCTTCTGCGCGAACGCCGCCGGCGCCGCCAGGACCATCAGCACCATGAGCACGGCGCCGAGAACGCGGGGTGCGCCGCGGATTGCTCTGCTCGGCGTCACCAGTCTTTCTCGACGGGGTCGTACCCCTGCCTGGCTTTCTTGTCCTGGTCGGCGCGGCGCTGCGCTTCGCGATCGCGGATGCCCTGCATGAGCTGGGCCGGATCGGCCTTTTCTTCCTCGTCCTGCTTTTGTTGCTGCGCGTTCGCACCCTGTTGCTGCTGCTGGTCTTGCTGCTGCTCGCCCTGCTGCTGATCCTGCTGTTGCTGCTGGTCCTGTTGCTGTTGTTGCTGGTCGGGCGGACTCAGCAACTGGATCGCTTCGGCCAGGGCCTGCACCGCCGCGTCCTGGTGGCCGCGCACTTCGGTGAACGGAGCCGGATTGATCGCCAGGCCTTGCACTGCGCCGTCCATTTCGGTGCGTGCAGTATCGACGTGATCGGCGGCCTCGGCCAGGCGCTGGGGCAAGTCGTCGGGAGCTTGTGGCTGCCCGGCTTGCGGTTGCGCAGAGGCCGCAGGTGGTGGCTGCTTGGACTGCTCGCGCAGCGCCTCTGCGATCGGCGCGGCGGTGTCCGACAGAGTCTGTTGCCTGGCCCCGAGCGGGCCGCTCTTGTCGGTGACGTCGCGATCGGGCGAGGCCGACGCCAGCGCCGAAACCTCTTCGGTCTGATCGCCGAGTTCGACCTGGCGCCTGGCGAGCTCCTTCAGGTGCTCGACCACCGAGAAAAACAGACGGCGTAGATCTTCGATCCTCGCGACCGCTTCGGTGACCGCGGTGCGGGCCGGAGTCCAATCATCCGGTAAAGGTGCGCCGCTCTCGGCCTTGCGCGCCACGTCGGCCAGTTGGCCGGCGGCATTGTCGAGCGCGCCGCGCGCCGCCAGCAGGTAGGTGTCGGCCAGCTCCAGCCGCTGCTTTTCGGCTTCTGCTTGCTGCGCGGCTTGCGCGGCCTGCTCGGCGTCGCCCGCTGCGGGTGCGCCGCCCGGCGCCGCCGCTCCTTGCGCGCCGCCGGCCTGTGCCTGCTGCGCAGCCGCCGCGGCCTGCTGCTGCTGCGCCGCGGCGTTGGCGGTTTCCTCTTTGAGCGCGCGCTCGACGCGCCCGCCGCGCTCGACATTGCCTTGCTGGAGATCGCGCGCCAGCGCCGCGTACTCGCCGAGGTCTTCGGCGCTGCGTTTCTCGTCCGGCGTGATGCTGGTCTCGACGCGCTTCTGGTCCTGGTAGAGCAGGTCGATCAGACGCTGCAAGTCCAGGAAGCGCTCGCGCGCGGCGGCCAGCTTCTGCAACGCCTCGTACTGGGGCTCGAGCGCCTCGCGCACGTGGCCTTCATCGAGATGGTTCTTGCCGGTGGCCAGCGCGGCCACCGCGTCGCCGAGCAGCGGCTCGGCTTCGCGCACCCGCTCGAGGAAAGCGGCCTGCTCGGCGGATTCGCCTTGCGCGCCAGCCGTCGCATCCGGCGCGCCGCCGCCGGCTGCCGCAGCGTCGGCCTGCGAGACCGCGGCGACGAAGCCGTAGTGCAGCTCTTCGACGCGCTCGCGCATGTCGCCTTCGCTGTCGGCGAGGTAGGCGGGAGTGAGCCACTTCTGCGGCGCAACCTGCGCGGCAACCTGCGGGTCGCCGCCGTCGATGGCGGCTTTGAGTCCGGTCATCCGCGCCAGTTCGGCAGTGTCGGCGACCAGTACGTCGAGCACCTGCACCGGGTCGAGCATCTGATCGCGCGCGCGTTTGAGTTCGGTGAGCGAGCCCGAGGCGGCGCGATAGGCGCCGTCGGTCTCCAGACGTCGCAGACGGCCACGCGCCTGTCCCATGCGCTCGCGTGCCAGGTGCAGATAGTTGAGCGCGCCGCCGAGCTGAGCCGCGTGCATCGCATCTTCGGGCGATTGCTGATCGGCCGGCTTGCCCTTGATCGCGTCTTGTTCGCGTCCGGCCCGCTCCGAAACGTCTTCGGCCTTGGAACTGAGCTCGAGTTGGCGCGCGGCCAGCGCGCGGGTGGCGCCGCGCGCCTTCTCACCGGCACCGGCCTCGGCGGTGTCGGCGCCGGTCTGGTTGGCGCTCTCGCGCAGCCCGCCCAGAAACGCGCGCTGCTCTTCCATCAGCGCGGTGATGTCGTCGAGCAGCGACTTCTGGTTCTTCCTGGCGATCGCGTCGGCCAGAACCAGCGCGCGTCTGAGCACCAACTCGAGGTTGTAGCGCGCGTCCTGGTCCTTGGCGTCGATCGAGACCGCTTCGCGAAACCATGCTGCGGCGCGCTCGAGCGCGGCCAGCGCGTCTTCGGGCTTGTCCTGCAACGCCGTATCGGCGCGGCGCGCTTCGGCGATGCCGAGGTTGTAGGTGGCCGCGCCGCGCAGTGCTCCGTCGAAAGCGCCTGTCTCACGTGCCTTGGCCAGCAACTCGTCGGCCTCATCGAGCTTGCCGTCGCCGAGCGCGGCCAGGCCGGCGTTGTAGATCTCACGCGGCGAGCGCGTGTCGGGCGGCGGCGTCGCGGGCTCCTCCGTCTTGCTCGCCTCATCGGTATCGCCGGTGCTCGGCTGGCCGGCTTCTTCGGCTGCCGGTGCCGCCGGCGCTGCCTCGCCCTGCGCCGGCGCCGCCGCGCTCGCCACGCTCGCAGTGAGCGTCAACGCGAGCAGCAGCGCCAGGCTCGAGGCCGAGACCGCGTTGCCGGTTCGCGACGGCCTGCGCGCCGACGTCGCCACCGATGCCAGCAAGAAGATCAGTGCGCCGAGCAGCGCCCACTGGTAGGCTTCGTTGCGGATCGTGCGGCGCTTCCCGTCCATTTCGCCGCGCGTCAGGCTGGCGATGTGGCGGTCGTAGATCGACTGCAGGTCGAGAACGCCGGTGCCGGCAGGCACGTAGGCGCCGCCGCTGGCGAGCGCGATCTGGCGGAGCAGATCTCCATCCAGGCGGCTGACCACCGGCTTGCCGCTCGCGTCGCGCAGCGATTTCTTCGCGCCGGTCTTCGGATCGGTCATCTGAATCTCGGCGCCGTTCTCGTCGCCGAAGCCGATCGCCAGGATCTTGATGCCTTTGTCGGCGGCGGCTTTGGCGGCTTCGACCGGGAACGAGTCGTGGTCTTCGCCATCGGTGATCAAGATGATCGAGCGCGACGCTTCGCCGGAGGCTCCAAAGCCGGCCACCGCTTTGCGGATCGGTTCTTCCAGGCGGGTGCCGCCGCGCGAGGCGCTTCGGGGGCCGGCCGAGTCGAGCACCAGACGCAGGAACGAGAAGTCGGGGGTGAGCGGCGACAGCACCGTGGCGCGACCTGCAAACGCGATCAGGCCGACGCTGTCGCCGTCCAGGTACGCGAGCAGGTCGCGAAGCTCGGCCTTGGAGCGTTCCAGACGGTTGGGTGCGACGTCCTCGGCCAGCATCGAGTTGGATACGTCCAGGCAGACCATGATTTCCGCGCCCACGCGCGGCGTGGCCACGAACTGCACGCCCCACTGCGGCCGCATCAGTGCGACGACCAGCAAGGTCAGTGAGCCGCCGAGCAAGGCGATGGCGACGCGGCGCCGCGCGATGCTCGGAGCGTGGGCCAGACGCTGCGCGAGCGCCGGCGAGACGAAGCGCGACAGCGCGTCGCCGCCGCGTGAATCGAGCCACAGCAGCGCCACCACCAAAGCCGCCACCGCCCACAGCAGAACGTCCCAGGACGGCTCGGCGAAACGGAAGTCGCTCACGGCAGCCTCCGCAGTACGGTCGCGCCGGCCAGCGCCGCCGCGGCGATCAGGCCGAGACCGGCCAGCACCAGCGGCGGATAGTGCTCGCGGTACTGCAGGTAGCGCACCTCGCTGATTTCGCTGCGCTCGAGGCGGTCGATCTCGGCATAGGCCTGTTCGAGGCCTGCTGCGTCGCGGGCGTGGAAGTACTTGCCGCCGGTCTTTTCGGCGATCTGCTTCATCGTCCCTTCGTCCATCTCCACGTAGACGCGGCGCAGGTATTCGCGGCCGTCGGGTCCGGTGACCGGCACCGGTGCCAGGCCGTTGGTGCCGGCGGCGATGGTGTAGACCTTGATGCCGTGGTCGGCGGCGAGCTGCGCAGCCTGCATCGGATCGATCTCGCCGGCGTTGCTGACGCCGTCGGTCAGCAGGATCACCACCTTGGACTTGGCCGGGTGCTCGCGCAGGCGCTCGACCGCGAGACCGAGTCCCTCGCCGAGTGCGGTCGATGCTTCGGAGGCTTCCGAGGCGATCGCGACGTCGTCGAGGATCGCCAGCAGGTTGGTGTGGTCGAGGGTCAGCGGGCACACACCGTCGGCGAAGGTGCCGAATACCACCAGACCGATCAGGTCGCCGTCGCGCCCGTTGCCGGTGGTACCGCCTTCGACGAAGTCGTGGAAGACGTGCTTGACCGCGTCGAGGCGACTGACGCTGGCGTCGCCGGAGACGAAGTCGCGGGCATTCATCGAACCCGAGCGGTCCACCGCCATCACGATCGCGATGCCCTCGCGCCTGACGAACGAAGTGCTGTCGCCGGTGCGCGGACCCGCCAGCGCGATCGCCAGCACGACCGTGGCGGCGGCGAATAGCGCGGCCGGCAGCCGCGCCAGTCGCACGCGCAACGATCGCGGCGCGGCATCGAGGTGCGCCAGCGTCGAGTAGCTGAGCGAGGACGACAGCCGCGCCGCCAGCGCGTAGACCAGCGGCGCCGCCAGTGCGACCAGAAGCAGCAGCGGATCGCGCCATTCGAAGCTAGGCATGCTGCGGGCTCCGTTGGATCGCCATCGCGGCCACCGCCGCGCTCTCGCGGGTCTGATCGAGAAAGCGCGAGGCTGCTCCAAGCGCGGTTTCGATGTCTGCCGGCGAGGGAATGAAGCGCGCGAACTTGACCATGTCGGCGCGGCGCAGGAAGTCGCGCAGGAAGGCGCGGTGCTCGCCGGTCAGATCGGGCGAGGTGCTGGCCACGGCCAGGAACTCCTCGGTGGTGAGTTCGGGCGCGCGAAGCTCGAAACGGCGCTCCAGATAGTTGCGGATGATCGCCGACAGTTCGACGAAGAAGGCGTCGATGGTTTGTTCGTCGGCCGGACGCGGCTTTGCAACCAGCGCATCGAGGCGGGCGCGGGCGATGTCCCAGGCGCTGCGGCGCAGTCGCGCAGCGCGCGCCGCGGCCAGCCGCCGCCACGCGATCGGAACTGCGGCCGCACTCAGTGCCAGTAAAGCCACAAGCCACGGCCACGTCGGCCCGCGCTCGCGCAGCGGCGCGAGCGGACCGCGCTCGGGTTTGAGATCGTCGGCGGCGCCTTGCGGAACGATCGAACCGACCTCGAACGCGATGCGCTCGGTGATCAGTTCGTAGGTGTCCTCGCCCTCGGGAGCCGGGCGCTGCCCGGGGCGCCGATCGATGAACTCGATCAGCAGCGGCGGAATGCTCTGCGCGCCCGACAGCGGCGGCTCCAGCGTGTAGCGCTGCAGCGACACGGTGCGGCCGGTCGAGTCGGCGCTTTCCTTGGGGACGAACTCGCGGATCGCGAAGCGGTCGAGCGATTGGCCGAACTCCGGCATCAGCAGTTCGATGCCGTCCTCGGCCACCACTTCGACGGTCAGCGTGATCGCGTCGCCGATCATCGGTGCGGCTGGTTCGAGCTTGACCATCGCCTTTACGGGGCCGCGCTCGGTGAGCTTCTCGATCGGACCGGTCGGGGCCGGCGTCGTGGCTGCGGCGGTGGCGCTGCCGGGGTTGGAGGCGGCGCCGCCGATCCCGCCTGCGTGAGGCGCGTTGCCAGGCGCGCCGCCGCCGTGCGCAGTGCCTGTGGAGCTTGCGCCATGCGCACCGCTTCCCGGCGCCGTGCCCGCGGCCGGAACGCCGCCGCCGTGCGCGGCGCCCGCGGGCGCCGCAGTGACCGCTTGGGCCGCTACGCCGGCGCTGGTCGTGAGAATGAGCAGCACGGCGGCCACCAGCAGGCCACCTGCGCCGGTGACAGCGGCGCGTCGTTTCACCGCCGCGCCCTCTTCTCGCGCATCTTGAAGAAGCGCACGATCGGTTCGACCACCGAAGCCGACGCGTCGATGTGGATGAAGTCGATGCCGACGCGGCGCAGTTTCTTCTCGAGGTCGGCAACGCGCGCGGCCGCTGCCTGCTGTGCCGCGCGGCGGAAGGCTGCCGACCCGGTGTCGTAGAGGCGGGTCGCGCCACTCTCGGCGTCTTGCAGCGACACCAGGCCCACCGATGGGATCTCCAGTTCGCGCGGGTCGCTGATCAACACCGCGATGACGTCGTGTTTCTGGTTGGCGGTGATCAGAGCCTGCTCGAAGCCTTCGTCGAGGAAGTCGCTGACCACGAAGCAGACCGCGCGGCGTTTGGTGACCGACATCGCGAACCGCATCGCGCGGGTGATGTCGGTTGCCTGGCGTGCGCTGCGCATACGGCGCCGCGCGCTGGCGGGCAGCAGGCGTGCCAGGCTCGCGGTCAGGCGCGCCAGCGGTCGCGCCGTCGCGCCGCGCCGCGCGGGCTCAGCCTCTGCGGACGCCGTCTCGTCGTCGCTGGCCGTCTCTCCACGGGCGCCGCCGTCGCGTGCCATCTCACCGCGGGCGAGTACCTCGCGTGCCATCTCACCGCGGGCGAGTACCTCGCGTGCCATCTCACCGCGGGCGAGTACCTCGCGTGCCATCTCACCGTGCGCGAGTACCTCGCGCACGACGCGCAACGCGTGTTTCTGGCCTTTGCGCGGGGGGATGTACTGCTCGACGTCGCCGTGGAACAAGAGCAGTCCCACCTTGTCGTCGTTGCGGATCGCCGAGAAGGCCAGCAGCGCGCACAATTCGGCCGCGGCTTCGCGCTTGGAGCGCGAGCCGGAGCCGAAATCCTGCGATGCCGAGATGTCGGCCATCAGCAGCAACGTGAGTTGGCGTTCCTCGACGTAGCGCTTGACGAAAGGCTCGCCCATGCGGGCCGTGACGTTCCAGTCGATCGAGCGGACGTCGTCTCCCGGGACGTAAGGGCGCACTTCCTCGAACTCGATGCCTCCGCCCTTGAACACCGATACGTACTCGCCGGCGAGCACGTCGGCCACGTGGCGGCCGGTGCGCACCTGGATCTCCCGCACGCGTCGGATGATTTCGGCTGCGACCATCTACCTATCGCTGTTGTTATTCGGCTCGCGTCGTCGCGACCCGCTCACGGCACCAACACGCTGTCGAGTATGCGCGCGATCACCTGGTCTGCGGTGCGTCCTTCGGCCTCGGCCTCGTAGGTGAGGCTGACGCGGTGGCGCAACACGTCGGGGGCCAGCGTCTTGACGTCGTGCGGAGTGACGTAGCTGCGTCCCTGCAGGAAGGCGTGGGCCTTGGATCCGCGCAGCAGCCACAGCGAGGCGCGCGGGCTCGCGCCGTATTCGATCATGCCTTCGAGGTCGGCCGCGCCTGCGCCTTTGGGATCGCGGGTGGCGCGCACCAGGTCGACGATGTAGTCGCGCACTTTCTCGTCGACGAAAACCTGCTGCACTGCGCGGCGGGCCCCTTCGATGTCGGCCGGGGTGGCCACCTTGTTGACGTGCGGCTCGGGCGCCGCCCCGCCCATGCGGTCGAGCACCTTTCGCTCCTCGTCGCGGGTGGGGTAGCCGACCTTCACCTTCATCATGAAGCGGTCGACCTGGGCCTCGGGAAGCGGGTAGGTGCCTTCCTGTTCGATCGGGTTCTGGGTGGCCAGCACCAGGAACGGCTCGTCCATCTTATAGGTCTTGCCGCCGATGGTGCCCTGGCGCTCCTGCATGGCCTCGAGCAGCGCGGCCTGTACCTTGGCCGGCGCTCGGTTGATCTCGTCGGCCAGCACCAGATTCGAGAAGATCGGACCCTTCTTGACGCTGTAGGTGCCTTCCCTGGGGTTGAAAATCTCGGTGCCGATGACGTCGGCTGGCAGCATGTCGGGCGTGAACTGGATGCGCGAGAAGCCGGTGTCGATGGCATCGGCCAGGCAGCGCACGGTCAGGGTCTTGGCCAGGCCCGGCAGGCCTTCGAGCAGCACGTGGCCGCCGGCCAGCAGCCCGGTCAGCAGGCGGCTGACCATGTTCTCCTGTCCGACCAGGACCTTTCCTATTTCGTTGATGAGGGACGGGCCGAGTTGGGCGTAACGCTGGACGTCTTGGGCGGATCCTTCGGTGCTCATGTTCCGACGCGGTCTCCTGAAGAGAGTTGAGGCAAAAGCGTATCGAAGAATATGCCGCGAGCGCGCCGTGAGTTCCAAAGCGCATCGCTCCGAGCGCAGCCGGCACGGGGCGGCACGCGGGCCTGCGATCTCCGGCTCGGCCCCGGTTTCCGGCCGGAACGCCGCCAACCAGTGGAGATGATTGGCCGGCGTGGGACCGCCCCGCGCCAAAGTTCGACTGCCCGTCGCTGCGCAGCTAGACATGGCCGCGTCGTGTTCACGCTGCGCGCTACCGCCAGGCTTCTCGAGCGTCTGAAGATCGCGCCCGAACGCCAACCGCCGGTGTCGACGACGCGGCTCGGCGACTGGTACGCGAACCTGCTCTGTGCGGCCCCTTCTCAGCTGATTCTCTGCGTCAGCGAGAGAACGCTGCTGCCGGTCATCCTGCCGGCCGAGGACGCCGCCTCGCTTTCGTTGAGGCTGGCGCTGGCGCTTGGCGAGGTGCTGCGCGAGATCGGCGTCTGCGGCGAGATGACGGCGGCGGAACTGGCGCAGATGAACCAGGCTCGCGTAGCCAAGACGGCCAATCGTCGCGTGCTCGGCTCGATGAACGACTTTGCCTATCTGCTCGACGTCTACAAGCAGGGCCGACGATCGCTGCTGGACGTGTCGCTGCAACTGGCCGAGGCACCGTGCAGCCCGATCGGTATGGAGAGTCCCCGACGTGCGACGCTCGAACTGTTCGCGCACGGCCCCAAGGTCCACCGCCTGCATTGAGAGCCTGGCCGGCGACTCCGGTGGACGCGGGGCATACCGCCGATCGCCAGCCCCCCGGCCGTGGCGCCAGGGACGACTCATCGGCGCATGATGCCGGCAAGCGCGGACTCGAGCCGCGAGCGCTTTCCAGATCCCCCCTCGCGCCGATCGCCGCTTCGGGCTACCATCGCGCCGGCGCCCGGTGGGCGCGTAGACTGCCCGGAGGGAATTTCGATGAAACGATCGACGATAATGCTGGCAGGCGCAGCGCTGCTCATCGGCTTGGCGACTACGCAGGCCGGGGCGGCGAGCTTTTCGGTGCTCGACTACAACGTCCGCGGTCTCCCGCCGCCGTTCATCGAGGACCGCACCACCCAGATGGCGCAGATCGCTCCCAAACTGGAGGACTTCCACACGCCGGCCGCAACCTACGTCGGCCAGCAGGCAATCGTCCTGCTGCAGGAGCTCTTCCACCAGAACTACTACAACACGCTGATGAACCCGGCCACGGTGACCTATCCGTTCAAGACGGCCAAGGACACCGGCGGACCCAACGGGATCGGTGACGGCCTGAACCGGCTTTCCGACTTCGAGTTCTTCGACCATTTCCGCACGCAGTGGACCGCGTGCTTCGGATCGGGTGGCGCCAACGGCAGCGACTGCGACACCAACAAGGGCTTCTCGTACGCGCGTCACGAGATCGAGCAGGGAATCTTCGTCGAGGTCTACGATCTCCACGCCGACGCGGGGCAAGACACCGGCAGCCGTACGGCGCGACGCTCCAACATCACCCAGCTCGTGGCGGCGATCAACGCGAACTCGCCGCTCGGCGACGCGGTCATCGTGATGGGGGATACCAACAGCCTGTACACGCGCGTCGATCCGGCCAAGGACAACATCGACACCTTACTCTCCGGCACGGGTGTCGCCGACGTGTGGGTCGAGTTGGTCAAGGGCGGTGTAGTTCCGTCGCCGGGTCCGGACAACGAGTCCGAGTGCCTGACCAACCCGAGCGGTCCGAACTGCGAACTGGTCGACAAGATTTTCTACCGCAGCGGTAGCGATCTCACGCTGATACCCAAGAACTATGCGGCGCTGAAAACGTTCTTCTCCGACGGTTCCGGCAACGATCTATCGGATCACTATCCGGTCACGGTCGTCTTCGACTACACGATCGTGACTACGTCGACGAGCAGCACTTCGAGCACCAGCAGTTCTACGACCACGACTACTACGCTGCCGCCGCGCCCGTGCGGGGATCCGGTCGCGCTGATCTACAGGGATTCGGCCGGCGACACACTGGCCGCCAGCGTTACCGCGTCCGACGCGCTACGGATCTTGAAGGCTGCAGTCGGGCAGCCGGTGACCTGCGAGCCGTGCGTGTGCGATGCCAACAACAGCGGATCGATTACGACCTCGGACGCGCTGCTGGTGCTGAAGTTCTCGGTAGGGCAGCCGGTAACGCTGAACTGTCCGGCCTGTTAGCGGGCCGGGCGTTCTCGGACAGCGGCTGCGCCGATCGGGCGGGGTGGCCGCTGCGGAGGGTGCGCGGGGAGTAGGCGGGGCGTCGGCCGCGTCAAACTGGCGGGTCAATCAGGCAGGGCGCCCGCCGGCGAGCGCCCGCGCAAATCAGGAAGGGGCGCCCGCTAGCGAGCAGGCGCCCCTTCCGTTCTCGCGCGTAAGACAACCGGTTACTTCTTCTTGCCTCCCGCCTGCTTGGCCGCCGCGGCCTGCTTCTTCTTGTCCTGGGCGCCCTTGGCCTTGGCCTGCTTCTGGGACGCCTGCTTGTTGACGGACTTCGGAGATTTGTCGCCCATGATCCTGTCACCTTCCGCCCGGGCGCGTGACCAGGGGCGGAGCCGTTGCGAACGTTGATAAGCGAGAAGCCGGACGGCACCGACGGTTGTCGGCTTCCCGAGTCGATCGCGGGCGCGTGGCCCACCATCGAACCGGCAAAAGCAGTTACATTCAGGCGCACTGCTGTCAAGAAGGTTCGCGGGGTGTGCGCGTTCTGCGAACACCGGCGCCGGGCGCAGGGCCGGCTTCGCGTCAGGGCGCTTACCCGACCTGTCGAGCTTTCTGTCAACGCGCCGGCTGCAATCGATGAGCGGCTCGCCCACAAACCCCTTGTTCGATGGCTCCGAGCGGGCATAGACTTGCCGCGCTCCGAGGGGCCGCGGTACGCGCGGCGGCCAGAGCCGGCAGTTCCGATGCCGGCTTCTCACCTAAGCCACCGAAACTTTCGCGCGGATGCGAGGGAATTATGACTACACGCAAAGCGTTTGCTCTTGTGGCGTCGCACCGCCTTTCAACGTTGCTCGTTGCCGGCTGTCTGTTGGCCGTCGCTTCTCCCGCGTGGTCCGACAATCCATGCACGGTGGTGGACAACGGCTCCGGCACGGTCGACCTGCCTCCGGCAGGCTGTGCCTATCTCTCCCCCGCTGACGTTCACCTGATCATCGACGGACTGCCGCCCGGTACGACGATCAACGCCGGCGTTCAGCACAGTGAGTTCTTCAACGTCAATCGAACGGGGACACCCAAGACCGGAGAAACCGAGACGTTCGACTCGCGTGCGAACTTTCAACTCCAAGGCACCGGTGACCTGTCCGGCTACAATCGCACGCTGGACATACAGGTGGCGTGCGGGACTCAGGTAGGGCCGCGCACTCCGGGCGCTCCCACGCAGAGCTTCGACACCGAGATGCTGCAGCTGCAGGGGCAACTTCCGCCGGGCGATCCGGATTTCGATCTGTTGCGAATCACCGCCGGCTCAGGGTTCGGGCTGCCGAGCCCCGGCCACACCACGCTGACCAAGCTTCCGAGCAACAACTGGGCGGTCGACAGCTTTTTCGACATCACTTACCGGATCGACTTCGTCGGAGCCCCCGGCGGCCCGCTGGCAGGAATGTCCGGTTCGACGACCGGCACCATTCGCATGTCGACCGGGTTGCCGTCGGCGTACGACATCGACCACTTCCTGACCTACCAGATCAAGAACACCAAAGGCGCTCCGCGCTTCGCCAAGTTCGGCCCGGTGGTGCTGCAGGACGCGTTCGGCGCCGTCAAGTACGACATCGTCAAGCCGGTCACGCTCGATCTGCCGGCCAACAAGAACAACGAGGGAGTCGTCGACGACGTCACCCATCTAAAGGAATACCAGGTGAGGCCGCGCGCGAACTCGCTGGCGGTCGGCACGACGATACAGGTGCAGAACCAGTGCGGGCTCTTTGCGGTGGCGCTGGTGAAGCCGCTTAGCGTGCTGGTTCCGACCAACAAGAGCCTTACGTCATCGTCCGTTCCGGCGCCGGATCTCGGCGCGATCGGGCTCGATCATTACCTGTGTTACCTGGTGCGCCAGGACGCGGCCGTGCAACCGGGCCTCGGGAAGGGCGCACAGGTCAGCGCGACCGATCAATTCCAGACCCGTCGCTACGACTTGAAGAAGGTCACCAAGATCTGCCTGCCGGTGGCCAAGAGCGAGGATCCGGCGGACCCGAGCACGATCCTGGCGGGCCCGAACAAGGGTACGTTGAAGCCGATCGCGGCGGCCGCTGTTCGTCACAGCGACCAGTACCTGGTCTGCTACCAGACCAAGCCGTCGCGCAGCCTGGTACCGCAACTCGGATGTGGCTGCGACGTTGCGACCGACCCGAACTGCGCAGGGAACCCGATTGCGCCGGTACAGCCCCGGCACACGAAGGTTCTCGGCGTGTTCCTGAACAACCAGTTCGGGCTCGAGCAGATCGACACGGTCAAGGAGCGCGAGTTCTGCATACCGTCGCGCGAGTTGCCGTAGGGGCTTGGTTGGGATTGCCGTTGCGACGGCCGATTCGGTAGCGTCGCAATTGTGAACTTGGCGTCGCCGGCCTTGCGGCGGCGCTGATTCTCCAGCGATGCCCCGGTCAGCAGTGACCGGGGCATCGCCGTCATCGAGCGGGGGGAACCTCGGCCGTGGTGCGCCTCGTAAAGCACTCTCTGGATCATCCCCGCGCGTACTTGACGGCGGCTGCGCTCGTCACGGTGCTACTGGGCGCCGGCCTGACCAGGCTCGAGCTTCGCACCGATGGACAGTCGCTGCGGCCCGCCGGCGCCGAGGTCGTGCTGCGCACCGAACGTGACCAGGCGCGTTTTCACGACCCGCGCCAGGCCATAGTGCTGATCAGCACGCGCGACGTCGGCCCGTCGGTGGCGTCGCCGCAGGGGCTGCGCTTCCTGGCACGGGTGCACCGCGAGCTTCGCGGCGTTGCCGGCGTTCGCGGCGAAGCGATCCTGTCGCTGGCCTCGGTTCCGAGTCCGGTCGGCGACCGCGCCGGCTTCACGCTGACCAACCAGCTCGACGAAATTCCGGCCGATGACGCAGGCGTGGCCGCGCTGGTTGCCCGACTGAGGCGCCTGCCGTGGATCGAAGGCTTGCTGCTGTCGGCTGACGGCCGCCATGGCGCGCTGTACGTACCGCTGGACGAACACGGAAGCGTCGGCGAGAGGGTCGGCGCGCTGCAGACCTGGGCCGAGTCACTCGAGGGTGCGCCGTTCGAGGTCCTGATCACCGGCCCCGAAGTGGCAGAATCGGCGCTCGGCACGATGGTGCTGCGCGATCTGGTCGTGCTGGTGCCGGTCATGCTGGTGGTGATCGCGGCGGTGCTGTGGGCGACGCTGCGCACCGCCGGCGGCGTGGTGGTGCCTTTGCTCGAGTCGCTGCTGGCACTGGTGTGGACGTTCGGGGCGATGGGATGGGCCGGCATTCCGGTAACGCTGGTATCGACGATCCTGCCGGTGGTGCTGATGGCGATGGCGATTACCGATGAGCTCCATCTGCTCGAGCGCGTGCAGTTCCACATCGGCCGCAGCGGCGGCGCGAGCGCGCAGGTTCGTGCGCGACGCAGCCGCGACGCGGCTGGCGGCAGAGGGCGAGGTGTTTCGGATCGTCGCGCCGATCGAGTGCTGGTGCACGCCGCGCTGTATCGCTCCTACGCCGAGATCGACCGCGCCGTTCTGGCGGCCGGCGCGACTACCGCACTGGGGTTCCTGTCGTTCCTCAGCGCGACCTTGCCGCCGATGCGCGACTTCGGCGCAGCTTCGAGTTTCGGCATCGCTGCGGCGATGCTGCTCACCTACGCTTGGGTTCCGGCAATGACGGTGGTGCTGCCGATCTCGTGGGTGCGCCGGCCGCGTCCGCGACGAGACCCCGCTCCGGCTTCGCGCGCCGCGTGGGTAGCCAAGCGTCCGTACCTGGCGCTGGCTGTCGGCTGCGTCGCACTGGCCGCGGCCGTCCCCGGCGTGCAGCGGCTGCGCGTGCAGGACGCGTGGATCGAGAACTTCGCACCCGACACGCCGCTGGTTCGTGCCGACCGCGCGATGAACGCGGCGTTCTGGGGAACCTATCGCTTCGACGTCGTGCTCGAAGGCGACGACGGTTTCTTCTTCGATCCGAAGGGGTTGGCGTTGCTGCGCGACGTGGAGCAGGCGGTTGCCGATGCGCCCCATACCGGCGGCTCGCTCAGCGTCGGCGCGTTGTACGGCGAGATCGCCGACGCGATGGGGATCGGCTCCGTGCGTGGCTCGGCTGGCGCGACCGATCCGAGCGGGCTTTCAGCGGATGCAATCGCCGATATCAGCGCGCTCGCCGACATGTCGGGCAACCGCTTCCTGGTTCGCCAACTCGTGACCGAAGACGGCAGCGCGGCGCGCGTGCGGTTGTTCGTGCGCAACGCCGACTACATTCGCGCGGCCGAGCTGCGCGACTTCCTGGACGCCCGGGTTCCGGCTCTGGCGTCGCGTTACCGTGCACGCTGGAGCTATAGCGGCGACTTGCCGGTCGCGCTGCACGTGGTAGGCGCCATCGTCGGCGATCAGATACGGTCGATCTCATGGTCCACCGTCGCGGTCGCCGCGGCGCTGGCAACGTTCTTCGTCGGCCTGCGCGGCGCCATCGTCGCGATCGTGCCCGTGGTTGCCGGCGTCGTCGCGGTATTCGGCGTCATGGGCTACGCAGGCTGGCCGCTCGGAATCGCCTCTAGCATGTTCGCGAGTCTCGGTGTCGGCGTCGGCGTCGATTTCGGCGTCCATGTACTGCATCGTTACGACATGCTGCGCTACCTCGGCCACGATCATGCGCGCGCGCTCGAGGAAACGTTCGCCACCGCCGGCCGCGCGCTACTGTGGAATATGCTGGTACTCGCACTCGGACTCTCGGTTCTGGTCCTCTCGCAGGTTCGCCCCAATCACAGCCTCGGGGTGCTGCTGGCTGGTGCGATGGCCGCCTGCTACGCGGCGACGTACCTGCTGCTGCCGGCGCTGTTGCGCGGGTTGAAGCCGGCGGCGGTCACCGCCGGCGCGACGGTGCTGTTGTTGCTGGCGGCGCCGATGGTGCGGGGCGAGGAGGCGGCGACGGGTCGTGGCGGTGGAGCGGCGTCGGCGCGTGGCGAGGCGGCAGCGGCGGCGCGTGGCGGTGAAGCGCGGACGGGCGGCGGAGCGGATGTGGCAAAGCCGTCGCCGTGTGCTGCTCCGGTAAGCACCGCGGCGACCGACTGGATGAAGCGCATCGAGGGCGATGTGCGCTCCCGCCCGCGGGTAGTGCGAACCGAGATCGAGACTACCTACGAAGCCGGTCATCCGCTGGCGAAGGTCGATACCTCGGCGGCCACGCACAAGACCTTGTGGGCCGCGTTCGACGGCGACGCGGCGCTGACGCACATCCTCTACGTGTTCTCGGCGCCGGGCCGTCTGGCCGGCACCTCGCTGCTCATTCACGACGCCGCCGATCCGGCCACGCCGGACCGCAAGTGGCTGTACCTGCGCTCATTCACTCGTTTCACCGAACTGCTCGCCGGCAGCGAGCGCGTGGTGGTTCCCGGCACGCCGCTCACCTACGACGATGCGCGCGCGTTCCTTCCGGGCGACCGCTACGAATTCCGTTCGTCGGCCGAGATTGCCGCTCCTGCGGGCGCGGCCGGCGGTGCAATTCCGGGCGATGAGGCCGGTGAAGCGAACAGCGCCGATGCCGCCAGTGGTGCGCGGCCAGGCGGTAACGCCGCTGATGAAAAGCCCACCGCGAAGGCTGATGTTGCAGCCTCGCCGGCAAGTGCGCCGCCGTCCGGTGTCAGCGCCTCTGCGAACGCAACCGTGACGTTCGTCGCCTGTCCTTCGACGAGCGCATTCTCGGAAGCGACCGGATACGCCTTCGTAGAGGTAGTCATCGACCGCGCGCGCCGGATCGTACGGCGCCTGGTCTACCACGACCTCTCGGGCCGCCCGTTCAAGGCCTACGAGGCCGCCGAGGAGATCGAGAAGGCGGGAGCGTGGTGGCCGACGCTGGTGCGGCTGCGCCATCTCGACGACCGTTACGTGGCCACGATGCGCAGCGAGCACTGGACCTCTCCCGCGCGCCTCGGCGTCGAGTTCTTTGCCGCGGATGCGGATCGTGAAACGTTTCTGGTCCGCTTCCAGCGCCTGCTCGCGCCGCTCGGACTCGCCGATCGCCTCGGCGCCGAGATCGCGGAGTCCGAGCGCGTGATCCGCGAGCACGACGAACGGTTCAAGGGCGAGGCCAAGTGAGGTGAGCGGCGGGTGCGGTCCCGAGCCGGCGCTCAGTTCGCGGACTTGTCGAAGCACTGCTGAAGGTCAGCGAGCGCGACGTCGCAGGCATCGGCGTCCCACATCTGCTCGGAGCAGACCATCTGCGCCGAGGCACGAATGGCAGCGCAAGCCGTTTGGGCGCACGCGCTTGGTGAGGGCGGAACGGGGCGCTGGTCGGCGAGGGTGACGGAGGCGCCCGCGGCGCTCACCAAGATTGCCGCGACAGGTAAGAGGACGAACAGTCTGCGAGCCAGAATACTTCCCATGAAAAGGCTCCGTACGGTGACGACAGCGGATGCGCGCGGGCATCCCGCAGGGTCAATCAGCGAGAATGTCTATCGTTCGTGCTGCGAGTAGCGCAGGACGGCTTCTTCGACGGGGAATTTGTGTCTTCGTCCTTCGTCGTAACGCACCCCGAACACTTCTATGCCGTGCTCTCGTTGCATGGCGCGTAGCGCGCACACGGCTTGTTCTTTCTCCAAAGTGCTACTCCCGCAGTCTCCGACAAACTCTCTTAGAAGGCGCCCGAATATTGCGCGGTTTGTTTCGGTACGAAATGTGTCGAGTACGTAGAATGTCGAGACTGCAAAGAGATAGAGGAATGCGAACCGCTGGAGATTCCGCAGTTGGTGTTGACCTCGTGCGCTAAATACGTCGCACGTATTGTCGGGGCAGTACTCGATGCGACTCCCGGCGGTCCCTGCGTAGAACGCCGTGCCGTCTGGAAAATCCAACTCTTGGGCCACGCAAGGCATGGCTATCACGAGTGAAATGAACAGCCTTATGCTTACGCGTGCCGCGCCACCGCACGACGCGAACGGAGAAAAATTGCGGCTCTTTCTCATTGCGGCGTGAGCCTCTTCTTCCGCGGCAAGCGAGGGACGTCCAGTCCTGAGCCTATCTGTAGGTGCCAGTGGTCGCGATTCGAACCGGCGAAGTCCCGAGTCCGTGGTCAGTTCGCGCACTTGTCGAAGCACTGCTGAAGGTCTGCGAGCGCGACCTCACAGGCATCGGCGTCCCACATCTGCTCGGAGCAGACCATCTGCGCCGAGGCGCGAATGGCAGCGCAAGCTGTCTCGGCGCACGCGTTTGGTGAGGGCGGCACCGGGCGCTGGTCGGCGAGGGCGGCGAGATGAGCGCCGCTGAGCGTCGACGCGATGGTACTGAAGAGTAAGATGAAGTGGCGCGCCCGGATATGTCTCATGAAAGCTCTCCATATTAGCTGCGGATTCGAAGCGTCTTCTTGGACGATCGCTAGAAGCATGCAAGCTTGCACGGTCGCGCCTTATGTGGCGTTGTGCCTGCGGTAAGATGTCACGATGTGTTCTGGCAGTCGATGCTTCATATGGTCAGTGCGTCCGCTTCGTCTCGAGGCGTAGGTCACTGCCAGGGTCCGGACGATGACGTCAATGCAGAGTCTGCACTGCCTTCGCACTATGGGAACCAGAACAGGGGATGCTTCCACAGAAGAGCGAGGTAGGTACACGGGACCGTCAAAGAAAGCCCAGCGGTACAGCCCGCGGCGATTCGTCGCTCGCGGAACAAGCGCGAGGCGGCCGATCCGAATCGCAACATGTGGGCGATGGAAGCCGACGGTAGCACCCCAAAACGAAGCGTGACATAGACGAGCCCCCAGTCCCAGCTAGCCTTCCGCCCGGTCCCGAATGCGACAGGCAGGCTCTCGGCTGCCAGCGCCAGCAAGGCGATCGTCAACGCAGATATCCATGCTGCGGCTACTCGAGCGTTCGTCGATTGGCACGCCGGGTTCATGATGTTATCCGTAACCAGTCGATACGTCCTGACGTCCCGCCGTGCCGCAACCGTCAGTGGCGTAGACGGCCTGTCTTCCCGTTATTGCGGCGGTGCCTCGCTACACCGCGTGACGGCGACTTGGAGGCCAACGCTAGTACGGGTTGCCTCCTGTAGCCTTGCCAACTAGGCACTGTGAGTAGCACTTGACATGGCAGTAGAAGTGGCTGCCGTCCCAAAAATCATCAACGTCTTCTATGGGTCGGCCGCCGGCGTATTCGGCGTCCCAGTCCTGGAGGCATTGCCGCGTGCACCGTGACCATCCCTCATAGTCGTCATCCGAGCATGGGTCAGGGTCGGGATAGCGCCAGAACCATGGACACCACGCTTTCGCCGTCTCACAGTAGTAACGCCCGCCAACTTCTCGACAGCGCTTGGTGTAGTAACGGCAGCGGTTCGTGCCGTAGAGACCGAAAGAGTCGATGTCTTGGAGAGGATTTCCGCCGACGTACATGTAGGTGTTCATCCCGCCCGCCAGCCCAATCGGGTCGCTCTCGATGTACCTCCCCAGCGTCGGATCGTAGTCCCGGTTCCAGTTCTGGCTGAGCGCCGTCGCCGCGTCCCACTCCTGCCCGGGGAAACGCAGCGGCATGTCCGTCGTGCTCGCGACGGCGTATTCCTCTCCGAAGGGATCGAACTGTCCGTCCCACACCACCGCCTGCGAGGCGTCGGTCAGCTTCTGCGGCCGGCCAAGGTGGTCCGTGTGGATTGCCAGAAGCTGCGGATCGCCGGGCCCGGTGTGATCGATCATCGCCACCGGCGTGTCGTCGAGCCAGATGTACTCGCGCAGCACCTGCGGCGCGAGGCCGTCGGTGGCGTACTCGGCAAGCAGGTGTCCGGAAAGATCGTATACATACGAGAACTCCGCGGTGTCTATTCCCTGGCCGACGCGATCCTCTCGTATTTCATGCACCCGGTGCTCCAAGGCGTCGTACCAGTACTCGCGTGAGGCAAGAGGCCCGGCCTGCGCCGTCACCGACCTCAGTCTGCCCGAATGGTTGTAGGTGAACGACAGCGTCGTGCCAGAGCGCGTGTCGGCGCTGGTGGATCCGGCCGCCGTGTACCCGAAATCCCGCACCGCCGATCCCACGGTGAGGCTTGCCAGCCGGTGGCTGCCGGCACTGTAGGCGTAGACTTCGTCGGTCAGCGTCCCATCGTCGATCGTGCGGTGGGTGCGGTTGCCGACCAGGTCGTAGGTGTAGTCGACGGCGCCGTAGGGGCCGGAGGCGTGCGTCAATCTGTCGACACCGTCGTATCCGAAGGCCTGCGACCGTGCCGGGTCGAGATTGTCGGTGATGGCGGTGATGTTGGCGGCTGGGTCATAGGTGAGTGTGAGGTCCTGGACCTCGGTCGTGCCGTCGGCCGCGCGCATGTCGGTCAGTCTGCCATCGCCGTCATAGTTGAGCGACAGGGTCAGACCGTTTCCGTACGTCAGGCTCTGCAGGCCGGCCAGGTGCGGCATGCCAAGGCCCGGCGGTCAGTTCACGCACTTGTCGAAGCACTGCTGAAGGTCCGCGAGCGCGACCTCACAGGCATCAGCGTCCCACATCTGCTCGGAGCAGACCATCTGCGCCGAGGCACGAATGGCAGCGCAAGCCGTTTCGGCGCACGCGTTTGGTGACGGCGGCTCGGGGCGCTGGTCGGCGAGAGCGACGGGGGCTCCAGCACTGAGCAGGATTATGCCAAGCTGCGAAGATACCACGAAACAGCGCAAGCGATCAGGTTTCGTCGAGACTCTCCATACGGTCTTCTCGGTCTTCGAGAGCATGCGCGAGGGGGCGCATCCCCGTCTGTCTCTCGGCCTCGGGCGGTCGGTTTCTGCAGATCGCGAGATCACCGGTTCCTCACCTCACCAGTACCGATCCTTGAAGCGGATCCATGGAGACGGTGACACTCCGATGTCGGCCGACGGCGTGTTCCATACTACTCAATCGGCGACAAAGTTGGCGCAGTAAACGTTGTTCGCTCTCTCGTATGCCGTGAACGTTCTTGTGGTGAAATCGAACGCCCAAGCAATCTTCGCCGCTGTATACTCGAGGGCATTCGCTTCGTATATCCCGAGATATGCCTTGTGGCGGTCGTAGGGCTGTTCCAGGACGGCACAATTGAAACCCATGGAATCGAAGGTCTTGCGGTGTAGAGGACAGGGAACCTCCATCGCAGCGACGATCTCTCCACAGCGCTCGTTCGGCCCGGTCCTCTTCACAACTAGGACGTACCTTCGTCCATCAGCGGACACGTCACCGAACAAGAACGCCGTCGGATCCTTGCCGAATGGCACGAACGATCCGTTGACGTGATACTCATTCGCCGCGGCACAAAGATCCTTTCCGACCAGCCGGTCCGGGAAATTGTCGGCAGCGATCGCAAGCGACGTCGACAAAAGGAGATAGACTAACTCTGTTGCGGCTCGTCGCATCGTCATGGTATCACGCGCTGTTTCTTCCGCGGCTGCACGCCCGGGCGAAAACCAGTGATCCCGCCGAGGCCTGGGCGCGTCTGAAAATGAAAATGTGTGCCCGGGCCTGCGTTCTGCTCCTCTTGTGCGTAACTGGTCGCCACATCGAAGCAGTCGCTATAGCATCTCTCCGCTGCCGACCGAGTCACGCCAGGGTTCGTATTTCGGCCGACGTCGGCCCCTTGGCCTTCCGAGTGGGGATCTTCGGCATCATGGCTATCCGTTCCGCACGTTATCCCGGTATCCAGTGCCGTACACTTATCGAAGCATTGTAGCGCGTCGGTCAGGTTCGGCGTGAAGCCTCGGCAGCTCGCGTTGCCAACACAATGGTAGAGACCCGTCGGATCCGCCCAATACATAGGGTTGGATTCGACGTACGCGTACCTGTTGACACCGCCCATCAACCCAATTGGATCACTCTCGATGTACCTCCCCAGCGTCGGATCGTAGTCCCGGTTCCAGTTCTGGCTGAGCGCCGTCGCCGCGTCCCATTCCTGCCCCGGGAAACGCAGCGGCATGTCCGTCGTGCTCGCGACGGCGTATTCCTCTCCGAACGGATCGAACTGTCCGTCCCACACCAGCGCCTGCGAGGCGTCGGTCAGCTTCTGCGGGCGCCTGAGATGGTCGGTGTGGATTGCCAGAAGCTGCGCATCGCCGGCCCCGGTGTGATCGATCAGCGCCACCGGCGTGTCGTCGAGCCAGATGTACTCGCGCAGCACCTGCGGCACCAGGCCGTCGGTTGCGTACTCGGCAAGCAGGTGTCCGGAAAGATCGTATACATACGAGAATTCCGCGGTGTCGATCCCTTGGCCGACGCGATCCTCTCGTATTTCATGCACCCGGTGCTCCAAGGCGTCGTACCAATACTCCCGCGAGGCAAGGGGGCCGGCCTGCGCCGTCACCGACGTCAATCTGCCCGAATGGTTGTAGGTGAACGCCAGCGTCGTGCCAGAGCGCGTATCGCTGCTCGTGGATCCGGCCGCCGTGTACCCGAAATCCCGCACCGCCGATCCCACGGTGAGGCTCGCCAGCCGGTGGCTGCCGGCACTGTAGGCGTAGACTTCATCGGTCAGCGTCCCATCGTCGATCGTGCGGTGGCTGCGGTTGCCGACTAGGTCGTACGTGTAGTCGATGGCGCCGTAGGGGCCGCAGGCGTGCGTCAATCTGTCGACACCGTCGTATCCGAAGGTCTGCGACCGTGCCGGGTCGAGATTGTCGGTGATGGCGGTGATGTTAGCGCTCGCGTCGTAGGTCAGCGTCAGGTCCTGGACCTCGGTCGTGCCGTCGGCCGCGCGCATGTCGGTTAGTCTGCCATCGCCGTCATAGTTGAGCGACAGGGCCAGACCGTTTCTGTACGTGAGACTCTGGAGGCCGGCCAGGTGCGGCATGCCAAGGCCCGGCGGTCAGTTCGCGCACTTGTCGAAGCACTGCTGAAGGTCCGCGAGCGCGACCTCACAGGCATCGGCGTCCCACATCTGCTCGGAGCAGACCATCTGCGCCGAGGCACGAATGGCAGCGCAAGCCGTTTCGGCGCACGCGCTTGGTGAGGGCGGAACGGGGCGCTGGTCGGCGAGGGCTACGAGAACGCAAGCGACCACCAGGATCGCGGCGACAAGTGAAGTTACAAGACAGCGCTGAGCAATGATACGTCTCATGGGGAACCTCCGTGCTCGATGTAACTCTCGCTGTCGTCGCGAGTCTTCGCGGACGAGTCTTGTCGCGGTGGCGGCATGGGTGGCCGACATCTCACCTGGACCGCACCCCTGGCTCGCGTCGAAGAACATCGTTCGGTAGCTATTCCGACGACGCGATGTCGTCATTGGTCTTTGTCCTCGACTACGGTGCCTCGCATCACTTCCAGCGCTGCTCCTGAACCGCTGGAGCGAAGAGCAGGGTGGATATCATGCGCTGTACCACTAGCGAGGCCTCACGAAATGCAGCGTGCGACCAAGCACGCCGCGCTCAAATAGATCCAGAAGAACAGCGATCAAGAAGAAGGAAAAAGCTCCAATCGTAAGCAGTGACAGAACCCGATCCTGTGCGAGCGTGATGTAGGAGATCGCCCCGTGATTGTTCAGTTCGACAATATGTCCGCTGACCGCGTCGAAGTGCCCGTACCCGGCTCGCGAATATGTCTCGAAATAGCCGTTTTCTAAGAGCCCGCAGGCCATCGCTGCTAATCCAAGTGCGACCTCGAGAATTCTCAGTGATTGCCGCACTGCGGTATCACCAAACACGAACAATTCGGTGGATAGTCGTATTCGTTCTTCCAACGAAACCGACCGTGCCTAAGCCTGCACCGCGGGTTACGCCACCGCCAGCGACCGTTCGCCCCTGCTGATCTTTGCCCCAAAATCCGTCTCCAGTGGCACTTGGTCCCCATCCACCCCCCAGGCTGATGTCGTCGAACCAGCCGCCTAAACCGCAGACGTCGTCCGCGTTCGACACAGCTTGCTGGACTCCACCAGACAATCCGCCGGTGCCCAACGGTACTCCGTGACCCCAGTAGGAGTAGGGAGCGATGTTGCCATGTCCATCGATTGCCAGGCCAGCGCCAATCGTGCCCGCGTAACCGAACCAAAAACCGTAGGAAATGCCAACTCCAACTTGGTAGGTCCACAATCCAGACGGGTCGACATTGAGGATCGTATTGTCGCTGGCATATGCGTACCTGTTGACACCGCCCATCAACCCAATCGGATCGCTCTCGATGTACCTCCCCAGCGTCGGATCGTAGTCCCGATTCCAGTTCTGGCTGAGCGCCGTCATCGCGTCCCACTCCTGCCCCGGGAACCGTAGCGGCATGTCCGTCGTGCTCGCGACGGCGTATTCCTCTCCGAACGGATCGAACTGTCCGTCCCACACCACCGCCTGCGAGGCGTCGGTCAGCTTCTGCGGGCGCCCGAGATGGTCGGTGTGGATTGCCAGAAGCTGCGCATCGCCGACGCCGGTGTGATC
>JACRCR010000181.1 GCA_016218925.1 Deltaproteobacteria bacterium | reverse complement strand
GTCCGGGTGTCTTCCTCTATGGAAGTACGACATCATGCATGAACGCTTGTCGAGCGCCCGTGACGAGCACAGGCACGCCGAGACCGAACCGCTGGCCCGGCAGCTCTATCAGGCGCATCGCGAGGACGAGGGAGCCGACGCGCCGCGGACACTGGGCGACCTGCGCGCAATCGCCAACATGATCTCGTGGTCGGGAAGGACAGAAGAAGGCGTTCGCGCCGGAGAACAAACGCTTGCCGAATATGAACGCGTTTATGGCGCCGGCGACTACCGTACCGGGCCGGCCTTGAGGAACCTCGGCTATCTGCTGGGCCATGCGGCAAGGCCCGCGGACGCCGAGCGGGCCTTCGAGCGCGCCGCCGAGGTCTGCCGGCTGGCACCCGACCGCGACGCCGCCAACGAGATCGGCGAGAAACCCTGTGACCGCTTTTCCGACGTAGCGATCGCCGACGGCTACCGGGAGCTTGGCCTCTACGACAAGGCCGAGATCTTCGAGCTCGCGTATCGAACTGCGCCGGATCCGTTCGCCAGTCCCCAGTGGCACGTCGGCGACCTGGCGATGCTCGGCAAGTTCTATTTCGAGTACGGCGAGTATCCGAAGGCTCTGTGGTACTTGCGTGCCTGCAAGAAATTGTGGGAGCGCGCCCATCCCGATGTCTCGACCGAAACACCGCCCATCTACCAGGCACCCGGCATCAAGATGATGCTCGGCAACGGAGCCCACACCTTCTCATCGATCGCGCCCAGCTGTTTGGAAGATTTCATCGACGCGACCGAGCGCGTCGGGCGCCGGCAGCAGTCGCAGTCGCTACGCGAGTTGGAAAAACGCAACTGGCAGCGCGCCGACACCGGCGCCGCCGAGCGCCAACTGAAAAGCGACATCGAGCGCGAACTCGGCAGAGACTGGGTCTCCCCGCTCAGAGTCGCGTACCCGTACGAAGCACTCGGCTTCATGTACAACAAGACGGAGCGCTACGCGCAGGCTACCGACGCTTTCGAGCACGCCCATCAGTACCAGCAGCAGAACTGGGCTCTGCTGTCGCGGCCCGAGCAGGACCACCATGTAGATGACCGGCTCGACAGTCTTCTGATGCGCGGCGACAACGCCGCGGCCAGCGGCGACCTGCCAAGAGCCGAGGCCTCATACCTCGCCTTCGCGGCGCTGGCACAAAGTAACCTGAACAACCGGCATCGCTGGCGCCTGGATGGATCGGCCAGGCTCGCCGGCCTCTACGCCGGAGCCGGGCGCAACGATGAGGCACTGGCGATGTGGAAGCGCTACCTCGCCCAGGCCGAAAGCTCTCGCGGCACCGATCACCTCGACTACGCCTGGGGCCTGGCCGGACAGGCCGAGGTCTATCGGGCGATGGGTCGAGCCCGCGAGGCCGACGCCGCCGAGCGGCGCGCGCAGGCGATCCGCGCGGTGCGAACTCCGCAGATCGACGCGGCGCGCGACCTGCCGCTGCCGGCTGCATTGCAGTCGAACGGGGCTCTGGCTAAGGAACTCGCAAACTAAGCCCGACGCATCGCGCGTTCCCCAAGGAGATCCCGAATGGCTCAAGTCACCCTCAGAGGAAACCCCTGCAACCTGGCCGGTACCATGCCGAAAGTCGGCGACACCGCGCCCGACTTCAACCTGACCGGCGCCGACCTGGCCCCGATCACCAAGCAGAGTCTCGCCGGCAAGAAGAAAGTGCTGGTCGTGGTTCCGAGCCTGGACACGCCGGTGTGCCAGGTCGAGACCCGCAAGTTCAACGAACGAGCCACCTCGCTCGGCGACGACGTCGTCGTGGTGATCGCGAGCGCCGATCTGTCGTTCGCGATGGCGCGCTTTTGCGCCACCGAAGGGCTGAACAACGTCAAGGCCGCCTCCGACCTGCGCGACCGCGAGTTCGGCAAGCGCTGGGGAGTAGCGATCGCCGACGGACCTCTGCTGGGACTCACCGCGCGCGCGATCTTCGTCGTCGACGCCAGCGACAAGATCACCTACTCGGAGCTGGTGCCCGAGATCGGTCAGGAACCTGACTACGAGGCCGCGCTGGCCGCGCTCACGAAGTAGACTGCTCTCCGAACACTTCGAGCAGTTCGAAAACGCCGGGCGTCTCCCTCACGGGGACGCCCGGTTCTCGTTTGAAGCGACGGGACCGGCTTGACGCGACGCCGTACAGTCCGTACAGTCGCGTCGTGGCCAGGCAACAACGCAAGGGTGCCGAGGAAGCGCGTAACCAGCTCCCCGCGTTGCTGGCCGCGGCCGAGCGAGGTCGCACCACCATCATCACCCGCCACGGCCGTGGCGTCGCGGCACTGGTTCCTCTCGAGGAGGTCGCTGGTACGCACCAGAGCGCGCTCACTCCGCTGGCCGGGTCGGGCAGAGGCTTGTGGGGCAGCGACAGCACACACGCGGTGCGACGGATGCGCGACGAGTGGAACCGCTAGACGCCGCAGCCCTCCCCGACGGCGCTCTGCTTCTGGTCGACAGCGCACCGATCATATACGTCCTCGATGGTCACCCACAGTTGGCGCGTCGTTTCGCGCCCCTCTTTGATCGCCACGCCCGCGGCGAGCTGCGTCTGGCCGTCACCACCATCACCATCGCCGAAGTTCTCAGTGGACCGCTCGGCGCTGGCGACGAAGTGCTCGCCAGACGCTACAGGGTAGTGCTCGAGTCGTGGCAGGTCATCGATCTCTCCATCGACATTGCCGAAAGTGCCGCGCGGCTGCGCAAAGCCTTGAAGGTCAAACTCCCGGACGCCATCCAGGCAGCGAGTGCGCTTGCCATCAACGCGGATGCGCTGGTGACGCACGACCGGGATTTCGCCAGACTGACGTCACTGCGAGTGTTATCGTGAGGCGAGTGCGACTCCTCTACGCTTCCCCGAACACTTCGAGCAGCTCGAAAACACCGGGCGTCTCCGCCGCGGGGACGCCCGGTTCCCGTTTCGACATTTTACGGAATCGTCGTTTCGTTGTATTTTTTCGATGGCCGGCGACACCAGCGTCCTCACCTACACGTCCGACATCAGGACTGCGAGACGGTGCTGGCGATACCCGAAGGCGAGATTCTGGAGGGGGCACTTCCGAGGGGGAAGTTGAGGTTGGTTCTTGCTTGGATAGAGATTCACGAGGAAGAACTGATGACAGACTGGAATCTCGCGGCGCATGGAGAGGCCCCGCTGAAAATCGACCCGCTGAGGTGAATTCGTGAACCCACGCGTCAAGGCTGTCGTCCCTTCCGACGACTACAAACTCCAGCTCACGTTCACCAACGACGAGACCGGCACCTACGACTGCTCGCCGCTTCTCGGCGTCGGAGTCTTCCGCGAGTTATGCGAGGTGGGTTACTTCCGGCAGGTGCGCGTCGTCGGCGGCACCGTCGGATGGCCGCATGAACAGGACATCTGCCCCGACACGCTCTACGAGGACTCCGTTCGCTCCGGCCCCGATCATCACGCACCGTAGGCTTCCTCGCAGCGGCTGCGAACTCGCCAAGAGCCAAGAACAGTTCGAGCTCGTCTACGCTCCCCTGAACACTTCGAGCAGTTCGAAAACGCCGGGCGTCTCCCTCACGGGGACGTCCGGCTCTGTCTTGAAGCGGCAGCGGACGATGCCGAAGGTCGAGCGCGTAAGGAGTCCGCCGGGGCCGGGTCTCCACACCGGCACGCGTGCAACGATGCCGGCTTCGAAGAAGCCCGCAGACTGCGGATCTTCGCGCCGCGCTCTGATGCGACCGAGTGGCGCGGCGGCGTCAGGTGCGTCGTCGATCTCTAGCCATCCGTCGCCTGCGAGGTCGCTCTGCAGTTTCATGCCGGCGCCGCTCGGAGCGGCGACCATCACCCGGATCCGCCCAGCATGCGGCGGCGCCGACTCGGTTGCCGATGCGCGGCGCCCTCCTCTCTCCACGAAAGCCGCGGCGTCGACCACGATGCGCCGTGCGCCGGCGTAGATCTCGCCGCGCAATCTTCCGACACCGTCGCCTTCGGGTTCGAAACGAAGCCGCACGCGGGCATCGAGCAGATCCGAAGTCGCCAGTCCCCGTTCGAGATCCAGGTATGCGTCATGGCGACGGTAGCGAATCATCGGCGCCTCGAGTTCGATGTCGAGCACGCCGGCGTGCCCCGCCGTCCACCCAAAGCCTTCGAGCGAATAGTTTCCCGCCTCCCCGTTCCACGGGCCTTCACCCACTAGCAGCATCATCGATCCGTCGGCCAAGACGATGCAGAAGCGGCCGGCCATCGAATGCGGACCGGTCGCTTCGACGCCGGCGAACAGCGCGGTCTCGCCTCGCCCGTCGAGCACCGCTTGCAGCGTATAGCCGGGCTCGACGGGCAGCGGTTGCGCATCGCGGCCGTCGTCGCGGTGCAGCGCCCATTCATTTGCCAACCGCGGTTTGCGCGCAGCTTCGCCCGACGGCGCGGCTGCGCCCGATGGCGCGGCTGCGCCCGACGGCGCGGCGTCGCCCGACGGCGCGGCTGCGCCCGATGGCGCGGCTTCGCCCGACGGCGCGGCGTCGCCCGATGGCGCGGCTTCGCCCGACGGTGCACCCAACGCCTCGACCAATCCGTCGATGAACGCCTCGCGCAGCGCCCCGGGCCAACGCAACGCGATGCCGAGTTCGAGTTGCGCCGCGTCGACACTCCCCGCCAACGCCAGCCGTGCCAGGGCTGCAACGTCGTCGTGCGCGTGCTCGGCGTGACGTCCGCTGAAGAGCTGGGCCGCATTGTCGCGGCCGCTTGCCGAGTAACGCCTGCCGATCGCCGCGCTGATACCGCGTGACGCGAGCGACCGCTCGATGCCGGTCACGGTGGTCTCGTAGACATCGCGTCTCACAGTCGGGAAGCGGCCGAACAAGCCCGCGTCAGCGGGTCCAGCGGGTCGTGCACCCAACGCTGCATGCGCCGCAGCGCCGTCGCGCCGGCGCAGCCCGATGCCGATGTCGCAGCACGGCAGCACCATGTTCCAGCCGTGCACGAACAGCACCAGCGCCGCCTGATCGCCGCCGCCGGCGTGCTCGACAGCGGCCCTCAGCAACGCCAGCACCTGCGGCACGCGCTCGGACAGATGCGAGATGCGGTTCAGGTCGACATCGTTGCGGTCCAGACCGTGGTTGATGATCGCGTGGGCGTCGAGTCGCTCGGCCAGTTCCCAGGCCAGTTCTGCGGTATGCAGGTCGTTGACGCTATCCCCGCGGCGCACGTCACGACGGCGGCGCCCGCCATGCGGAGCCACCACCACCAGCGGTCGTTTGCCCTCGCGCAGTGTCAGCCAATCGGGAAAGGACGCGGACACCGAGAGCGCGGACGTCGCGAGTTCCGGAGCCGGCACAGCCGACCCCGCCGCCAGCGCCCACACCGGAGCGTCGCCGCCACCGGAAAACATCGAAGGCAGATCGCGCATCGCGCCGGCACACTGCCTCAGGCGCGCGCGAGTGGCGAGCCGGGCTTCCAGGAACGCTGGCTGCTCGCGCGACCATGCGCATCGAGTCCGACTCGCGGCATCGAGGTCCGCCGCGCCTGAGCGCCGAACCGCTTGTTGTTTCTAGGACGCCGCATACTATCCATCGTGCCGGCTGGTCTCCGCCGCCGGCGCAACGGGGATATCGTGCAACGGCCACTTACCGCCGCGCTTCTTGCTCTGTCGATCGCTGCCGCCGCGCAGGCACACGCCGCCAATCTGCTGGCCAATCCCGGCTTCGAGGACGCGGACATGTCCCCCTGGGCGCCGTTCGCAGGCGCCGCGACCCTTACCCGCACCACCGCCGAAGCCCACGACGGAAGCGCCAGCGTACTGGTTTCGGCCCGCACCCAGTCATACGCAGGTCCGAGTCAGGATCTCACCACATCGCTCGTCGCCGGCACCCGCTATCTGGTCTCGGCATGGGTCAAACTGGCGGCCCAGGCCGACACGCGGCTGGAGTTGTACGTCAAACAAACCACCGGTGGATCCACCCGCTACATCCAGCTCGACAGCCTGCCGGTAGACCACCAGCGCTGGGTCAAGCTGTTCGGGCTCTACGACTACGCCCCGTCGTCCGCGCCGAGCGAGGTGTTGGTCTACGTGATGGGACCGGCGGCGAGTCTCGACTTCTACGTCGACGACGTCGAGGTCACCACCTCCCCCGTCTACGTGCCGACGCCGTGGACGCCAGGTGATTTCGTCCGCCGCAGCGGCGACTCGCTGGTGGTCGGCGCCGGCGCGACGCCGATCCGCCTGCTCGGCACCAACTTCAACGCATACGACGATGAGGGCGAAAACGTCGACGTCGTGTTCAACTCCCACGACTACGACCAGATCGACTACCAGCGCGTCGCCGACCTGGGCATGAACGTCGTGCGCCTGAACCTTTGGTGGAAGCTGTTCGAGAACGAGTCCGCGCCGTACACCTACAAGCCCGAGGGCTGGGAGTGGCTGGAGAGGAACATCGTGTGGGCACGCGCCGCGGGAGTGCGATTGATCCTCGACATGCACGCGCCTCAGGGAGGGTTCCAGGGGCCGGGCTATTCGGGAAGTTTCTGGAGCAGCCCCGCGCTGCAGGCCAGGCTGAGCGCCACGTGGATGGCGGTCGCCGCGCGCTACAAGGACGAGCCCTGGATCGCTGCCTACGACGTCATGAACGAACCGTCGCCGCCGGGCGATGCGGCGTGGCGCGACCTCGCACAGGAACTCGTCGACACGATCCGCGCCGTCGACGCCAACCACGTCGTCATCGTCGAGCAGTCTTTCGCCAGTGACTACGGCCCGTTCCTGGTTGACGACCCGAACGTGCTGTACGAATTCCACTGGTACGAACGCTGGCGCTATGCGGCCCAGCTCAGCTACCCGCTCGACTACGGCGACTACGGCGTCGCCTACCCCGACGCCGACGTGACGGTGCCGCCCTGGGATGACGAACCGGACGCACTGGTCACCAGCGCGTCAGTTCCGGCCGGCACCAGCGGATGGGCCTGGTACACAGGTACGCCGCTGACGATCAGCGACCCCGCCGTCTTTGCCGCGGTGCCGGTGCTGTGGGCCACATCGATGTCCGGCAAGCTGTGGCTCGACGACTTCGTGGTCGAAGAACTCGACGGCGCCGACACCATCGTGCGTACCGTGAGCTCCGTCGACATCGAGCGCCGGCCGGCCGAGGTGTACTCGATCAGCGAGTACGCGCCGTTCCACTCTTTCACCGAGAACTGGGCCGGCAGCGCGATCTCCGGATCCGGAAGCTGGGGCTCGGAGAGCACCGGTCATCGCGGCAGCGGCGCGATCTCGCTGCGCAGCGCCAGCGCTACCTACACGGCGGGCGCCCACAAGTTGCTGTTCGCCGTCAAGCACGGACATCGCTACCGCATCAGCGGGTGGATGAAGGCCGACGCAATGACCGGAAGCGGCGGACTGGGAATGCGGCTGCAGCGATTGGCTCCCTGGGAAACATTCACTCCGTTCACCAGAACGTGGCTCGAAACCACGCTGCTTGCGGAAGGCATGTCCTTCTATCAGGCCAACGCGGTGCCGGTGAACATCGGCGAGTTCGGACTGTCGCCGCGCAACTTCAGCGGCGACCGCGGTGGCGCGCAGTGGACCACCGACATGCTCGACCTCTTCGAACAGTACGGCGCCGGCGCGCAGTGGTTCGACTGGCACAGTTCCAACTTCGGCATCTACACCAACACGTTCGGGTTCCCCGAACCCGCCGGCGCCAACCAGCCGTTGATCGATCTGCTGGCGGCGAAGTTCGGCGGCCCCGGCATCCCCAACCTGATCGCGCTGGCCGGGCGCGACCGCACGGTGCGTGTCGGACAGATGGTGGAGGTTGACGGATCGGCAACCGTCGGAAACGTCGCCACGTGGATGTGGGAACAGACCGCCGGCAACGCCGTGGTGCTCACCGCCGGCGCGACCGCCACGGTGTCGTTCACCGCACCGGCAGCCCCGGGTGCCGTGGAACTGCGTCTCACGGTGACCGGACCCGCGGGAACCAGCACCGACACGATCGTGATCGACGTGATCGAACCGTGTCCGGCGGTGCTCGAAGACTCGGCCTGCATCGGTGCCTACGGCGCCTCGCTGACGGTCGACGAGCGGCGACCAGGATCGGAAAAGCTGAAGGCTCAGTGGAAAGCCTTCGACCAGCCTACGACGCGGGCCGACTTCGGCGACCCGGTAGAAGGCCACTCGCGCTACTCGCTGTGCTTGTACGCCGACGCAATGCTCGCCGGTGAGTTCTTCGTCGACCGCGCCGGCCTCACCTGCAATGGATCGGCGTGTTGGCGCCTGGCCGGCCTGGGCTGGCGGTACAAGGACGCGCGCGCCTCGGCGGCCGGTATCGGGCAAGTCACCGTCAAACCCGGCGCCACAGGCGCGGGCTCAGCCAAAGTGCTCGGCCGCAACGCTGCCGCCAAAGGCATGGCGAGCCTGCCGGTAGGAGTGGCCGTGCAGCTTTCGGCCGCGACCGAGGTCGCGATGCAACTGCGCGTCGATGACGCGCGCTGCGCGAGCGCGACCCTGACTTACGCGAAGACCACTGAACCCTCGCGCTACAGCGGCGGTCGCTGACGCGTGCCTGATCGTCGCCGCGCCCGCCCGTTTCAGGCGCTCCGCTGCCGCGCCGCATCGAGCAGCGGAGTACGCGCGCGCATCACGCGACCCGCAATGAAGGCGCCAGCCGCCGCGAGCACGATCGCAACGACAGGAAGCGACAGAGCGAGGCGCAGATTGCCGGTCAGATCCGATGCCCAGCCGACAACGAACGGACCGACCGCCGCGCCGATCCCGCTCAGGAACAGCACGTGCACGGCAAACGTGATCCCCAGCCGTTTGGGTGAAACCAGCTCGGCAACCGCGGTCTGCAAACTCGGCAGATACGCGTAGACGGCCAGCGAGCCGAGCAGGCTACCGGTGATGACCACCCACAGCGGGAAACCTTCGCACAGCACCAGCGCAAACAGCGGCGCGGCCAGCAGGCCTGACAGCACCGACACGTCGAGTTGACCGGCAAAACGGCGCGAGCGCCGCATGTCGCCCAAACGCCCTCCTATCAGGCTTCCGGCCACTCCGCCGATCAGCTGGGCGGCGCCGAAGACGATGCCAGCCTTGGTGGCGTCGAAGGCAAGGTCGCGCTCGAAGAAAGAGGGCGTCCATGCGGCCCAGCCGGTGGCTGCGGCGATGAGCAACGCGCCGCTCGTCCATACCCACAGCAGCCGCGCATCGCCGAAGATATCTTTGAGCGCGCGCATGGTCGCGACGTCATCCTCGCCGTCGTCCTCGGGTCGCGCCGGTTCGACGAGCATCAACACAAACGGGACCAGCACCACACCGGCTACGCCGTAAACGAAGAACACGTTGCGCCAACCGAGGGTGTCGGCCAGATGACCGCCCAGGCCAACTCCGAGTCCGCCGCCCACCGCTGCCGCCGCCCCGAGCAGCCCGACCGCGCGCCCGCGCCGATCGGCCGCAAAACCGTCGGTGACCAGCGACATCGCGCACGGGTAGAACGAGGCCTCTCCGATTCCGGTGAAGAAGCGCGCCACGAACAAGCTCCAGAAACCGGTGGCGAAGCCGCAGGCCGCCGTCGACAGACTCCAGGCCAGCAGTCCGAAGCCGATGATGCTGCGGCGCGAGGTGCGATCGGCGTAGTAGCCGAAGACGAACGAGGCCACCGCGTAGATCAGCGAGAACGCCACTCCTCCAATCACGCCGAGCTCGGTATCGGACAGCGCCAGATCGCGCCTGATCGAGCCGAACAGGATCGGAACGACCTGCCGATCGGCCCAGTTCATGATGTTGGCGAACACCAGCACTGCCAACAGGAAGGCCGAACTCGCGCGCCAACCGGCGGCGGCTACGACTCCTCTGGCGTGCTCGTCGGCTTTGCCGGCAATCACGCTCACCGCAGGAACTTGCTCTTGTCTGGACGCCGGCGCTCGGCGAACGCGCGACCGAGCTCTTTGGACTCCTCGCTGCGGTAGTAGGCAGGGGTCAGCAAATCCAGCGATACGCGCGAAAGCCCGGCCACGCCGTTGTGGCGAGCGTGGAACGAGGCTTTCAAAGCCGCCAGCGCCTGTGGTCCCCGCTCGGCCAGTTCGGCACAGATCTCGGTGACACGGGCGCGCAGCGCGTCCGGTTCGACGACCTCGTTGATCAATCCCATTGCCAGTGCGTCATCGGCCGAGTACTTGCGGTTGAGCATCCAGATCTCTTTGGCCTTCTTGCGACCGACGGCTTCTTCCAGGTACCAGGTGCCGAAACCGGCATCGAAGCTGCCCATCAGCGGTCCCACCTGCCGGAACGCGGCGGCGCGCGACGCTATGGTCAGGTCGCACATCAGCGCCAGCACGTTGCCGCCGCCGACCGCGAAACCGCCGACCATCGCGATCACCGGCTTGGGCAGCTTGTCGATCAGGTCGTAGAGGTCGACCACCGGGAACATGTTGCCGTAGTGAAGGCGGTCGTCTTCGTGCTCGGCAGGGTCGTGATCGCCGCCCAGGCAGAAGAAGCGGGTTCCCGTGCCGGTCAGGACGACGCTGCGGATGTCGGGATCGCGGCGGACATCTTCGAGCGCATCGATGATCTCGCGCACTGTCTGACGGCGAAACGCGTTGCCCTTGGCTTCGCGGTCGATCGTCACCCAGGCGATCTGCTCGCTCTTTTCGAACAGGATGTCTTCGAAGGCCATCTATCTTCTCCTGCGATGATGCGCTCGACGCGGCGGCGTCTACGGGATGAACTGCTCCTTGAGAATGCGCTCCTCGAGGCCGTGCTCGGGATCGAACAAGAGTTCGAGTCTCACCGAGCGTTCTTCGTGAATCCAGACCTCGCAAACGTCACGCACCTCAGTCACGTCGGCGGTGGCGCTCACCGGACGCTTGGCCGAGTCGAGTATCTCGAAACGGACTTCGGCGTCGCTCGGCAGCAGCGCTCCTCGCCAACGCCGTGGACGGAAGGCACTGATCGGCGTCAGCGCCAGCAGACCCGAACGCAGCGGCAGGATCGGACCGTGCGCCGACAGATTGTAGGCAGTACTGCCGGCCGGACTGGCCACCAGCACGCCGTCACAGACCAGTTCTTCCAGCCGCACCTGAGCGTCGATCGAGATGCGAACCTTGGCGGCCTGGTGGGTCTGACGAAGAAGCGCGACTTCGTTGATGGCGAGGGCTTCGGTGGTGTGGCCATCCGCGCGCAGGGCCCGCATCGCCAGCGGATGGATGAAGGTCTGGACCGCACCGCGGATGCGGTCGGGCAGACCTTCTTCCTGGTAGTCGTTGAGCAGAAAGCCGACCGTGCCCTTGTTCATGCCGTAGATCGGCACCTGGGCGCGGATGTGGTCGTGAAGGGTCTGAAGCATGAAACCGTCGCCGCCGAGCGCGACGATCACGTCGGCCTGCTCGGCCGGCACGTTGCCGTAGCGGGCCGTCAGATCGCCGTAGGCTCGCTGCGCATTGGCCGCTTCGCTGGCGACGAAGCAGAGCTTGTCTCTGGCCATCGCGGCGCACGATAGCCTCTGGACGAATCCGGCGCCAAGGGCGGGACCGACCGTTACAGGTCGGCCCCGTCGCAGGCGTCAGAGCGCGGCAGTCCGTTTGAGAATTCCCGACCGGGCCTGGGCTCGTCAACGGCCTGGCACACCACCCGCGGTCTACGGACAACTCGAATCGGTCGGCAGCACGTGCAGGTTGCCGACGCCGGGAGGGCCGAGAGAGCAGCCCGGAAAACCGCCAAATACCGGGTTGGGACCGCATGGCCCGCCCAGCACGCTGTTCCACATCGTTCCGGCAGGAATACTTCCAGGCACTCCCACCCCTCCCACCGAGCAGGCGGTCCCGAATGCCGCCACCTGCGTCGGCATACCGGTGTACTGGAAACACTGGGTCTCCGGCGGGGTCGCGACATCCTCGACATAGCAGCACGCGGTTTCGCAGGCGCAGGTGCAATCGCTCTGGCAGCCTGCCGTGCAACTGCCGAGTGCGCCCGCGCCGTCGCAGTCCTCGCCCAAACCGGCGTCGATGACGCCGTCGCCGCAGTACGAAGCTCCCTTTACCGCCGGCGTGCACACCATCGCGGCCTTGAAGCGGCTGATCGTGCGCGAGTCGAACTGGTCGGTCACAACCTGGTCGGCGATCGGCACCGCCGGGGTCGGACAGCGCAGCTTGTAGCAGATACGATCTTCGTTCAGCGGCGGCCCCCCGTAGATCGGAAGCGGAGTCGTGGACAAGTGGTCAACGAGCAGACTCGTCACGCTCTTGGTCACCGGTACGCAGAACTGCACGGCCTTGGAGACCTTACAGCCCGACTCGAGTCCGAATTGCACCGAGTTGAGATCGACGACCGCGGCAATCGCGACGGGATCCTTGATCTTGTAGCACTTCAGGTGATCGGCGGTCGCCGCCGCTGCGGTTGACGCAACAGCGACCAAGACAACGGTGAACGCAGCTAGAGATATCGCTCTCATCACATTCCCTCCTGTCGGTTGACTGCTATCGGTGCGGGAACCGCACGCCGCAGTTGCTGCGGCGGGTGCCGAGCCCACGCACCGCAATGGCAGCGACGGGCACCAAGCCCGCGCCGCGATTGCGGCGACGAGATGCTCCTGCCGTCCACTCACCCGTGTCAAGAAGAAACCCCCGAGACGGGGGCAAAACCGTTCGTGCCCTAACGGCGGAGAACTGGCGCGTCCACGCAGGGCGGGACGCCCGCTTTGGTTGCGTTGATCCGCGCGCGGAGCAAAGGCGCGTCCACGCAGGGCAGGACGCCCCGGAGGTAGGTCCGGCGCCAACGGCGGGACCAACCGGTAGTGGTCGGTCCCGCCGCGAGCGTCGGGGCTGAACGCCGCCCGGGGCCTGCTACGGACAGGTCGACTCGGCCGGCATCACGTGCAGATTGCCGGCGCCGGGCCCGCCCGCGATGCAGCTAAACCCGAACATCGGGCCGGCCTGGCAAGGACCTAGCACCGCGGAATTGAGCGTCGCCGCGGCCGGAAGACTGCCGGGCGCCGGCGGCATCCCACCCGGATTGCAACTGTTGATGAACCAGGTGACCTGCGAAGGAGTGCCCTGGTACTCAAAGCACTCGGTGTCGGGCGGCGCCGCCGTGTTCTCCATGTAGCAGCACGCGGTCTCGCAGGTGCAGGTGCAGTCGCTCTGGCAACCCACCGTGCACGAGCCGAGCGCCGCACCGTCGCAGTCTTCGCCCGGACTTATCACGCCGTCACCGCAGTATGTGTCGCTCTTGATCGCCGGCGTGCACATCATCGAGGCTTTGAACCTGCTGATGGTACGAGAATCGAACTGGTCGGTCACGATCTGATCGGCGATCGGAACGAGAAGTTTCGGACAGACGATCTTGTAGCAGATGCGATCGTCGGTGACCGGCGGCCCGTAGACGGGAAGCGGCGTCGCGGTTTGCCCGTTGACAGTCAGGCCCGTCACGTTCTTGCTCACCGGAACGCAAAACTGCATCCCCTTGGCGACCCGGCAGCCCGGCTGATAGCCGAACTGGGCCGAGGTGAGATCTACGCTTCCGGCGATCCTGCTGCCGTCCTTGATCTTGTAGCACTCCAAGTGGTCGGCGGTCGCCGCCACCGCCGCGGTGGTGAAAGCGAACGCGGCGATGGCGACCAGCGCCCAGAAAATTGCTCTCATGACGTGGTCCTCCTGTTGTTCGGTGGCTCTAGGCCCACGCGCTGGCACCGGGATGGCGGCGACGGGCCTCAGGCCCGCTCACCGAGACGGCGGCGACAGGCGACGAACCTGTTCACCGGGATGGCGGCACCAAAATGCTGACGCCGGCAGACGATCCCAGTCAACAAAAACCGCACCACAACTGGCGCGGCTGCGCCGGATCCGCGACGGCCCGCCACGACTGCTGGCCGCGGACCTCGTGCCGTGGCAGGATCGCGCCGGCTGCGAATCTCACGCGTGGGATTTTCCGGGAAGTTTGCATGATCAAGCTGGAGTTCTTCTACGACTGCTCGAGTCCCTGGACCTACCTCGCCTTCCATCGCATCGAGGCTGTCGCGGCCGAGGGCGAGGCACGACTGATCTGGCGGCCCATCTTGGTTGGGGGGGTGTTCAACGCCGTCAACCAGAGCGTCTACGAACAGCGCCGCAGCCCGGTGTTCCCGAAGCTTCGCTACGCGGTCAAGGACCTCCAGGACTGGGCGCGGTTGTACGGCCTCAACATCGGCCAACCGCCGGTTTTCCCGGTGAACAGCGCCAAGGCGATGCGTGGAGCCTTGGTGGCCGAAGAACACGGCTGCGTGAGCCGCTACTCGCGCCGCGTCTTCGAAACGTATTGGGGCAACCTGCGCGACATCTCTTGCGACGAGGTGCTGGCCGCAGTCGTCTCGGAGGTGGGACTCGACCAGCACGAGTTTTTCGACAAGATCTCATCGCCGCACTACAAGGAGCGGCTGCGAACCAACACCGACGAGCTGATCGAACGCGGCGGCTTCGGTTCGCCGACCATCTTCGTAGATGAAGACGACATGTATTTCGGCAACGATCGGCTGGTGCTGGTGGCCGACGCGTTGGCGCGCAAGCTGAAGCAGTGACCGACACGAACAGCGAAGGAAGGGCCCCCGTGAAGAATCTGTTTTCCATCGAAGGCAAAGTGGCGCTGATAACCGGCGGTTCGCGCGGCATCGGCTTGATGATCGCCCGCGGTTTCGTCGAGAACGGCGCCAAGGTCTACGTGGCATCTCGCAAGCAACAGGCCTGCGACGAGACCGCCGCCGAACTTTCGAAGGTCGGCACTTGCATCGCGCTGGCCGGTGACGTCGGCACCGACGCGGGGACCAAGGCGCTGGCCGCCGCGCTCGCCGCGCGCGAACCGAAGCTCGACATACTGGTCAACAACGCCGGTACCAACTGGGGCATGCCGCTGGCCGAGACCACCGACGAGGCGTTCCAGAAGGTACTGGCGACCAACGTCAAGTCGGTCTTCAATCTGACCCGCGAGTTGCTCCCGCTGCTGCAGAAGGCGGCCAGCGCCGCCGACCCGGCCCGCGTGATCAACATCGGATCGATCGACGGGTTGCACGTGCCGGCACTCGAGACCTACGCGTACTCGACCAGCAAGGCCGCCGTGCATCACCTCACGCGAGTGCTGGCCAGGCAACTGGCCACACTCAACATCACGGTCAACGCGGTGGCGCCGGGCCCGTTCCAGAGCAAGATGATGAAGGAAACCCTCGAGCGTTTCGGAAGCATCATCGTCGCCCAGGTTCCGCGAGGCCGCATCGGAGAGCCCGAGGACATGGCCGGGATCGCGATCTATCTCGCTTCACGAGCGGGCGCCTACGTGACCGGCGCCGTCATCCCGGTCGACGGCGGAATGTCCACCTGTCTTTGATCGTACCCCCTCTCCGACGCTGCGCCGCGCGCAAGCGGACGTGGCGGTGATGCGCCGCCCGCTGCGACGACTGCTGGCCTGGACCGTGCAGTCGGTGCTGCTCGTATCTGTCGCCGCCACCGCGTTGGTGGCGATACTCGCCGTGCTGCCTCCGCCGACCACCGCCTTCATGCTGCAAGACCGCGTCACTCGCTTCGGTGCAAGCCGGTCTTCGGCGATCGCGTACACGTGGAAGTCTTGGCGGGAAATCTCCCCGCAATTGCTGATCGCAGTCATCGCAGCCGAGGACCAGCGCTTTCCTGAGCACTGGGGTTTCGACCTGCAGGCGATCGAGAAAGCCGCGGAGCACAACCGTCGCGGCGGCAGCGTGCGTGGCGCCAGCACGCTCACCCAACAGGTCGCCAAGAATCTCTTTCTGTGGTCTGGCAGGAGTTACTTGCGAAAGGGCGTGGAGGCGGGTCTCACCGCGTTGCTCGAAACGGGCTGGTCAAAGCTTCGCATCCTCGAAGTCTACGTCAACGTCGCCCAGTTCGGCGACGCGGTGTACGGTGCCGACGCGGCTTCTCGTCGCTTCTTCGCCAAGCCGGCCAGCCGACTCACCGCCGCCGAGGCCGCGTTGCTCGCCGCCGTACTGCCCGACCCGGAGTCGCTGCACGTGGATCGCCCCTCGGTCTACCTCAGGAGGCGCCAGCGCTGGATCCTCGCCCAGATGACCGGGCTCGGAGGACCTTCGTTCCTGCGACGTGTGTCGCCGCTGCTCAGCGCATCGCGCGAGGGGTCTGGTTCTCCATGACATCGGCGGCTATCAGCGCGACCGTCGAGCGCGGGAAGAAGCGATTGACGTTGGCACGCAACCAGTTGCGCCAAGTTGACACCACCGAAGGCTGATGGCCCAGAGCGTCCAGCGACGCGGCTACCACCGAGGCTGCGCTCTCGTCGGCCGCGGGGTTGGTTCTCGCCTCCCCCGCTACTTCTTCGAACTCAGTGGCGACCGGTCCCGGCTGTACCACCAGCACGTCGATGCCCCTGTCGTGGAGCTCGACCCACAGGGCTTCGCCTAGCAGCAGGTCGAAGCTCTTGGTCGCCGAGTACACGGCGTGGTACGGAATCGGTTGGCGCCCGGCTACCGAACCCGTGATCACGACCGCTCCTCTGCGGCGTTCGAGCATCGGCGGCAGCAGACGCGACGTGAGCACCACGTTGGCGGTACAGTTGAGCGCGATCATTTCGCGCAGACGCGACAGGTCCTGCTTCTCGAAACGGCCGGCGTAACCGAATCCAGCGTTGCTCACCAGCATCCCCACTTCCAGGTCCGCCACTTCGTCTGCCAGATGATCGGGGCCGTCCGGACTGGCAAGATCGACCGCGACCACGCGCACGTCCACCCCGTAGGTGGCGACCAGTTCCTTGGCGATGGCGTGAAGGCGTTCCTCACGTCGCGCGACCAGCACGCAGCAGAACCCGCGGGCCGCAAGTGCGCGGGCAAACTCCAGACCGATGCCGGCCGACGCACCGGTCACCACCGCCCATTTGCCGTAGCGACGCGGGAGCGCAACCGAGCGCCCGTCGAACAACTCGCGCGCCCTCCACAAAGCGAATGCGACGAAGGCGAGCGCCGCACCGGCGGCTACCCCCAGCATCCAGCCGCGAGCGCCGCCGACATATGCGATCGGCCAGACCAGCATTCCGAACGCCACCTGCGCCGTGTAGACCGATGCCCACGGCCACATCCACCGCCGCATCCGCAGGAAACCATAGAGCGCCAGGACGTACACGAACCAGTGCACGACGCCGCCGAGCTTGGCCAGCCAGCCCGTCAGCACCAGTCCGAGCCAGACGTCCTGATCGACCGCCAGGGGCTTGCACAAGACGTCCCACGGCGAGTACACGAAGACCTCGACCGCGGCGAACAGCAGCAAGGCATTCATCCAAGCGGGGCGTTCGGCGAAACGATCGCCGAACCAGGATCCGATTCGTTGCATGTTCTCTCCTCTGTAACCGCACGGCCTACGTGGTCCAGTCTGGGCCGTCGCGCTTTGCGTGCTCGGCCTATTGCTTCTTGCGGATCAGCGACAGCCCGTCGCCCACCGTCAGCATCGCGACTTCGACGCGCGGGTCGGCGACCACGAAGTCGTTGAACGCGCGGATGGCGTCGATATCCTCTCCGGAACTCTCGGGATCGACGACGGTCCCCATCCACAGCACGTTGTCGACGAACACGACCCCGTTGGGACGCAGGCGCGTGAGGATCTCCTCGTAGTATCGGCGGTAGCCGGTCTTGTCGGCGTCGATGAACGCGAGGTCGTAGACCGGATCCTCGGGGAGCGCTGCCAAGGTGTCGGCTGCCGGCGCGATGCGCAGGTCGATTCGATCGGCGACGCCGGCCCGTTGCCAATACCTGCGGCCAACGGCGGTCCATGATTCGTCGATGTCGCAGCACAGCAGCCTGCCGCCCGGTCCCAGGCCCCGCGCCAGGCACAGGGCCGAATAGCCGGTGAACGTGCCCACCTCGATGGCACGCGTCGCGCCCATCGCGCGGGCGAACTGCTCCATGAAAGCGCCCTGTTCCGGCGCGATCTGCATGATGGAGATGAAGCCGAGCGCCTCGGTCTCGGCGATCAGCGCCCGCTGCACGTCGTCGAGCGCGGTGCTGTGATCGACCACGTATCGCTGAACCTGCGGTGTCAGATGAAAAGCTTTGGGAACGTCGGACAAAGCGTCTCCTCCTGGACGAGTCTCGGGCCGGTCCTCGGAGAAAAACTGAGCGTTGCTTCCACGACTACGGACAGGCTAGCATCGGACCCGCCTGATGCCAGCCGGGCGGCGACGATACCCGAGACCGGGACGCAAGTGCTAGTGAGCCGTCCCCGCCGCCCGACTGGTCGGAAGCGGGGACGGCAATACGATTCGTCGGCTCAAAGAGTCGAGAAGGAAAAGAGGATCGCCCAGATGCCGCTCAACCTGCTCCGTTACCCGCGCCTCGGTCCGAGCCTGTGGTCGTTCGACCATCTGCCTTCGGGAGCCACCACCGAGAACATCTCGTTGACGGCCGAGGATCGTGGCGAATCGCTCGGAGTGCTCTACCGCCGTGGCGCAGAGCGCACCGTCGTGTGCATCATGCACCCGCGCAGCGACATGAGCCGCCACTACGCCGTGCCCGCGCTGCTGGAAGCCGGCTACGCGGTGTTCGGCCAGACCGGGCGCTGGGTGAACAACGACATCGGCCTGATCCACGAAATGCTGCTCACCGACGTAGCGGCGGGGCTGCACGAACTGAGAAGCCGTGGGTTCGAGCGTATCGTCCTTTTCGGCAACAGCGCCGGCGGCGCGCTCTACAGCTTCTACCAGTCGCAAGCCGCCACGAAGCCGCCCGGCCGCTTGACCGACACGGCAGCCGGCGACCCCTACGACTTGAACGCTTTCGAGCTTCCGGTCGCCGATGGACTCGTGCAACTGGCCGCCCATCTCGGCCAGGGCATGTTGATGCTCGGCTGCATCGACCCATCGGTAGTCCGCGAGGACGATCCGCTTTCCATCGACCCGGAGCTCGACATGTTCCATCCCAGGAACGGGTTTCGCGAGCCGCCCGAGTCGAGCGCTTACAGCACCGAGTTCGTCGCGCGCTACCGCGCCGCCCAACGCGGCCGCATCGCGCGCATCGACGCTATCGCTCGCCACTACATCTCTATGCAGCGTCATTTCCGCCAGGAGATGGACGACGAGCATTTCGAAGGACTCGCCCTCGAGCAGCGCGAGTTCGTGTGGCGGCGTGCGCTGGCCGGTCGCTTCATGGAGGTCAATCGCACCGAGGCAAACCCAGCCTATTGCGACCTGTCGATCCATCGAAGCGAACGCGACTACGGATCGTTCCTCACGCCCAGGCCCGACGCCTTCAACTACAGCGAAGCCGGCTTGGGCAAATACCAGTCGCCGCGCGCCTGGCTTTCGACCTGGTCGGGCCTCACCTCGCGCGCGGCGACCCTCGCGTGCATCCCGAAAGTCTCGTGCCCGACGCTCGTGGTCGCCTACGCCAACGACAATCTCGTGTTCATTCCCGACAGCGACGCCATCCACGCCGCCTCGGGCGCGTCGGACAAGCAACTGCACCTGGTGGACGGAGATCACCTGGGTCTGCCGCCGCGGTGCAAGCCCGGCACCAACGGTCGCGAAGCGGCGATGAAGATCGTCGCCCGCTGGCTTCGCGAGCGCTTCCCGGCGGCCTAAGACTCGTTCGCAGGTACCGGCGTCGACGCTGCTGCGGTGGTGGTCGCGGGCCGCTGGGAGCCCGCAAGGTATTGGGTCAGCCGGCGGCTGAACCAGCGCCGGAAGCGGGCTTCGGCATCCGCGTCGTCTTCGAGCCCCGAACTGTAGCGCAGCACGTCTCCCGCCACACCGGCCCCGAGAGCGGCCATGCCGACCAGCATCACCGTGAACAGCATGTCCTCGAAATCGAAGTCCCTGCCCTCGGTCCAGCCCCCCTCAACCATGCGCACGTGTCCGGCTTCGGCCATGCTGCGCATGTAACGGGTCTCGTCCCTGAGCCTGGATCCCTCCAGGATCAGCCACGCTATCAGCCGGGCGTGACCGCGCTCGGCGACGATCCCGAAGACCGCATCGAGAATCGCCGGCAGGTCGACTTCACCGTGCATCTGCTGGCGGACCTGGTCGAGCACGGCAGAGCGCAGCGAAAACAGCGCGCGCCGCACCACCGCCTCCATCAGGCCGTCGCGACTGCCGAAATGGTGAAGGATGGCCGGATGCGAGACTCCGACGTCGCGTGCGATCTCTTGCAGTTTGATACCGCCAGGTCCGAGTTCACGAAGACGCTTCTCGGCGGCGTCCAGAATGACACGCTTGGCGTCCTCGGCGGTGCGGCGCTTGCGCTTGGCCTTCAATCCCGTCGTACCGCTCTTTACCTGAGCCCTGGTCCCGCTCATCGCCTGTCTCCTTCGCCGGCGGCCGCTGGCGTTTCCTCTCGACTTGCCGCCGCGCGTCAACCCGGCCGGATGCTCACTCGCGCATCTTGTCAATCACATCCTCGGCGAATCGCTCGAGCGAATCCTGCTTCTCTTCGAGCGAGCCGGGATCGGCACCGTACAAAACCCAGGGGGCCGTGCAAAGCGTCGTCGCCCCGACGTCGCGAAGACGACGATACCCATCGACGTCGAACGCGTCGCTGCACGCGACGACCATCTCGAACGGCTTCACGTCGGTGCCGTACTCGCGGCGCAGCTCGTTTATCCTGCCGATGAGCAGCGCGAGTTCGTCAGTGGAATGTAGCACCGAGATCCACCCGTCGCCGAGTCGCGCGGCGCGACGAAGCGCGGCGTCGGAGACCCCGCCGATCAGTATCGGCACCGGTTGGGCCGGCACCGGGCTCATCTGCAGCCCCTCGAACGCAACCTCGCTGCCATGATACTCGACCATGCCACCTTGCCAGAGCTTGCGCATCACTTCGATAGCCTCGTTCATCGACGCACCTCGGCGGTGGAAGTCGCGCCCGAGCAGATCGAACTCTTCCTTCATCCAGCCCGCCCCGACGCCCAGAGCGACGCGCCCGCCCGACATGTAGGCTACGGTGCCCACCTGCTTGGCGACCAGCAACGGATGGCGCGCGGGAAGGATGTACACGTGCGTGAGGAAGCGAAGACGCCGGGTCACCGCCGCCATCGCGGCGATCGCAGTCAAGGGATCGGGCCATGGCGTATCGGCGAACCACATCGGCTTGCCGTCGTCCGCGTAGGGGTAGCGCGTCTCGAGCCGGCGCGGGAAGACGATGTGATCCGATACCGCCAGCCAGTCCCAGCCGCACCGGTCGGCGGTCCTGGCCAGTTCGACGAAGTGAAGCGGATCGCTGAAGGCCAGAGCGGTGGCGAACTTCATGGTCGTGTGGGTTCCTGTTGCCGACTGTGCGACGCCGTCACCATTTTTCGCCGAAGGGTCGCAGGTCCCACTGGAACGTCCACGCACTGCGCGGCTGTGTGGCGACATGATAGACGCTCTCGGCGATGTCATCGGGGCGCAGGTAGAAGTCGTCGGGCTTGTCCGGCAGCAGCGCACGGGTGCGCGCCGTATCGATCACGCCGTCGACGATGACGTAAGCTACGTGGATTCCTTCGGGAGCCAGACTGCGGGCCATCGATTCGGCCAGCGACCGCTGAGCCGCCTTGGCCGAGGCGAATGCCGCGAAATTTGCGCCGCCGCGCAGCGACGCCGTCGCCCCGGTGACCACGATCGCACCACCGCCCGCGGCGCGCATGTCACCGACCACCTCGCGCCCGCACAGGAAGAGGCCGAGTGCGCTGACCCTCCAGGCAGCCTCGACCTGATCGCAGGACACTTGTTCGAAGCCGCCGAACACCGCGTTGCCGGCGTTGTAGAGCAGCGTGGCGACGGGACCGAGATCGCGACGAATAGCGGCGAAGGTGTCGGCGACGGCAGCGCCTTCCCCGACATCGCAGCAGTAGCCGCGTGCTCCGCGAACGCGACGCTCCAGATCTCGAAGAGGCTCGGGTCTGCGGGCCAGCAGCGCGACGCTGTAGCCGCAGGCCGCGAACTTCTCGGCCAGAGCCCGTCCGTTCGCGGGCCCGGCTCCGGTGATGACGCAGACCTTCCTACTCATGATGCGTTTTCCTCAGAAAGGCTCGGACCGCCCCCCACAGGACGGCACGGCCGGACCGGCGCCCAAGGCCGCGCCACGGCCATGCCGCTCGGCCGCGGCGATCCGGGAATCTGCCGCAAACGCGCACCTGACCAAACCCCCGGCGTCACTTTCCCACAAACAGCGCGGACCGGTCGCACCCTGGGCGAGGACCCCCATCCGCGTTCCTGAAGTGGAAGCCTCGGTTCGGCGTGGGCTGTCGACCTGGACACGACGCACAACAGCGATACGGGGGCTGCACACGTCTGATGATGGCCGCAGCGCTCACCTGCAACCTCGGGACCATCGCCAGCGGCGCCGCGTCGATATTCCCGGTCAACGTGCAGGTGACCGCATCGGCACCGACAGCGGGCACTCTGCAGGTCGGCCCCTGCGGCGGGAGTTGAGACATCTGCGACAACGTCGGCGTCGCCGCGGACCAGAGCCGACTTGTGGCCGGAGCCAACCGCGCGTCGGAACCGAGGTGACCAGCAACAGCGCTCCGCCTGGTGGTGTTCGGGGTCTGCGGCGGCCGGGCGCCGTGGCCGCGTGTGCGATCTCCCGGTTGGGAGCGACCACCGAAGCGTGTAGAAAGGCCGCCAGTCCGCGCATCTCGCAACGGGGGCGCGGCGTGGGGGAAAGATGATGTTTAGGCCGATCTCGTGGTTGCTCGACCACGTTCACGTTAGCGTTGTCGCCGCGTTGCTGGCCGCGATCCCGGTCGCGGCGCAGGCTCAGCCGGTCCTGACCATCGACATGCTTACCTGGCACGTCGTCGGGCTCGACAGCAACAACCCTCTCGTACAGGGTCCCGACGAATTTCTGTCGGGGGCCCGAGTCTGCAACACCGGAGCGGATCCGGCCAACGACATTACTGCCAGCTACATCTTCGACACCGCCAACTCGTACATCGACATCTCGCCGCGCGGGACCGACGTCCTCACCGCCCCCTTCCTGTTGGCCGGACAATGTCAGGATTTCTATTTCCTGCTGCGCGTGCGGCGCACTCCGCTGGCCTACAACACGACGCGCGAGTTTCACATCGAGGTATCGGCCGCCAATCATCCAACCATCAGCACCCCGCAGCCGCGCGAGCTGTTCGTCGAGCACCTGATCTCGCAGAATCGAAACGATGTACTCAGTGTCACGGGTCCGACCAACGTCTACGTCGGCCAGATCGTCGAGTACACGGTCCTTTCCGATACCGCTACGCAGGGTTACGAACAGCTCTCGTCGTTCCTGAATTTCTCCAACCTGTTGTTCCAGGTGATGTCGGTCGACGTGTCGTACTCGGCGCCACCGGGTGCGACCAACGACAAGGTCTATGCGGACGCCTGCGGATGGGACGACCTCCCGGGTCCCACGCCTCCGGTGGGAACCTACCGTTCGTGCGCGGGGCCGGCGCAGTACCCCGGAGGCAAGGCCGGCGGCGACATCACGACCGTCTATCGCATCAAGTTCCTGTCGACCGGAACCTCCAGCGTCGTCGAGACGATCTACGATTTCTCGGGGTCGAGCTATCACTACAACGCCGACGTCGGACTCGACGCGATCAACATCTCGAGCTACGCGCCACTGGCCGACATTCAGTTCAACAAGCATTGCAATCCCGACCCGGTGAGCCCGGGTGGTTCGCTGACCTGTATCATCGAGTACGGCAACAACAGCGTCTCGACCACCTATACCGGAGTCGAGATCAACGAGACCTACGACCCGCGCACGACCTTCGTATCGGCGGTTCCGGCGCCGGACAACGCGCCCGCCAACGACCACTGGACCATCGGAACCCTGGCTCCGGGCGATTACGGAACCATCGTCCTGACGCTCAGCGTGGACGCCGGTGCCAATGACGGCGACAACCTGCTCAACCGCGCCACGATCAACGACGACGTCTCAGCGGCGAACAACTCGGCCGGCGATCCCGCGGGCGCGTTCAAGGCAGCCGAAACGCTGACACCCGTAGCGGTGAATGCCGCCGGCAGCGCCTTGCTGCGGGTCACCAAGACCGGCGTTCCGGATCCAGAAGTCGGTGCGGGCAGCCAGATCGTCTACACGATCAACTACCAGAACGCCGGGCTGGCCACCTCGTACGCCACCGTGCTGACCGACACGCTGCAGACCGGGTTGACCTTCGTTTCATCGGTGCCGGCGCCAGATGTGTCGGCGGCTCCGTCGTACTCGTGGAACCTCGGCAATCTCGCGCCGGGGGCTTCGGGCAGTATCACCGTCACCGTAGGGACCGATAGCGCGCTCACCACCGCCACGATCGTCGAGAATCAGGTGCTGCTGGTGGGGAACCCCGGACTGGGGACCAACGACACCGCCGGGCTCACCGCGTACGCCGAAGAGATCCAGTTCATCCGCGGCGGCGCCCAGGCGATCGCCGATCTGACCATCGACAAGACCGATCAGGCCGGCAGCGACCCGATCGTCCAGGGCGGCGCGCTGCCCTACGTCCTGACCGTTCACAACAACGGCCCCGACGTCGCCACCGGAGTCGTGGTCACCGACCTCCTGAGTCCGAACACGACCTACACGTCTTCAAGCCTCCCGTGTGTGCAAGCGCCGGCCGGCACTCTTACCTGCGACCTTGGCGACGTTGCGGCGGGCGCTACCGTCGTCTTGACCATCGGCACCGTGGTGAGCCCCTCGGCCCCCACCGCCGGCACACTGCAGACCAGCCCGTGCAACGGCACCGAGGACTTGTGCAACCGCGCCTCGGTCGCATCGACGACAACCGATCCGACTCCGGGCAACAACTCCGCTGACGAGCCCACCAACGTTACCGCCGTCGCCAACATCTGTAACCTCAGTCTGACCAAGACCGACGGCACCGACCCGGTCGCGCCGGGAGCGAACCTGACCTACACGATCTCGGTCACCAATAACGGTCCGGACAACGCTGCCGACGTCACGATTCGCGACGCGCTCGACCCCAACACGACCTACGTCAGCGACACCTTTCCGAGCGCGTGCAGCGTCGACGCGAATGGTGTCGCCACATGCACTTACGCGTCGCTGCCCGCCGGGGCTACGCGTACACGTACGATCACCGTGCAGGTGAGCGCGACGGCACCATCGGCCGGCTCGTTGCAGACCGCACCGTGCAACGGCACGGAAGACCTCTGCAACAGAATCGTCGCCTCCTATGCATCGGACTGTAAGGATCTCGATCCTTCCGACAACACACCGACCCAGCCGACCGACGTGACGCGACCGTCGTCGAATCTGTCGATCACCAAGACCGACGTCGGGAGCGATCCGGTGGTGCAGGGCGGCACGGTGACCTACGCGATCTCGGTGACCAACGCCGGACCCGACGCCGCCGACGATGTCGTGGTCGTCGATACGCTCGACACCGACACCGCCTACATTTCCGATACGGCACCCGGCGGGTGCGTCGAAGCCCCCGCCGGAACCCTGACGTGCAGCTTGGGCGGCCTGGCGCTGGCGGCTTCGACGAGCTTCAATCTGACCGTTCTCGTCTCCGGCTCGGCGCCTACGGCGGGAACCACGCAAGTCGGACTCTGCGCCGCGCCGGGAGTGGATATCTGCAACTCCGCGACCGCCTCGAGCTACTCGACCGATCCGGTCACAGCGGACAACACCGCCGAGCAGCCAACCAACGTCACC
>JACRCR010000176.1 GCA_016218925.1 Deltaproteobacteria bacterium | reverse complement strand
GGAAGGCCGCCACCCTGTACCGCCGGCGCGCGACATGTATGCGCCGCTTCCAATGGACGACAGGCAGCATGAGGGACTGACGGAGGTGTAGGTGGAACAGCGCGTCGAGATCGAAGCGATTCTGACCCGGGTCGACAAAGCGCGGTCCGCGGCCGAGCAGCGCCTTCAGGAAGGAAGGATTGCGACCGGGTGGGCTCACCCGCGTGAGATGCGCCGTGTGGGGCGGTTCGGAGCAGCGCCTTCGGGAAGGAAGGATTGCGACACCGAACTGCGCTGCAATCTCCGGCAATGGGTCAATTTCAAGTTCGGAGCAGCACCTTCAGGAAGGATTGCAACCGCCGAGCCTGCCGACGACGACGACGTGTCGTGTGACCTACGTTACAGACACAGGCATCCCTGAGTGGTACTTGCTCTGACCGCGCCCCGGCGGGATGTACCGAACCGCGCGTCAGGCACTCGCAGGAAATTCCCGGCTCACGCCGAGAGTCTGTGCAAAGGCCCATCCGCTTGATACTCGCGCCGGCGCCGTATTTTGGTTGTAACGTTGAGAGTTGTTCTTGGGAGGAAAGTTCATGCCAAAAAAGCCGATCACGATTGTTGCGACGTTTCTCTCGCCGGGCGTAGCGAAAGGCGGCTCCGGGTTCGCGATCGTAGGCGGTAAGATCGTGAAGATTCCGCCGCGCGGGCCCGCGTTCATGAAGCTCACTGAGGCAGTCGGCGAAATCGCCGCCGCCAAGCGCGCGTCAACCAAGTAGCCAGCAGCGCGGACGCCGCCGTTCTCAGGTGTCGGCCGCGCTGACAAGGCTGAAACGCGGAGCGTAGCGGGCAAAGCCGGTTCGCCGGGTCTGTACCTACCGAAGACCGATGTGCGCCTCAGGCCGATCGGCGTCCCCACGCTGGAAGGCAAGATCGTCCAGCGCGCCGCAGCGCAGGTGCTGGGTGCCATCTACTACGACCCCGACCTTCCCGACGTCGCATATGGGTTTCGGCCTGGCCGCAGTCCACACAGTGGCTTGCTGCGCGACCTTGGGACCGCGAAGCGACAACGGCCGCACGAAAGGCGCGGGTCGGGGTTCCCAGGCGGACTTCTCGCGGGGTCGTCGGGTGCGGCGATTCGCCGACGCTGCGGTGTCAGTGCCGAGGTTCTTGGTGAACGAGTTGAGTCAGGAAGCGGAAGGCGATCTTACAGGTTTGCAGCGGGCGCTCTCGTGCCGGCCGTCGTTCGTCGTCGTCTCGCCCCTCGTCGCCGCGCGGCTCATGGCCTCGCGCGCGTCGGCGGCTGTGCGTAACCGTTCCGGATCCATGGGGGTCGCGCCGTACCCCGTTGACAACGAAGAGGAATTCCCTGCTCTGGCTTCGTCGTGCCCATCGCCCAAGCCCTCCTGCAAGAGCCGTTGTCGGCTCCCCCGGCCGGCGACCCGTAGCAGGCGACGGACGGAAGAAGCGCGACGGCATGCTATCCGAACGGCGCGGACCACCCCACGCCAGCCGCTACAGGTTTGTACGCCGTGCGGCCGAAAAGAACGACCGCCCTACGTCGGCGGGTTCAGCGGCCGGTCCAGGAACACGACACGCCAATCGAGTACCTCGTTTACGAGAAGACGTGCGGCGCGTTCCGCGCAGGCCACTGCGGCGTTGGAGAGCGGCACCGCTGCCGCCGCGACGTCCTGGAGCAGTGACGGATCGTGCGCGACGGACGGTTCCGATTCCAGATTCTGTGTTGCGGCCGGGTCTCCGGCGGCCCGTAGCGCGGCAACGTCGTCCGCGAGACGCTCGAGCTCGATGTGCATCGCTTCGGAGCGTTTCTCGAGCCGCGTGAACTCGGCTTGATTGGCGATGCCGGCCAGCGCGGCGCCGAGTGCCGGGAAGAACCCTCCCACGAAAATCAACGGCTGCGTCCAATGCTCCGGCCAACGAGGCCAGAAATGCAGAAGGCAGGCCAGAAACGTCAGGCCGAAGAGCGCGAGGCCCGTTCGCTGGAACACGAACTCCATGGCCAACGCCCGGCGCGCGTTGCGTTGGTGGTATCCGACCTGCCCCCGGAGCACGGCCTCCAACTGCTCCAGCGCATCGAGTACGTAATGAGTGTCGAGACGCGCACTCGGCAGGCCGAGCAAGCGCTCGATCGCTCGGACGTACCACGCCATCCAGGTCGACCCGGGGCTTCCGTAGGTCGTCCACTGAGCGGGCACCTGCGGGAAGGGACGTTCTCCGCCGAGAGGTACCACCAGGCGAAGGTGCCGAACCAACTCGGCGACGAGGCGGTAGTCGAGCCAGCGTTGGTGCCAGTGCCCTCCGCGTCCGAGGCCCACGACCGCGAGAATCGCAACAATGCCGCCAAGCTCGACAGCGATGCAAAATGTCGCTGCGCTGCCACGGTGTTTCAGGCTGGCGGCGACGGGGAAAAGTGAAATTCCCACCACACTAGCGGCGAGTAGGAACGTGGTTGCGAAGGCGCTGCGGTAGGTGTCGGCGTAGCGTTCGGCGAGCTTGTCGCTCCAGGCGTAGTAGGGGCGCAGCGTGTCGACGATACGGCCGGTCGGTGTGCTGCGGTCGTCCGGCCAGTCTTTGAGCACCGCCTCCTCGAACGGCTTAACGCGCAGCGTGATCGAAGGGTACGTCCTGTCGGCAACGACATCGCGCAGTACCTTCCACACGAACGCTACGTTCCAGCGCCGCCACGTCTCCCTGTAGAAGCGACGGATGCTCGGCGCTGCACTCGCCGCGGTGCTGCTGAGGTCGGCGCTAGCGGGGGGCCGGGCGGCTTCGGGCAGCGCGAGCGCTTGGCGCACGGTTTCGCGCAGCGGGTCGAGAGAAGCAGGAGTGCCGGGGGCCGAGGTTGGCGGAGCGACGCGGCCGTCCTTGCCCGCGGCGGGCACGCGCTGGTTCGGTCGCAACATCTGCCATTCGTGGGGGGCGTGTGCGTCGATCCAGACAGTCGGCACGCCGCGCCGTCTAGCTTCGTCGAAAGTGTCTTCAGTGCCACCGCGTTTGCCCCGGCGCTCGCCGTCCCAGACGACGAACAGCAGATCGGACTGGTTGAGCACCACACGGCCTGCTTCGCCGTAGGCTGCTCCGCCGTCGCGGCGGCGCCCATCCAGTTCGAAGCAGCTCAATCCTTTCGCTGCTCGCGCGAGGATGGCGTCGAAGCGAGCAAGGGAGTTCTCTTCGAGCCCATCAGGACGCTCGAAATCCTTTGAGAACTCCTCTCTGGGGAATGGCATCACGCAGCAGAGCTCAAACCCGAGGTCGATGGCCGCCTCCGCAAACAGGCGGTCGCTTCCTTCGGCCAACGGAGAGACCGCGCGCAGTACGGGTGCGGCGTCGTCATAGAGGTGGGAGTCTCGCCTCTTCGCCGCCACGACCTCCTCGCGTACCGCGACGAGTAACGTAGTGAAGAGCTTCGCGAGCGCGTCTTGGTCGGCGAACTGGAGGCGGTGCGGTCGGTGGCCGACGATGGCGACACGGAATGCAAGAGGGGCGCGCGGGGGAGAGGACAGTTCATGTGTCATCGACTTCTCCTCTGGGACGCTGGTGGCAGTCGCTACCGGGCCGAGAGCGCCGGTTTCCGCTCGGCTGCGTGCAACGTCCTCGCTTCAGTTCAAGGCGACGATCCCCGCGTCGACCAACAAGCGAAGCACCGGGCTCTGCGCCAGGCTCGATGCAGCCGCCCACGCCCTGTCGTCGCCGCCGCCCACGCGCAGCTCCACCAGTCGCGTTTCGTCGCCGGCTGCGTCGCCACGCGCGCCGTGCGCCGCATCGCCCGCGCTAAGTGCCAGATGCGCTTCGCCGCGCGCCAGCGCTCCGGCCGCATCGAATTCTCCCAGGTGCAGGTAGTGAACTCGCGCGCGCGGGTCGAGCGCGCGTAGCCGTCGCTCGATTTCGGTTCCCACCTGGCAAGGATGGCCCGCAACTACCAGTGCGGCGTCTACTTCGGCGGGGGGCACCATCAGTTCGATCGTCACGCTACCGCCGGCGTCGATGCCCTCGCGGTTGGAGGGGATGCGCAGCCAGCCGTGGGCGCCGGCTACGGTGCTGATCGAGCCGGCGCCGCCGGGAAGCGGCGCTACGACGTAGCCGTCGCGCCCGCGTGCAAGACACACGCGGCGGAACTCTTCGATGCCCAGCCGGGAGGGAATCTTGCGCCGCACCAGCGCCTGGAGCGTTCGCGGCGCAAGCTCGGCGGTGCCCAGCAGCGCCGCGAGCAACGGTCGCAGAAGCTGCTCGCAGGCGACGATCGCCGAGACCGGATAGCCCGGCACTGCCACTACCGGGGTGGCACCGGCGCGGGCCAGCGCGACCGGGCGACCCGGTGCGATGTCGACGCCGTGGACGAAGACTTCGCCGAGCTGCTCCAGCGCCGGAATGGTGAGGTCCTTGCGTCCGGCCGAGCTGCCGGCGATCACGCAGACGACGTCGAAGCCGCGGCACGCATCTCCGATGACGCGCTGGAGCGAGGCTTCGTCGTCGGCGACTATGCCGAGACGCTGGGCCCGTGCTCCCCACTGCGCGATCAGACCGGCCATCACGCGCGAATTGTATTCGATCACCTGCCCGGGCCTGGCGGTGTCGCCTGGCTCGACCACTTCGCTGCCGGTGGCGATGATCGCGACGCGCGGGCGGCGCCGCACCTGCACTCGCGACGTTCCAGTGGCGAGCACGGCGCCGACGTCGTAGGGGGTCAGCCGCGCGCCGGCCGGTGCGATCACTGCGCCGGCGTCGATGTCCTCGCCGGCGCGGCGTACGTCGCGCCCCGGCGGGACCGGGCTCTTCACCACGCAGATGTCGCCGCTTATCGCGACGTCTTCGATGCGCAGCACGGCGTCGGTCCAGTCGGCAAGCGGACTGCCGGTATCGACGGCGTGACAGATGAGTTCGCCGGCGGCGCCGGCGGCGCTGGCAGCGGCGCTCTGTTCGCCCGCCGATTCCGTGCTACGCGAGCCCGCGGTCTGTGCGCCCGCGGTCGCCGCGCTCTGCTGAGCCGCCGCGCCGCCATCCTGCCCGCTCGCCACGATGCGCAGCCGCACCGGTAACTGCGCCGACGCCGCAAACGTATCGGCGGCGCGCACTGCGATGCCGTCCATCGCCGACGCGCGGTAGTGGGGTGACGGGTGAAACGCCGTGATGGTCTCGGCCGCCACGCGGCCGCACGCATCACCGGTGTCGATTTCCTCGGCCTCGACCGGCGCCACGCCGGAGAGCAGCAACGCGCGCGCCTCGGCCAGCGGCTTTCGATGGAGGAATTTTGCATGCGGACTCACAGCAGCAGTACCTCAACCTCGGCGCCGGCCTCGAAGCCTTCGACCGAGCGCGGGATGCGCAGCAGGCCGTCGGCGCGGGCGATGGTCGAGATTGCACCTGAGTTTCCTCGCTGCGGCACCGCGACCGGCAAGCCGTCGCCGCCGGCGCCCGGCTCGAGGCGAACGCGCACGTAGTCCTCACGTCCCGGCGTCGAAGCGATCGGCTGCAACACGCGCGCGCGCACTCGCGGGCGGGTCAGCAGGATGCGCCCCAGGTGCTCGCCCTCGCGCAGCCGGATCAGCGTGCGGCCGAACAGCGTGAAGACCACCGCCGCCGATGCCGGGTTGCCGGGCACGCCACGGATGGCGGTGCGCCCGGCGCGGGCCAGCAACGTAGGCTTGCCTGGCGCGATGGCGATACCGTGAAAGAGGACCTCGGCGCCGGGCACGCGCGCGATCGTAGACAGCACGAGGTCGCGGGTCCCCATCGAGCTGCCGCCCGACAGCAGCAGCACGTCGCACTCGGCCAGCGCCCGCTCGAGCATCGCGGTCAGCGCGGGTTCGTTGTCGCGGATCACGCCGTAGTCGATGACTGCGGCTCCGGTGGCGGCGGACATCGACCCGAGCAGGTACTGGTTGACGTTGCGCACGCGGCCGCTTGGCAACTCGTCCTCGGGCTCGACGATTTCGTCGCCGGTGGCCGCGACCCCGACGGTCGGTTTGCGGTGCACCGTTACCTCGGCGCAGCCCACGCCGGTGATCACGCCGACGTCGCTGCCACGGACACGATGTCCGGCCTCGAAGACCATCTCGCCTTTCCTCAGGTCCGAGGCGATCGCGACGGTGTTCCGGCCTGGCACCACCGCGCGCCGCACCAGGATGCGCCCACCGCTCTCTTCGGTGTCCTCGACGACCACCACCGCGTCGGCGCCCGGCGGCATCATCGCACCGGTGGAGACCCGCAGCAGCGCGCCCGGCTCGATCACTTGCACGGCCTCGGTTCCCATCAGGACTTCGCCGATCAGCCGCAGCGCTACCGAAGAGGTCTCGCTGGCGCCGTAGGTATCTTCGGCGCGCACGGCGAACCCGTCCATGTTGGAGCGGAAGAAGTGCGGGACGTCTTCCCGGGCGCTGATCGGGGCGGCCAGTACGCGGCCGAGGCTGCGCCGGCTCGCGATCGTCTCGGTCGCGAGCACGTCCAGGCGGGCGAGTTGCGCGTAGGCCTGCTCGGCGGTGAGGACGTTGAAGAACGGCTTTACGGTCTTAGTCGACGGTGCTCCAGACATGGAAGCTCCCGGCGCACGCGGGCCAGCAAGTCGCCGTCCAGGTGCGCCGTCAAAACTTCGGCGCGATCGTCGGCGCCGCGGGCCAGGACCTTGCCCCAGGGATCGACGAGAAGCGAGTTGCCGTAGTTCGCGAAGCCCTGCGTGTTGGTGCCGAACTGGTTCGGCGCCAACACGAAGCACTGGTTCTCGATCGCGCGCGCGCGAAGCAGCGGCTCCCAGTGCGCCTCGCCGGTGGGCTTGGTGAAGGCCGACGGCATCACGATGATCTCGGCGCCGCGGTCGGCCAGCGCGCGGAACAACTCGGGGAAGCGCAGGTCGTAGCAGATGGCCAGGCCGATGCGGCCGAGTTCGGTCGTCACGCAGACCGGCTGGGCGCCGGGAGCCCGCAGGTCGGATTCGCGGATAGTGACCCGCCCGGGCAGGTCGATGTCGAACAGATGGATCTTGCGGTAGGCCCCGAGCAGGCGCCCGTCGGGGGCCAGCAGCGTGGTGGTGTTGAATGGAAGCGGGCCGCCTGCGGCCGCCTCCAGGATCGACCCGGCCACGATGTGGATGCCCAGGCGCCGGGCCAGCGCTCCCATTTCTTCGGTGATCGGGCCGGGCACCGTCTCGGCCTCGGCCGGTTCCGCGCTCTGGGGCCCGCGCCACGCGAAAACCTCTGGAAGGGCAACCAGTTGGGCCCCGGCATCGGCGGCCTCGCCGATCAGTCGCGAAGCCTCGGCAAGATTGGCGGCCTTGTCCGAACCGGACTTCAGTTGCACGACGGCGGCGACGAACGACTGCATGGCAACCCGCGCGGACGCTACGTTCGCGCTCCCAGGGGGTCAAGTCGCGCCATTCTCAAGGGGTCAAGTCGCGGCATTCGATTTGGCGCAGCCAAATC